>NZ_CP028365.1:1808100-2109450 GCF_003033925.1 Tannerella serpentiformis
GGAATGCTTGATGAAGTTAAGGATCAGGTCGCGCTCCGCACCGGGCTCGTACTCGGTTTCGATGGCCTGCAAGGCGTCGGTGTTGTTGAGGCCGCGGGTGTAGAGGGTGCGATAGATGTCCTGAATGAGGTAGACCTGCTGATTGGAGAAGCCGCGCCGACGTAGGCCAACGATGTTGATGCCGCAGTAGACGATCGGGTCGCGACCGATCAGCGTGTAGGGGGGGATGTCTTTGCCAACGCGTGATCCACCTTGGATCATCACGTGCTGTGAGATGCGCGTGAACTGGTGCACAAGGACGCTGCCGCTGAGGATGGCAAAGTCGTCGATCTCCACCTCGCCAGCGATCTGTGAGGCGTTGCCGATGATCACATGGTTGTGTACGACGCAGTCGTGTGCCACGTGCGAATAGGCCATGATCAGGCAGTCGCTGCCCACCACGGTGCGGCCTTTCGAGGCGGTGCCACGGTTGATGGTGACGCATTCGCGGATGGTGGTGCGGTCGCCAATCTCGGCGGTGGTGTCTTCGCCCGCAAACTTCAGGTCTTGGGGGATGCCAGAGATAACGGCTCCGGGGAAGATGCGGCAGTCACGGCCGATGCGTGCACCGTTGAGGATGACGGCGTGGGGGTAGATGTGACATCCGTCGCCAATGACGACGTCGCGCTCGATGTATGCGAAGGGATCGATGGTCACGCCTTGGCCAATGCGGGCTTCGGGGTGGATGACGGCTGTGGGTGCGTGCATGTCGGCTTACTTGTTTTTGACGATTTGGGCCATGAACTCTGCCTCACACACCACCTTCTCGCCGACGAAGACGTAGCCCTTCATCGTGGAGATGCCGCGTCGGATGGGCGATATGAGCTGGAGGCGGAAGATGAGTGTATCACCGGGGACAACTTTCTGGCGGAACTTGACGCCGTCGATCTTCATGAAATACGTCGAGTAACGCTCCGGTTCGTCGACGGAGTTCAGCACCAAGAGCCCACCCGTTTGTGCCATAGCCTCGACGAGCAAGACGCCTGGCATGATCGGCTCCTGTGGGAAGTGGCCCTGGAAGAAGGGTTCGTTGACGCTCACGTTTTTGATGCCCACGATGTAGTCACCGCCGATCTCGATGATCTTGTCGACCAAGAGGAAGGGGTAACGGTGGGGCAGGAGCTCGCGGATACGGTTGATGTCCATCAGCGGCTCGCGGTTCGGGTCGTAGACGGGGGCTTGGATGCTATTCAGCTTGATGTCTTTGCGGATCACCTGCGCCAGCTGGTTGTTGATCTTATGGCCCGGTCGGGTAGCGATGATGTGGCCCTTGATGGGTTTGCCGATGAGGGCGAGGTCGCCAATCACGTCGAGCAGTTTGTGGCGTGCGGGCTCGTTGGCGTAGGCCAGAGGCTTGTTGTTTACGTAGCCCAATTCGCAGACGCTTTTGTGCGGCAGACCCAGTTCGTCAGCGATGCGATCGAGCTCTGCCTGCGGCATTTCGCGGTCGTAGATGACGATGGCGTTATCGAGGTCGCCGCCCTTGATGAGTCCGTTTTGGAGGAGCATTTCGATCTCACGAACAAAGACAAAGGTGCGTGAGGCCGCTATCTCGTCAGCGAACTGACTGAGGTCAGAGAGGGTGGCGTATTGGTTGGAGAGGACAGGCGAATCGAAGTCGATCAGCACGTTCATGCTGAACCGGTCGTCGGGCAGGATGGTGAGCGACGAGCCGGTCTTCTCGTCCTTGACTTCCATTTTGTGGCGCACGATATAGTAGTCTCGGGGGGCGTTTTGCTCCGTGAGGCCCACGCTACGGATGCCCTCGGAGAAGGGGTGTGCGCTGCCGTCAAGGATGGGGAATTCGGGGGCGTCGACTTCGATCAGGCAGTTGTCCACTTCCCAGGCATAGAGCGCAGCCATAGCGTGTTCGATGGTGCTGATCTGCACGTCCTTCTTTCCCACCACGGTGCCACGCTGGGTGTTGATCACGTTCTCAGC
The DNA here is from genome assembly GCF_003033925.1 of Tannerella serpentiformis. Lineage (NCBI taxonomy): Bacteria > Pseudomonadati > Bacteroidota > Bacteroidia > Bacteroidales > Tannerellaceae > Tannerella > Tannerella serpentiformis. The sequence continues at coordinate 1,810,081 of NZ_CP028365.1, forward strand.
CAGTGCTTCGACGATGGGTGCACCCTCCAAGTCGGTGCGTCGGATTTGGTAGCCGTGATTTTCAGGGGCGGGTTTGAAGGTGATGTGTATGTCGAGGCCCGTATGCAGGCCTTTGCCTTGCAGTGAAAATTCGGACGCGAGTGTCTTTTGCTTTTGCATGATGTGTGGGTGTATGATCGTTATTTAATGGGGGTTCATAATCTCTTTTTCAGCTCTTCGACCTCCTTACGCAGGCGGTCGATCTCGAGGTACATGTCTGGCAGTTTGCGCAGGGTGATGCTGGATCGGAAGAAGGTCTTGAGGGGCATGGCGGGTGAGCCCATGACGCGCGATCCGGCGTCGATGTTGCTGATGATGCCCGATTGGGCGCCGATCTGGGTGCCGTCGCCGATGTGGATGTGCCCACCCAGGCCGACTTGCCCGCCGATCATGCAATGACGGCCCACCTTCGTCGATCCTGACACACCGACTTGCGAGGCCATGACGGTATTCTCGCCGATCTGTACGTTGTGTGCGATCTGAATCAGGTTGTCCAGCTTGACGCCCCGATGGATGGTGGTGGACTCCATCACGGCGCGATCGATGGTGGTGTTGGCGCCCACTTCGACTTCGTCCTCAATGACCACGTTGCCCAACTGTGGGATCTTGCGGTAGGTCCCGTTTTCGGGTGCGAACCCGAAGCCGTCCGAGCCGACGACGGCGCCTGCATGCAGGATGCAGCGGGATCCGACGACGCAGCCGTTGTAGATGGTGACGTGCGGATAGACGATCGTGTCGTCACCGATCTGGACATTGTCGCCGATGTAAGCGTGCGGATAGATGCGGCAGCCGCGGCCGATGACGCTATGCTCACCGATGTAAGCGAAGTGCCCCACATAGCCGCCCGCGCCCACCCGGGCCGAAGGGGCGATGAAGGACGAGGGGTCGATGCCCTCTTTTTGCGTCTGGGTCTGTTCCACAAAGTGGAGCAGCGAGGCCAGCGCGGCGTAGGCGTTAGGCACACGCAGCAGGGTGGACTCTATGGGCGCCGAGGGATGGAAGTCATCGTTGACCAGAACGATGGCCGCCTTCGTGCCATATATATAATGTTCGTATTTGGGGTTGGCAAGGAAGGTGAGGGTACCCGGTTTCCCTTCCTCGATCTTTGAGAAGCCATTCACTTTAGCTGTCACATCGCCCTCGATCGTTCCGTTGAGGAACTCAGCTATCTGTTTAGCTGTAAACTCCATTCCGTGTCTTACGTTCTTTATTATTACCGGCCCCAAAGGTAGACGCTGTTTTTAATCTGATACCTGTTTTCGATTTATTGGGGAGCGTGACAATAAGGTCGGAATAGCCTCTCGAGCACTCGTCGGCCGTTATGCTTGCTAAGAATAATAAGTCACGTGCATTCGGCTTATTATCCTTTGCGTGGATCGTAATTGGATTGTTCATGGTTTATGATTCTTTGCTAGATATCGTGATCCAATCACAAATGCTTTATTTTCTCTTGCGAAAATCATAATCCTTTGGCGAATGGTTTATTATATTCCACAAGCATCGTAATCCTTTTGTGCATGATTGAATATCGCTATTTGAAGATCGTTATTCGAATGCACAAGGATTATGATTCCTAGAAAGGATAATAAACCATTTGCGATGGGGTGATTAGGCCTGGTAGGAATCGTAACTCACAACCTTTCGAGTTATGATTCTTGATCCATTTCGGGCCAAGAGCCTCCTGCGTGGGGCTGTGCGATACCCCGAATGGCTCTCCGAAGCGCCCCTTCAGGGCCGGAAGAAGTAGTTGAGGGTGATGTAGTCCGATTGATGGTCGGTTGAGATGCGTTGGGCGGGGTCTGTGATGGGCGGATTGTCGGTCCACTCGAAGAGGTAATCGGCGGGGAAGAGGAGGGGCGTGGAGGCGATGGCCGTCGTGGCATCGCTGCGGAGGTTCTTGCGCCAACCCTTGTCGGAGGTTAGGGTGAGGCGGCGTGAGGGGGCGAGTTGGCCGCCCTCGGTGAGGGTGACAGCGGCGGGTCGGTCGAGTCGGAAAGGCTCAGCAGGCGGCAGGAAGAGTTGGCCGTGGCTGAAGGGTGAGGCCACGGTGGGCGACCCGTCAGGGTGACCGACGCGCACCCAGGATTGGGCGCCGTAGGTGATGCGCATGCCCTCGTAGAGGTCGCGGACGGTGTGCTCGAAGTAGAGCAGGTACCAACCGTCGGTGGTTGGGGTGAACGAGGCCGTGTAACAGCTGTCGGTGGGGGCCTTCTCGAGTGGGATACGCGTGCCGTCGGGGGCGAGGAGGGTGAGGCGACAGTTGGCGATGTCCGAAAACCAGCGGTCGGCGGGGGAGATCATCCTCAAGGAGAACTCACCGAAGAAGATGCGGACGGTTTGCGGTTGTCCGATGTGCCCCTCGAAGGGTGTATCGATCCACATCGTGTGCGCCTTCGTGACGGCGGGGAGGAGGAGCAGGAGGGCCAGCAGCGCGGCCAGTGAAAGGTTGTGCAGTCTCTTGTTCATTGCGGTTTATGGGGTTGATGTTTCGACTGCAAAGGACGCACTGTGGCTGCTTCTGGGCAATCCCGATTGGTGGGGAGAGTAGAGGGTAGAGGGTGGAGAGTAGAGGGTGGAGGCGGGGGCTGTACTTTTGCGGTCGGAAGAATTTGATCAGCATAGCAATCCGTATGACTCACACCCAAGAAAGCCTCTCGTCGCTTTGCGATTTCATCGCCGAATACGCCTCACACCTGATGGCGGCGGGGGTACACACGTCGCGTGTCATGCGCAACTCGAAGCGCATCGGCAGCTCTTTTGAGGCGGACGTGAAGATGAGCATCCTTCACAAACACATCATTCTGACAGTGATCGACCGCACCACCTCGGAGCAAAGCAACCGGGTGGTGGAGGTGCCCCCGCACCCGATCAGCTTCGAGCACAACGCCTCCTTGAGTGCCCTGAGTTGGGCCGCGGCGGACCGCCACCTATCGCTCGATGAGCTGTGGGCGGAGTACACACGCATCGTCTCGGCGCCCATGATCCATCCGCTGTTTGTGCTGCTGTTGGTGGGCTTTGCCAACGCCTCGTTCTGCCGACTCTTCGGCGGTGATGCGGTCTCGATGGGCATCGTCTTCTCGTCCACCTTGACCGGCTTCTACCTCAAGCAACGGATGCAACAGCGGGGCATCAACCCCTATGTCACCTTCATTGTCTCCGCCTTCGTGGCCTCGCTCTGTGCCTCCACGTCGCTCATCTTCAGCACCACGTCTGACATCGCCCTGGCCACAAGCGTGCTCTACTTGGTGCCGGGCGTACCGCTCATCAATGGCGTGATCGACGTCGTCGAGGGGCACGTCCTGACGGGCTTCGCACGCCTCACAGAGGCCGCGCTGCTGATCGTCAACATCGCCATCGGACTCTCTTTCACCCTGCTTTTAGTCAAGAGTAGCCTGCTGTGAATATGCTGACGATCACCCTCGACATCCTCTCCGACGCCCTCTTTGCAGCCGTGGCCGGCATCGGCTTCGGGGCCATCTCCGATCCGCCCCTGAAGGCCTTCAAAATGATTGCCCTGCTGGCCGCGGTGGGCCATACGTGTCGCTTCTGCCTGATGACCTATGCGGGGATAGACATCGCCACAGCCTCACTGGCGGCGGCGTTCCTCATTGGCTTCGGCAGTCTGTGGCTTGGCAAGAAGGTCTACTGCCCCATGACGGTGCTCTACATCCCCGCCCTGCTGCCGATGATCCCCGGACGATACGCTTACAACATGGTCTTCTCGCTCATCATGTGCCTCCAGCGGGTTAACGATCCCGAAGGACTCAGGCGCTACATGGAGATGTTCTTCTCCAATGGGATGATCACCGTCACGGTCATCTTCTTGCTGGCCGTCGGCGCCACCTTCCCCATGTTCCTCTTCCCCGGTCGAGCCTTCTCCTTAACGCGCCATTGAAGCCTTATGGAAACATTCTGGCGCACGATAGCCTATTACAATGCCTCCACTTGGGCCGGTCAGCTGATCCTTATCCTTGTGGGTATCTGCCTGACGGTGCTGCTGGTACGGCGTCCCGCCCCGTGGGTCAAGTGGGCGATGAAGGTCTACTTGGCCGCGATCTATCTGTGGGTGGCCGTGGTCTACTACTTTGTCTGCTGCCGCGAGCGTGACTATAACGAGGTGATGGCGCTTTACTGGGCGCTATTGGCGGCCATCTGGGTGTGGGATCTGGCCACGGGCTACACCACCTTCGAGCGGTCGCGCAAATATGACCTTGTGGCCTGCGTGCTGCTGACCATGTCCTTCGTCTATCCGCTGATTTCGCTGGCGCGCGGGCTCACCTTCCCGATGGTCACCTCGCCCGTGATGCCTTGCTCCGTGTCGGTCTTCACCATCGGACTGCTACTCTTCTTCGTCCGTCGGGTGAACCTCTTTCTTGTGTTGCTGCTCTGTCACTGGGCCCTGATCGGGTTGACGAAGGCCGGATCTTTTCATATCCCCGAGGACTTTGTGCTGGTGGCCACAGCCATCCCGGGGCTGTATCTCTTCTTCAAGGAGCGCTACCTGACCGACCCCTATCGAGCCACCAAGCCAGATGCGAAATACATCAACGCCCTACTCATCGCCGTCTGCATCGGTCTGGCCACGCTACTGCTGGTCACGATGGCGAATGCCTTCTTCTTGTAGCAGTGTATAGGCGGAAACGAGAAAGATCCGGTGGCGTAAGAGGGGGAAAATCCCTACGCCATCGGATCTTTGGTGTTGCCTCTCCGATAGATGTTGGTGATGTCAGTAGCCAATGGTGAAGCGGGTGCGGTGATGTGCGGGGTGCTCGAGCTCATCGACGAGGGCGGCTGCGTAATCGCGTACGGAGATGTGACTCTTGCCCGTAGCGTCCACGATCAAGTCGTCCTGGCCAAGGCGATACTTACCCGTCTTGCTCCCCTCAGCGTCGAACTCACCGGCGGGAGAAAAGAAGACCCAGTCGATGTCCGTTTCACGGGTGAGCGTGTTCAGGTAGAAGTCGCCGAGGGGGCGCACACCATCCATGATCTCGGCAGGGATGGCGCCGGAGTCCACCACGCGCAGCCCCGGCTTAACGAAGAGGGTACCAGCGCCGCCGACAATGATCAGTTGGGGCACACCGCTCCGCTTCGCTGCTTCGAGGATGCGCGGATAGTTCGTCTCGATCAGCCGTTTGATGTCGGGGTTAGCCCATCCGGGATTGTAGGCTGAGATAATGGCGTCCTTGCCACGTGCTAGGTCGGCCACCTTCTCCACATCGGCTACGTCAGCTTCTGCTGCCTCTACTTGGGAGCTCTTAGAGAGCTTGGCAGCGTTACGTACGACCGCCGTCACGTGGTGGCCGCGCTCTACCAGTTCGTTGAGGACGGCCGATCCAACGAATCCCGTCGCTCCGATTAAAATCACATTTGCCATAATCTGGTTATCCTTTCTCTTTTTATAGGGTTACTGTGTCTGAGCCTCTGATTGGCGGTGCGAAGCCGTCTCTCTTTGACGAAGCAAAGGTGCCCGTGTTCGTCGGGCTGTGAAAGAAGGAACCGGAGGGTGCGTCAGTTTCTGGGAGGTAAGAATTGGGGCGGAATCAGCGGGGCAGTTTGGAAGATTAACCGAGATTAACGAGGGGGCTTGGCGCCGACTGTTTGCGCCTCTACCTTTGTCCGCCCATAGTATCCACCAAACGTATGATCGACATTAAAACGAATTACCCCAATTGTCCCATCCGGCATGTCATTAGTCGCTTCGGCGACAAATGGTCTATCCTCGTTCTTTGGACGTTGCACGACTGCCCGGGGGGCGTACTGCGCTTCAGCGAATTGGGCCGGAGCATGGCCGACTGCTCGCAAAAAATGCTCACAGCGACGCTCAAGAACTTGGAGCGCAGCCGCCTGATTCGTCGTGTGGTTTATCCCGAGGTGCCACCCCGGGTAGAGTATTCGCTTACGGAGACTGGGCGCTCGCTTATTCCGGTGCTGGCGACGCTGATCGAGTGGGCCGAGCGACACTTTGACGAGGTGACCGGCGCGGTGTCGTAAAACGAACAGCACCGCGGGCTTACCGTCGTCCCGAGGGCAGAGAAAAAGGGTATCCCTCTCCAGAAAAGGAGGTGGATACCCTTTTTACGTTTCCGCCAGCAGGAATAGGGCGCGTCGATGGGTCAGAAGCGCGAGCTGGCTCCGCCTCCGCCGCTCGAACCGCCGCCCCAGGAGCCTCCGCCCCCGCCACTGCTTCCGCCGCCAAACGAGAAGCCTCCGCCTAAGCCGCCACCGAACGAGCTGCCGCTGCTTGAGCCGCCGCTCCACCTGTCCGGCGTCCGCTTAAAGACTTTCTCGACCTTCACCTGTCCGCAATTGCGACAGACATAATGGTAGACCTTGAGTGTGCCGTTCGTTCTCGGCTTCTTGATCGGGTAGCCCTTCTCCTGATAGAAGCGACCGACAGCGCTGCAGCCTTCGCACCGTATCTGGGGCCTCAATTGTTTCCGGAGAATGAGCTTGAGCAGGAAGTAGAGCAGCGCTATCGGCGTTTGGCAGAGGAATAGGCCGGAAAAGACCGCGGCGATGTTATGCCCCCAAGCGATCTGCTTAAACTCGGAGAAGTCTTTGACCGTCCGGGCGGCACGCCACTGTTTGCGGAGCATCCCACCGAAGCCGAGCAGCCCGAGCGCCCACCAGATGGAGCAGACAAAGGCCGCGAGGGTGTTGCTTTTCTTCTCCTCCTCCGCCTCGAGGGTCGATTCGTTGCTGAGTGCCTTGCGCACCTCCTCGAGGCCAGCCCGGAGTCCTTCGCCATACCGGCCCTCCTTCATGGGCGGGATCATGCGACGCTTCTGGATCAGCATGCAGAGGCCGTCGGGCAGTTCGCCCTCGAGACCATAGCCGGTCTCGAAAGTGATCTCGCGGAGGTCTTCACGGGTCACGAGCTGGATCAAGAGGCCACGGTTCGTCTCCTTGTCACCTATGCCCCAGGTGTTGAAAAGTTCGTTGGCAAATTCGCGGGCTGAGCTGTACTTCTCCACGTCATAGGCCGGGATGACGACGATGGCGATCTCCACCGAGAGCGAATCGCGGAGCTGACCGAGGCGGCGGTTGAGGGCGGCCTCGTCGTCGTCGGGGATGGCGTCGTTGGGGTCGGAGACGAAGCGCGTACTGTCGATGAGTTGCACGTTCGGCACGTCTTCCACGCTGTAAACGTCTCTCGTCTGCGCCGATAGGCCGACGGAGAGCCAGCTCACGATCCAGACAACGAGCCCCTGGTATAGCCTTCTCGCGGTCATCTCTTTGCGGCGTTAGAAGCTGACGTTGGGCGCTTTCTCCGACTCCTTGTCGGCCTCAAAATAGGCGCGGCGTTGGAAGCCAAAGGCTTGCGCAAAGAAGTTGTTGGGGAAGTGGCGGATGTAGCCGTTGTAAACGTTCACCAATTCGTTGAACCGTTTTCTCTCCACCGCAATGCGGTTTTCGGTTCCCTCGAGCTGGGACTGGAGCATGAGGAAGTTCTCGTTCGCCTTCAGCTCCGGGTAGCTCTCCGATACCGCCATGAGGCGACCTAAGGCGGAGGAGAGTTCGCCCTGCGCTGCGGAAAAGCGCTTCAGCGCGGCCTCGTCGAGGTGATTGGGGTCGACGGTGATCTGGGTGGCCTTGGCGCGCGCCTCAATGACGGCGGTGAGCGTAGCCTGCTCGTGTGCCGCATAACCTTTGACCGTGTTGACGAGGTTGGGGATCAGATCCGCGCGCCGTTGGTACTGGTTTTCGACCTGTCCCCAGGCGCCTTGCACGTTCTCGTCGAGCTGAACCATTCTGTTGTAAGTACCCGCGAAAAAAGCGTAGAGCCCGATGAGCACTACGGCCACGATGGCGATCCGAAAGGCGGGCTTACGGATGATGGATGAAGATTTTGTTTCCATTTCTTTAAGCTATTAGTGGTTGAGATGTTGTTTTATCGGCCTCAAAGATACACTCTTTGAGACGATTCCCCGCGTCGCGGCCATTCGCTCCGAGCCGCGTGTAGGGGGTAAAAAACAATCGGCCACTCCCTCCGCCCGATGAGGGGCGGTTTCGGGAGCGACCGATCCAAATAGGACAAATCAGTACGCTAAGTCTCTATCCCTGTTTATTTAGCTGCGTCGCGGAGCAGGGCCACCAGTCGGGCGGCGTGATCGTCGGCCTTGCGGTCAAACTCCTTGGCCTGTTCCGGATCATTGCGGAACGCATAGGAGAATCCGTAGGTGATGACCGCCGGATCGACGAGCGTCATGCCGGTCAAGCTGACCGTAGCCTGCGTGGCGGGCATGAGCACGTCTTCCAGTCCGCCGTTGGGTCGGCCTTCGCGGGCGTAGAACTCGGCCGTGGCGCCGGTGGTGACGGATAGGATGAGCTTTTTACCTTGCAGCGCCTTGCCATTCGTGCCGTGCGAGAAGCCGTGAGTAAATACCTCTTCCTCCCAGCGCTGCAGCAGCGACGGTTTGGCGTACCAAAAGAGGGGGAATTGCCAGACGATCACGTCGGCGTCGACCACCTTCTTCTGTTCCGCCGCCGTGTCGATGCGGAAGTCGGGATAATGCTCGCTCAGCGAGTCAATAGTCACTTCAGGCAGCTCTCGCTTCACCACCTCAAGGATGCGACGGTTCACCACGGAGCCGTGCTGGATGTCGGTATGTCCCGACACGATCAATACTTTCTTCATACTTGTTTAGTAAATAGTTATGGGGCTTCGCCCCGGTAGTTATGCGCCTCTGGCGCGGTAGTTAAGCGTAGTCAGAAGGCTACGCCTCGGGTAGGCACGCACCGTCGGCACAGTGATTTCGAACCGCCTCCGAACGGCGCGAGGGATTGACGCGTCAAGACGTGCATCTTTCGGCCTGATACCTCAAAAAATCGTCGCCGATCACTCTCGGTCGGCCCTTTCTGCCCACAAAAGTAGGCCGAAGCGTCGTATCCATCGGCGGGTATTCTGTATCCTTATTCTCTTTTATGGTTTACTCGGCAGAATAGGTCTGAACCGTTCGTGCTATATCTTCCGCCTCCTATCTTTCCGCCAAAAAATCCTTCCTTTTTTCGTTCTTCTTATCAATGAATCTCCCCTTCTCCTAAACGTAATCCCACGCCAACCCTTCAAATCCGATTTTTCTGCCGGCAGGGTAGGGGCGTATTGCATACGCCCTACCAAACGCCCTGCAAAGGGCGTGGGGGTAGACGATAAACGCATATGGGGCGTATGCAATACGCCCCTACCTAGGTCCCTATCTGATAACCGATTAAACATGGAGAAATGAAATACGTATTCGTCTCTGATTGTCGGAGACAATAGGTAATACCTACCCAAGAAAACCTTATCTTTTTCCGGAAATGTAGGGGCGTATTGCATACGCCCTACCAAACGCCCTGCAAAGGGCGAATGGGTAGACGTTGAATCTATATGGGGCGTATTCAATACGCCCCTACCCGGGTACCTATCTAATAATCGATTATACATGAAGAAATGAAATACGTATTAATCTCTCACTGTCCGAGACAATAGGAAACACCTATCCAAGGAATCTGCCATTGTCTGAGGCATGGCGAAAAGGGACACGTATTCAGCTCTGATTGTCCGAGACAATGGGAAATACCTGGCCGAGGAATCCTCGGTTGTCTCTATCCATAATAACCCGCAAGACTTGGGAGTTAACGTTGTCCGAGACAATAGTAACCCTCAATTTTTAGACGGAACGTTCGTCTGCGCGATCATAGTTTCGAAAGTTGGGAGTGAACGTTGTCTCAAGCAATCATAGCTCATAAGGTTCGGAGTGAATGTTGCTCAGAAAAATCATAGCTCGCAACGTTAGGTGTGAATATTGCCTGAGGCAATCGTAGCTCGGTGGGGGTGGAGGTTAACGTTGTCCGTGACAATCAGAGGTGGATGGGCTTGGAAGTGAATAAAAAGCGTTACATTTGCGGAGTGAATGAGGAGGTAAATACGAAAACCATAAACATCCTTAGATAATGGCACGAGAGAGGCTCTACATGCGCCGCTGGAACTACGAGCGCGATCAGGAAGTCCCCGAAGAAAAGCGACGACGGCGCACGGGTGGACGAACCCTTGCCGTGCGGCCACAGTTTCCGCTGGATGAGATCTATATCACGCTCTTTTTCGAGCGACGCGTCTACGCGCCTGACGGTACCATCCACTACGAACCCATCCCTCAGCGCGCGGCGGATACAGGCGTAGAGCTGCTCGACGATCTCCGGCGGATGCTGAGCGAGGGGAAAAGCAACCTGAAGACTTTTGGCGAGGGTTACGGCCTGACGCCCAGCGATGTCAACGGCTTGGTGCTGGCCCTGACCGGCATGGAGGCCATCACCTTCCGGATAGCCTGGCAGATGCGGAGGGTGGACGAGCTGCTGCGGTACACCGACCTCTCCATCGAGGAGGTGGCCCGACAGAGCGGCGTGGGATCGACCACCAACCTCTTCTATGCCTGCCACCGCGACTTCCACTGCTCTCCCTCGCAACGCCGTCGCCATTTGCGCCAAGCGAACGACCTCGGGCGCTACCGATAAGCCCCATCCGCACGGCTTTTGGCGCCTCGGTCTAACTTTGATTCACGATTTTTTCCCCCGACCACTTATACAACATGTCTACAACAAACGAACTCTCGGCCCTTGGCGCGGAGGCGCTCTTGGAGCGCGACCTGGCGCATTGGCCCATGGCCCGACAGAACTACGAGGCCCTCAACGACGTACGCATCCGCACAGTGCGCTTCGGCGCATTCCGCATCGACGTCCAGTTTAACCCGGCTCGCATCGTCTCGTCCGGCGCCCGCACCGACGCGGCCTCCATCAGCCAGCGCCCCTGCTTCCTCTGCGACGCCAATCGGCCGCCGGAGCAGGACGCCCTGCCCTGCCTCGACGACCGTTACCTGCTCCTGGTCAACCCTTTCCCCATCTTCCGCCGCCATTACACCATCGTCGAGCGCACACACACGCCTCAGTCGATCGCCGACGGACGGATGGCCGACTTCCTCGAGCTTGCGCGGCAGCTGAGCGGACTCACCCTCCTCTACAACGGCCCCAGCTGCGGCGCTTCCGCCCCGGATCACCTCCATTTTCAGGCCGTCACCCGCGGGCAGATGCCCCTCGACACAGAGGTCGACAGCCTGCACGCCACGCTGCTGATTCGCTCGCCGGAGGCCACCCTCAGCCGCATCCTTGGCTGCCTGCGCCCCCTCTTAGTCATCCGCGCACGGACGGCGGAGGCTGCCAAGGCCCTCTTCGGGCGCGTCGTCCGCGCACTGCCCCGGACCTCCCCGGACGAGGAGCCCATGATGAACCTCACGGCCCGCTACGAGGCCGGGGAGTGGGTCGTGATCGTCATGCCCCGCCGTCGCCACCGGCCCTGGGAACCCGGCGAGGGCATCCTGACAGCTCCCGGCGCAGCCGACATGGGCGGCCTCTTCATATCGGTCCGTACCGAGGACTTTGAGGCCACCGACGCCGAGACACTCCGCGCTGTCTACCGTGCCGTTTGCCCCTCGGACGAGGCCATCCGAGCTCTCCGATTCGATAAGTAAACCATGACTGTGCCATTGGGGCACGCCTCGAGGAGGTATCTCCCGTTGTCTCAGCGGCCAGTTCATATCACGTATTAATATCTAACCAATCCAAATATGAAGCAGTTTTTCAAGATGATGTTTGCGTCGACGCTGGGCTTTATCCTGGCTTCGATCATAGTCAGCGCCATCCTGTTTGTCACAATGATAGGCATGGTGGCCGGGCTCAGCAAAAGCTCCGCGGCAGCGGTAGGTCCGAAGGCGGGGGAGAGCGTATTCAAGATTACACTGGCGGGTGAGATCCCCGAGACCACGCCCGAGAGCCCGTTTTCGGCTCTGGTCAGCGGCAACGACGAGGCGCTGTCCATGCACGACCTCGTGGCTGCTATACGCAACGCCAAAGAACAGGAGACCGTGAAGGGTATCTACTTAGACCTGGGCGCTTTTTCGAGCGGCGTGGTCACGCTCGATGCCGTACGCCGCGCGCTGGCCGACTTTAAGGAGAGTGGTAAGTTCGTCGTCGCCTATGCCGATCGCTATACCCAGGGGGGCTATTACTTAGCCTCCATAGCCGACAAAGTTTTCCTCAATCCCGAGGGGATGCTCTCGCTGAACGGCCTCTCTTCGCAGACCACCTTCGTCAAAGGGGCGCTGGAAAAAATCGGTGTGGAGATGATGATCTTCCGAGTGGGCACCTACAAAGGCGCCGTCGAACAGTTTATGACCGACAAGCTCAGCGACGCCAACAGGGAGCAAATCACGGCCTACCAGCGCACCATCTGGGGCAACATTACCCGCTCCATCGCCAAGAGCCGCAAGATCACGGCCGACGATGTGAACCGCTTTGCCGACGAAGGCGGCGCCCTGCTCGACGCCCGTAAGGCGGTGGCGTACAAACTCGTCGACGAACTGAAATATCGCCGCGAGGTGGAGCAGTACCTCATGGATCGCGCCGGCCAGAAGGGCGACAAGCTGAAGGCAACCAGCGTTGCTGCGCTCAAGGGCGCCAAGAAGAAGGAGAAGGAATATCGCAACAAGATCGCCGTGGTCTATGCCGAGGGCGAAATCGTGGAAAGCCTGCCCGGGGGCTTCAGTGCCGGCGAGGCAGCCATCACGGAGCGCCTCAATGACGACTTGAAGAAGCTGGAGGGCGACGACGACGTGAAGGCCGTCGTGCTCCGCGTCAACTCGCCCGGCGGCAGCGCCTACGTTTCCGAACAGATCTGGAAGACAGTGAGCGATCTGAAGAAAAAAAAGCCGGTCATCGTCTCGATGGGCAGCGTCGCAGCTTCGGGGGGCTATTACATCTCCGCCTGCGCCAGTAAGATCGTGGCAGAGCCGAACACCATCACCGGCTCCATCGGCATCTTCGGTATTTTCCCCAATGCCACGGGCCTCTATAAGAAGGTGGCCCTGACGACCGACGTGGTCAAGACGAACCGTTACGCAGATATGCTGGATCCTTCGCGTCCCATGACCGAGGACGAGAAAGCGCTCATGCAGGCCTTCGTTAACCGGGGGTACGAAACCTTCCTCACCCGCTGCGCCGACGGACGGGGCAAGAGCAAAACCGACATCGACTCGATCGCTCAGGGACGCGTCTGGACGGGGGAACAAGCCCTCAAGATCGGTCTCGTGGATGAGCTGGGGGGACTCGAGCGCGCCATTGAATTAGCCGGAGAGCAGGCCAAGATCATCAACTATAACGTGATCGAGGTGACCTCCAAGAGCGACTTCCTGCGCGATCTGCTCGAAAAACAGGTGGGGCGCATCAAGATGTCTATCCTGAAGGATGCCCTCGGCGAGGACTACGAATATGTCAAGGCCCTCCGCACGGCCCATCCGACCTACGGCGTGCAAGCGCGCATGCTTTACACGCCCAATAATCTCTGACACAACCCGATGAAATCAAACAAAACAAACAAGCAATACCCCGTAGCATGGCCCTTAGCGCTGTGCTACGGGTTGGGCGTGCGCCTGCGTAACCTCTGCTTTGGTCTGGGGATCCTTCCCTCGGAGACCTACCCGATAGCCGTCATCAGCGTCGGCAATCTCTCGGCCGGGGGGGCGGGAAAGACGCCGCTCGTGGAATATCTCGTCCGCCTGCTCTCGCCGCGCTATCGTGTGGCGGTGCTCAGCCGGGGGTACCGAAGGAAAACGAAGGGCTACGTTTTGGCCAGCGCCTCGAGCACGGCGCGAGAGATCGGCGACGAGCCCAGCCAGATCAAGCGCAAATACCCATCCGTCACCGTGGCCGTCGATGGCCACCGTCGGCGGGGCATGCGTCGCCTCCTGGCCCTGCCTGAGGCGGAGCGGCCGCAGGTGGTCGTACTCGACGACGCTTTTCAGCACCGCTACGTCCGCCCCTCGCTCTCCATTTTAGTCACCGATAGCCACCGCCTCTTCACCCGCGACCGTCTGCTGCCCGTGGGTACCCTCCGCGAGCCCCGCTCCGGTGTCCGCCGTGCCGATATGGTGGTGGTCACCAAGTGTGATCCCGCCATGAAGCCCATTGAGAGTCGGATCATCGAGGATGAGCTGCGGATCGACATCAGTCGCCCGCGCTTCTTCACCTCCATCGCTTACCGGCGGCTCGAGGGCGTCTGGCCCGAGGAGTGCCCCGCCCGCGAACTGTCGTCTTTGGGGGCCGACACAGACGTGCTGCTCATCGCTGGCATCGCCGACCCGTCCCCCCTGATCGAAGAGCTCCGCCGGCACACCGAGCAGGTGGTCGCCCTGACCTTCCCCGACCATCACACGTTCCATCGCACGGACATCGACAAGATCCGCGTCGCCCTCAAGAAGCAACGGCCAGAGACCCTCATCCTCTGCACCGAAAAGGACGCCGAGCGGCTGCGCACGACGCCCCTCTTCCCCGCTGAGTGGCACGCCCGCACCTATGCCCTGCCGATAGAGGCCACGTTTCTCTTCGGCGCCTCGTCACGCTTCGATGAATTTGTCATCCGCCACGTAGAAACCATAGAGAAGAGCCATATCCTTAGGCGGTAACGCACAAAATGGAGAGCAAGCGGGGCAACACGCCCAGTCTGCGCTGAATTTTTTAGAGGGTACTTCGTCGTGTCTCTCGTTGCGTCGCTCGTTTTTCCGTCCCCTTAGTACCATTCATTTTTAGCTTCTTATTTTTTGTCTCACATGAAAGATCTCTCCCCCCGCACCGAAATCGCCACGCTGGGCGAGTTCGGACTCATCGACCGACTGACGCACGGCATTACGCCCCGCCACGACACAACCATCCTCGGCATTGGCGATGACGCAGCCGCCATCCGTCACTCCGCAGATCGCCTCACGCTTGTCACCACCGACCTGCTGCTCGAAGGCGTACATTTTGACCTCACCTACACCCCCCTCAAGCACCTGGGCTACAAGACGGCCGTGGTCAACTTTTCCGACATCTACGCCATGAACGGTCGGCCTACGCAGCTGCTTGTGGCCCTGGGTCTCTCCAAACGCTTTGCCGTGGAGGACATCGAGGCCATCTATGACGGCATCCGCCACGCCTGCGACGTCTACGGCGTCGACTTAGTCGGTGGCGACACGTCCGCCTCCCTGACCGGCCTCACGCTGTCCGCCACCTGCATCGGCGACGTGCCCTCCGACCGCATTGTCCGCCGCGACGGTGCCCACGATACGGACCTCATCTGTGTCTCGGGCGACCTCGGCGCAGCTTACATGGGCTTGCAACTCTTGGAGCGCGAGAAACGCGTCTTCCGTGGCGAGTCGGACTTTGCGCCAGACTTCGCCGGTCGTGAATATCTGCTCGAGCGACAGCTCCGACCCGAAGCCCGCCGCGACATCATCGACAGTCTGACTGAGGCCGACCTGCTACCCACGGCCATGATCGACATCTCCGACGGCCTCGCCTCCGAGCTGCTCCACATTGCCACCCGTAGTCACGTCGGTTGCCGTATCTACGAGGATCGCCTCCCGATCGATTACCAGACGGCCGTCATGGCCGAGGAGTTCAACATGAACCTCGCCACAGCGGCCCTCAACGGCGGCGACGATCACGAGCTCCTCTTCACCCTCCCCCTCTCAGTCTACGATCGCGCCGAGCGGTTACCCGGTGTACGCATCATTGGCCACATCACGCGCCCGGAGCAGGGCTGTATCCTCGTCGGCCGCGATGGCGGTGAGGTGCCCTTGCAAGCGCAAGGTTGGCAAGGGCGATAAATGGGCACACGGATAGGGGTAAAAGATTAGCCGGGTACACGGATGGGGACGTTCCCAGCCATGTACCCGGCCTTTTTGTTTGCGTATGCGTCGTCACTTCCGCCCAAAGTCGGCGGGGTTTTCGCCCCACGCTTCCGTCTCCCATTTCAGGATGGGGTTGGTGTAGGTGTGGGCGTGGAGCCACGCCTCGGCACGGCGGATGAGGTCGAAGATGGGGGCGTTGGCTGCGGTGGGGGCGAGCTTCGTGCGACAGTGACGCTGCTTGACCCACGCGATGGCGTTGCGGCTGTCGGAGTAGATCGGCAGCTGGGTTTGCCCCGTCTTAGCGCAGAGAGCTAGGGCGTGGACGATGGCCAGAAACTCGCCGATGTTGTTCGTGCCCTGCGCCATCGGGCCGATATGGAAGAGCTGGCGGCCGCTGGCTACATGCACGCCGCGATACTCCATGTCGCCCGGGTTGCCGCTGCACGCCGCATCGACGGCCAGGCTCTGCGGGATGCAGGGTCCGACGGCCTTCGACACGGCGGTCCCGGCACGTCGCGGCGTGCGGCCGAGGTGTTCGTAGGGCGACTCGGAGAAGGCGCGTTCGGCCTCTTCGCGCGTGGCGAACGACTTGTACTGAGCGCCTTCAAAACCTTGGGTGCGGCGGAGGCAGTCCGCCCAATTGTCGTAGACGCCCGGCTCGACGCCCTTCCATACGACGTAGTATTTGCTCTTTCCTGACATGGGAACGATAAACGAAAAGCTAAAAACGAAAGGAGGGGGAAGGCCTCTGCAGAGGCCGATTGTACGATACAATCGCGAGAGACCCTTTGTGCCCATTGTATCGTACAATCGCGAGAGACCCTTTGTGCTCATTGTATCGTACAATCACTTGAAAAAAACTTTTTGGGCCGATTGTATTGTACAATGGCTTGAAAAAAACTTTTTGGGCTGATTGTATCGTACAATCGCTTGAAAAAAACTTTTTGGGCCGATTGTATCGTACAATCGCTTGAAAAAAACTTTTTGGGCCAATTGTATCGTACAATGGCTTGAAAAAAACTTTTTGGGCTGATTGTATCGTACAATGGCCTGAAAAAAACTTTTTGGGCCCATTGTATCGTACAATTGAGGGAGAGCCTTTGGACCCATTGTATCGTACAATCGAAAGGCGGAAGGGCTCTCCCCCGTGTACCCGGCAAACTTGGCCGGCGTCCCTGACGCCTATCGCCGTGACCGCTTACGGTCGGGCGTGCGGCGCCAGGGCTTGCCGCCTCCGTACGAACGGGGGGCGGATGCCTTGCGTCGGTAGGGCTTGCGGTCGCCGCGATCGCCATCGGCGTCGTCGTCGTGCATGGGGGAGACAGAGATAGGGCGGCCGTCCACCTCGTAGCTGTTCATGCTGTCGGCCACACGTCGCGCGGCGTCGCGCTCCACCTCGAAATAGCTGCTATCGCGTCCGATTTCGATGCGTCCAATATCCACCTTACGGCCGGGCACACAGCGGTTGATCAGGTCGATCACCTGCGCGGGGTAGAGGCCGTCGTCCTTGCCGAAGTTGAGGCGTAGGCGGCGGAAACCCGTGTCGTCTCCACGGTTTTCGCGTTTAGCGGCGCGTCGGTCGGTGCGCTCCTTCTTGTCGCCTTTCTCGCGGCGCTCCGGGCGGGCGTCGTCCACATCTTCGATCACCTCGGCGTCGCGGTAATAGTCGAGCATGCGGTTGAACTCCAGCGACAGCAGCCGCTTGATGATGTCTTCCTTCTCGAGCCACTCCAAGCGGCGGAAGACGGCGGGCATGAGGCGCTCGATCTCGGCTTCGTCCACCTTCACCTTCTCCAGCCGGTCGACGTAATGGAAGAGCTGCTTCTCGCAAATGGCCTCGCCCGAGGGCAACTGTGCGCGCTCGAACTTCTTGCCGATGGCTTTTTCGATGAGGCGGATCTTGCTCTTCTCGCGGACATGGCAGATGGAGATCGAGATGCCCGTCTTGCCGGCGCGGGCGGTGCGTCCGCTGCGGTGGTTGTACGACTCGTTGTCGTCCGGCAGGCCGAAGTGGATCACGTGCGTCAGGTCGTCCACGTCCAGCCCGCGCGCGGCCACGTCGGTGGCCACAAGCATGTTCAGGTTGCGGAGGCGGAACTTCTGCATCACGTAGTCGCGCTGCGCCTGGCTCAGCTCGCCGTGCAGCGAGTCCGCGTTGTAGCCGTCCTGGATCAGTCGGTCGGCAATCTCCTGCGTCTCCTTGCGGGTGCGGCAAAAGACGATGCCGTAGATGCCGGGATAATAATCGGCGATGCGCTTTAGGGCGGCGTACTTGTCCCGGGCGTGCACCATGTAATAGACGTGCCGGATGTTCTGGTTGCCCTCGTTGCGGCGACCAATGACGACCTCGCGCGGCTCCTTCATGTACTTGCGGGTGATGCGTGCGATCTCTTGCGGCATGGTGGCGGAGAAGAGCAGCATGTGTCGGTCCTCGGGCACTTCGGCCAGGATGGCGTCGATGCTGTCCGTGAAGCCCATGTCAAGCATCTCGTCGGCCTCGTCGAGGACTACGTCGCGGACACCGCCGAGATCTACCGTCTTTCGGTTCAGCAAGTCGAGCAGTCGGCCGGGCGTGGCCACGACCACGTGTACACCTTTCCGCAGCGTCTTGATCTGGCTCTCAATGCTTGATCCGCCGTAGACGGGCAGCACGTGCAGGCCGTCTACGTAGCGCGAATAATCGCTCAGGTCGCCGGCTATTTGGAGGCAGAGTTCGCGTGTGGGGCAGAGGATGAGCACCTGCGGCTGGCGTCGCGCGATGTCGATTTTCTGCAAGATAGGTAGGCCATAGGCTGCCGTCTTGCCGGTGCCGGTCTGTGCCAAAGCAATGATGTCGAGGTGTTCGCCGAGCAAGAGTGGGATCACTTCTTCCTGTACAGGCATGGGGGCCTCGTAGCCCATTTCGCGGATGGCGCGCAGCACAGGCTCGGCGATCCCTAATTCTTCGAAAGTCTTCAAGTGGATGATGTTGTTATAATGTGAGGGGAAATGGAGAGCGGGAGGGAGGGGGCCGGTCATTCTTCGCGATACTTCGCGGCGAATTCAGGCGAGACGTAGTTGGCCAGGCTGCCGCATACCTCTGCGGCGAAGTCGATGCCGAGGGCGATCATCTTGTCCCACATCATGGGGCTAAGCTCGGGGAGGTCCATCTGGCCGATGCGATACTTGATGAGGCTGTAGATCAACCCTGCGTTGAAAGCGTCGCCGGCGCCGATGGAGCTGACGGCCGTGAGTGGCGGCACGTCGTAATGCGTACAACCCTTTTCGGTGTAGAGGCTGATGCCGCCCGAGCCGCGGGTGGCGATGAGGCGCTTGCAATAGAACTGCACTTCGTCGCGGTAGACCTCGTCCGGGTCGGTCTTCTTGTACAGGTTCACGAAGTCCTCGTCCGAGCCGCGCACGAGGTCGGCCGCCTCGTAGTTGTCCATCACTGTGGCGCGGAGCTGGATGGCCTCGTGGGCGTGGGCCTTGCGGAAGTTGGGGTCGTAATAGACGATAGCCCGTCGCTCCCGGGCGTACTGCACGAGGTCCATGACGCGGTCGCGGGTGTCGGGGTTGAGGGCGTAATAGGAGCCGAAGAGGACGATGTCGTCCGGCTGAATGTCGGGCAGGGCCATGTTCGACCGCCGCTTGGAGCGGTTCGTGTAGAACATATAGTCCGTGCCCTGCCCCTCGTCGAGGAAGGCCAACGAGACGGGGCTGAGGCCCTCGGAAAAGCTATCCATGTAGTCCGTCGACATGCCGTTTTGCTGCATGAAATCCCGGATGATCTGGCCCACGCGATCGTCGCCCAGCTCACCGATGAACGACGTCTGCACACCCACTCGACTGAGCGAGACGAGCGTGTTGAAGATCGATCCGCCGGGCAGGGCCGTGTAAGGCTGTCCATCGCGGAAGAGGATGTCAAGGATGGTCTCACCAATACCGATCACGCGTCTCATGCCTCGGCCTCCTTTCGGCTCAGTTGCCGGCTTTTCGATCCGAGGTAGCCGCCGTGGTGGCGCTTGGCATAGTCGGTTGTGGTGAAGCCGATGCGGTCCATCGTGCCCACGACGAGCACATCGCCGATGACGGTCATCACCGTCGTCGATGTGGTTGGCGTCAGCCCCAAGGTGCAGACCTCACGCGGCGCACCGGTGGGCAGACAGAGGGTGGCCCGTCGGGCCAGCTCGCTCTGCGGGTCAGAAGTGATGAGGATAAAAGGGATGTCGGGCACGAGTCCGCGGGCCAGGTCGACCAGCTCGATGAGCTCGAGCGTCTTGCCGGAGTTGGAGACGAGGAGCAGCAGGTCGTTCCGTCGGACGATGCCGAGGTCGCCATGTTGCGCCTCGCCGGGGTGCAGGAAGAAAGCCGGAGTGCCGGTAGAGCTGAAGGTGGTGGCCATGTTCATGGCTATCTGTCCGGCCTTACCCATGCCGGCCGTGATGAGGGTCCCCCCCTGCTTGTGTACATGTTTTACGATTAAGTCCACGGCCTCCGCATAGCGCTCCGAGATGGGTATGTTTCGCACGGCGTCCGCTTCTTGCTCGATGATCGAGCGTATGTCATTTGTCATCATAGGGCCGCAAAAGTAAGCGGCTACACAGATAAATAGGGGTTTCTGTCCAAAACAGCTGTCCCCGACCTTGCTTATCCGGAAACCAACTGCCGACTTGGGAATGACGGATGCCGGGAGCGCCTTCCCGCGGCGGGAAGGAATGCTTTTCCCTGTGGCTTTGGGTCAATATATTTTCAGATTAGATCGAGATCTTCCCCGTTATGGCGTTAAAATAAGATACTTTTGCAGCCGTAGAACAAGAATGAATGATCCCCCATCTTATGAAGACGAACCGCCTCAATCCCCTAACTATCCTTCTCTGCACGCTGATCGGCCTACTTTCCGGCTGCCAACGATCGGCAAAGGACTTCACCGTCTCCGGCATCGTGGCCGGCGCAGAGGGACAAACGATCTATCTCGAAAACATTGGACTCTCTTCCGTCACCCTACTCGATTCGGCCAAGGTCGGCACCTCGGGCAAGTTCAACTTCAAGCGTCCCCGCCCGGACTATCCGGATTTCTATCGCCTGCGTCTGAAGAACCAGTGGATCAACTTCGCCATCGACTCTACCGAGACGATCACTTTCACGGCCGACGCCAAGAGCTTCGCCACCTCGTACACCGTCGAGGGCTCCGACAATTGCACGGCCATTAAGGCGATTACCCTGGCGCAGCTCGACGCCAGCCAAGAGATCGCTCACGCTCGTGACGAGTATCAGGCTGGCACCCTTAGCGACTCCGCCTACCGCCAGCGTATCATCAGCGCCGCTGAAGCCTACAAGGAGGTGGCCCGCAAATACATCTACGCCCAGCCCATGTCCACCGCCGCCTATTTCGCCCTCTTTCAGCAGGTCGACGGCATGCTCCTCTTTGACCTCTATGACAAGAACGACTCGCGCGCCTTCGGGGCCGTAGCCACCAGCTACAACAACCTCTACCCCGAAAGCCCCCGCTCGAAACATCTCTACAACCTCGCGCTCCAGTCGCTCAAAGTGACCCGTAACCGCCCCGAGCTGAATCTCGAGGGCATCCCCACGAAAGAGGTCGAAATGATCGACATCGAGCTGCCCGACCTACACGGTCGCACGGTTAAGCTCTCCGACGTTGCCCCGGGCCACATCACCCTGCTTTGCTTCACGGCCTACGAGGCCGAGTGGGCCCCCACCCTCAACCTCACGCTTGGCTCCATCTATGAGAAGTTCCGCGGCCGTGGCCTCGTCATCTACCAAGTCTCGCTCGACGACAACGTCCACCTCTGGAAGAACGTCGCCTCCAACCTCGCCTGGACTTGTGTGCGCGACCCCGAATCCGTCTACTCGCGCTACACCGCCCTGTATAATGTCCGCAACCTGCCGACCCTCTTCCTGCTCAATCGACACGGCGCCCCCGTCAAGCGCGTCGACAACCCTGACCGGCTCGAAAGCGAGATCCAAGCCTTGCTATGACGTGTACCTGGCCAGTTTGGCCTGCACCAAAAGAAAAAAGGCGGCCCCGTTAAGTGGTCGCCTTTCCTATTATATAGCCGTCGCTCCGTCACCGGATCTCCACCCGTCGGAAGGCAGGCGTCTCAGCCTCCTCCTTGAGGTAGGTCTCGATGTGGCGCTTCTTCTTCTCCTCCAAAATCTCGTCGATGGCGATCAGCAAGCCCGTCTCCTCCACGTTGCCGAAGCGCCGATTGATGGCCGTGCCGAACGTCCGCATTTGTGGCGATAGGCTCATGTAGGCATTGACGAGTGGCGGGATGTTCAGCCCCCGCTTACGCACCTCCTGATTCAAGACCCGATAATTCTCCCGAAAGCTCCCATACCGAAAGAGCGCCTCCATAGCGGCCTCGTCCACGTCCACCGTCAGCGGATGGATAGGCTCCACCAGTCGGTCAGGATCCGGGAAGTGACGGCGGAGGAAGTAGAGGATCATGTTGCGCGCCTCCACGTTGTAGCCCGGATACATGGTCACCTTGCCGAAGAAATATCGCAGCGTAGGGTCGATCACCGTCAGCGCCCCCAGCCCGTCCCACAGGTTGTCGAGGATGAAGATGCTGCCCGGCCGTGGCAGCGTGGCCTGATAGTCGAGCGAGACGAACGATCGCCCCAGCTCCACCGTGTATGGCAAGTATTCCCGAATAAAGCGATCTGAAAAATGGAACAGTGCCGCCGTAGCCAGCGCCGGTTCACCGTCGGTATCGAGCGCCTCCGACCCGCAGCGAAACCGATAGCCGCCCAGTATCCGTCGATCCTTCGGACTCCATACGATCAGCTGCCGGTAAGCCCCCGGCCGACTGTCGAAGGTGTCCACATCCAGCGCACGACCCGTGCCGCCGCCGTAGTAGCGAAACGCCGCCTCGCGTAACCGCCCGATCTCACGCATCACCTGCGGCGCCTCGGCCCCGGTGACTACATAGATCTCATTGTCCGACTTATTCGTCCGTCGCAACCGCCGCGCAGGCGTCAATTCTCTCTCCAACTCGTCCGGATCCACCGGCGGTATAATCTGCTCAATCATTCCTGTTTCGTTTTTAATCGATAAACCATCTCTCTCACTCGTGCCGTCCATTCCTGCGGCCGCCCGTCAGCAAGCGTCTGCCACGCGATCGGAGCGCCTATGTA
The DNA here is from genome assembly GCF_003033925.1 of Tannerella serpentiformis. Lineage (NCBI taxonomy): Bacteria > Pseudomonadati > Bacteroidota > Bacteroidia > Bacteroidales > Tannerellaceae > Tannerella > Tannerella serpentiformis. The sequence continues at coordinate 1,832,964 of NZ_CP028365.1, forward strand.
AACGCCAAACCGCTGGTGTTTGTTTCGGAACATCTCGTCCGGCAGGTAGATCATCTCCACGTTCAGGCTGATGCCCAGCCGTTGCCTCCAGCGTGCCGCCCGATAGAAGCGGTTGGAGTTGCGGGCGTCGAAGAAGATGGGCACCACGTCGCGCCGGTAACGCACCGCGTCGCGCACGAACGAGGGTCGCCAGGCTACGTCAGCGATCTGCCCGTTCTGCTGCCGCGAACATAGCCCGGCGGGAAAGGTCAGCACCTGTCCCGGCCCGCGCATGGCCTCGTCGAACCGTATCGCAGCTTCGCGTCGCTGCCGACCGTGCTTGTTGACCGGCAGGAAGATCGAGCGCAGGTTGGGGATGAAGAGCAGCAGATCGTTCACCACGCAGCGAAACGTCGACCCGTATCGCCCGCCCAGCAGCGCCGAAAGGCAGATGCCGTCCAGCCCGCCCAGCGGATGATTCGAGACGAAAAGGCTGCGCCGATCGGGCGTGGGCAGACATTCCGCGCCGTGCAGATCCAGCGTCAAATCAAACTCCGCCACCAACGCCTGCATAAACGCCACCCCGTCGAGGTCGGCGTAACGCGTCAAGATGTCATTCATTTCTGCCTCGTGAATCGTGCGTGAGAGCCAGTTTGTCACTGCCGCGGGGATCCACCGTGCCGCCCCCGGCGCCTTGCGTCGGAGCACCTCGCGGACGTCAATGATTCGTTTCTCTTCCTCCATGATGCGGGCAAAGATACCCCCGCTTGAATAGGGACACAGGAGGGAGCTACCTCGTCTCGCCACGGGACGAGACCAAAATGGCCGTTGAGATGTCGTCCCGCCGCGGGACGAGGCCAAAATGGCCGTTGAGACGCCCTCCCGCCACGGGACGGGCCCAAAATGGCGGTTGAGATGCTGTCCCGCCGCGGGACGAGGCCAAAATGGCCGTTGAGACGCTGTCCCGCCATGGGACGGGCCCAAAATGGCGGTTGAGATGCTGTCCCGCCGCGGGACGGAGCTAAAATGGCCGTTGAGATGTCGTCCCGCCACGGGACGGGGCTAAAATGGCGGTTGAGATGCTGTCCCGCCACGGGACGGGGGTCGGGTGCCTACAACCTTCTCTGCCAGCAGAAGCTATATTTATTTATCGTCGTAATGCCCCGCTGCACTGATCAAATCGACGGTCACTACGTCTTCATAAATCTCATAGATCAATCTATGCTTTGCAGTGATCCGCCTTGACCATTGTCCCCTCCTATCTCCGATTAAAGGCTCAGGTTTGCCTGTACCCCTCATGGGATGCTTTTTCAACTCTTCGATGATAGCAGCCAATTTGACCAAGACAGATTTCCGTCCGGCCCTTTTGTGCAACTGAATATCTTCGAGAAACTGCTTTCTGTAGACGATCTTGTACGCCTTTTCTTCGATCATAAACTGAAAAGCTCCTTCTCTTCTTCTTTGGATAAAGAGACGCTCTCGTCTGACATGGCTTTATCTATGCGATCCAGATTTCGTTTGTCAGCAAAGTATAGATCGCCTGACGGGCTGACATCAAACGGGTTGACCCGATACTCGGCCGGAATGGACAAGAAGGCCGCAATCCAATCTTCGTCCACATACCGCTTCGCGGGGTCGTCAGATACAATCAGGTTGATGTATTTCTTCCCTCGTTTGATTGCGACACGCTCTTTCTCTGCCATTTCGAAATATGACTTCGCCTCACTTCTAAATTCTCTTGTTGTTAAGATCTTCATCGTAGGTGCTGATTAAATGTGTACACAAAAATACGCCTGTCTGCATTGCGCCCATCTCCTACAGGGAGGATCGGGCCGCCCAATGGGCAGAAAAAAGAGCCGACAGCCATGGAAAGCTGCCGGCTCCTCATGAACAAAAACAAGAGCCACTTAACAGTTCATCAAGCGGCGTGCATTGGTGCTACAGATGTTTTCTATCGTACGCTTCACGGTCGCTAAGTCGCCGTGAGGCAGCAGACCCTGCTCCACCTCGCGGCCGAAGACGTCGCAGATCACACGGCGGAAATACTCGTGCCGTACCGGAGCCAGCAGCGTGCGTGCTCCGGAGGCAAACCCGACCGACTGTGCGACGAGTCCTTCCGTCGTCATCACGTCGAGATGTGTCTCGAGTGCCCCGGGGCGTCCGATATGCCATCCCGCTGGCGCATACTGCACACGCAGTCCTCGGCCTGCGAAGCATGCGGCTACGTCCGCCACCGATGGCGCGTCGGACAGACGGTCACAACTGACGATCGTCTCCGGTAGGGCGCCGTCGGCATCGAGCCGAGCAAAGAAGCGCGCCATCTGTTCCGCTGTAGGCCGGTCTGTCGGTGCGTCAAAGCCTGCGTCAGGGCCGATTTTCTTGTAGAGTCGTGGATGAAGGTCACGGAGCGTACCAACGTGGAACATCTGCATACGTCCCGCCTCGGCGTCCATCTCCGCCAGATCGCGGAGCAATACGGCACGGAAGCTGAGGCACTCGTCCGCTGTCGGTTCACCACCCTCGCGCACCTTACGCAGCGCCTCATGGGCCACTTGCGCGTCATCGGCGCTCGGTGCGTCGGGGAAGGTGGTCAGCCGATGCAACGTGGCCACACAGCCAGCTTCGCCAAAGGCTTTGTGCCGCCTGCGGAGTGCGGTGAGCAGGTCGTTGTAGGTCGAGATTACGGTGTCGGATGCGGCGGCCAGTTGGTCGAGGTAGAGGTTGTAATGCTCCGGGTGGCGGAGGTCGAGCACACGGTCGGGCGCCCAAGTGGGGATGATGCGGAGAGCATCAGCACCGCCAGTCTCACGCAGCGTAAGGTGGGCATTGAGGCTGTCGGCGGGATCGTCCGTCGTAGCCAGCGTCTCGATGCGTAGGCGTCGGAGGATGGCCTGTGGCAGGTACTCGGGCGTTTGCAGCTTGGCGGTGCAGGACTCGTAGATGTCGCGGGCGTTGGAGGGCTTGAGCGTCTCGCCGATGCCGAACACGCGGTTCAGCTCCATGTGCGCCTGATGATAGATCGGGTGGCGCATGGCTTGCGGTAGGATCTCGGCCCACTTCTCGAACTTCTCGTAGGGCGTACGATTGCCCGAGATATAGTCTTCAGACACCCCGCCGGCACGCATCAGGCGCCATTTGTCGGGGTCGGTGTCGAGCCAGAGGGTGGTGAGATCCGCCACGGGTTGGTTGGCGGCGATGAGGTCGGCGCGGAGCCGCGTATGGTAGTCAGCTACGGGGAGCTTCTCGGCGTGACGGCGGTAGAGCTCTACGGCCGTGTCGGTGCGGAGTAGGAAATTGGCGTCGAGGAAGGAGCGTATCATCATGCGGTGAGGTCAGGGGTGAATCAGAACTTCTTTTCGACAATGGCTTGGACGACGTTGAGGATGTAGTCACCCATCTTTTCATACTCAGAGATGATGTCCATGTAGTAGACAGAGTCGGAATAGCTGTAGCGCTTGTTGTCGATGTTGTCGATGTTCTCGTTTTTGAGCATGTTCCGATAGGAGTTGATCTCGTTCTCGAGGTTGTAGGAGAGCACCATGTCGTCTCGCGTGCCGGCCTGACGGTGCAGGATGTCCTTCATGTGCACCAGGGCGGCATCGGTGAGGCTCATCATGTGCTCCACGCTGTGGTTCTGCTCCTCCGTGAAATGGCCCTTGGCGTCGTTGCGATGCTTGATGGTGCGGGCGATGTTGTTGCAGGAGTCAGCGATACTCTCAATCTCGGAGACGGCACGGAGCATGACGCGGATGTTGTTCTTACCCTCGGCGCTGAGTCGGCCTTCAAGCACACGGGTGAGGTAGTTGGCTATCTCCACCTCCATGCGGTCGCTGATCTGCTCGTATTTCTCGACACGGACGAAGGTCTTGAGGAACTTCTCGCTGTCGGTCTCGTGGAGCAACGTCTTGATCATGCCAAACATGCGATAGGTGCGGTCGCTAAAGACCGCAATCTCTTTGTTGGCCTGTATGAGCGAGAGCTCAGAGGTGGAGAGCATACCGGCCGAGATGTATTTGAGTTGGAACTCCTCGTCTTCGCTCTCGCGCGGCGACTTGATGAGTGCCGAGCAGATGCGTTCGTAGAGCTTGACGAACCAGATCATGACAAGGATGTTGCAGACATTAAACAGCGTGTGGAAGAGCGAGAGCCCGTAGGAGACGGCCACTTGTTGCGCCTGGAGCTGCTCGCGGAGGCTGATCAGATGCTGATCGGTGAGCTTCTCGTCCGAGGTGATGAGGCGGACGGTCTGGCTGTCGAGCGAGTGGATGAAGTTCGTCATGGCGTGCGGATCGCCGGGGCCGAAGCGCGTCACGAGCCACTCGACCGTGTGGCAGAAGGGGTAGAAGAGGATCATCACCCAGAGCACGCCGAAGAGGTTGAACATAAGGTGGGCCAAGGCGGCACGGCGGGCGGAGACGTTGCCCGAGAGGGCGGCCAGATTGGCCGTGATGGTCGTACCGATATTCTCACCGAGCACCATCGCAGCGGCCATTTCGAACGGCATCCAGCCTTGGGTACACATGATGAGGGTGATGGCCACCGTGGCACTGGACGACTGTACGATGATGGTCAGGATCGTACCGATGGCCAGGAAGATGAGCAGCGAGAGGTAGCCCATCGACGTGTAGTTCTGAATGAAGGAAAGCACCTCAGGGTTGCCCTGAAGGTCGGGCACAGAGTCCTTCAGGTAGGACAGGCCGAGGAAGAGGAAGGCGAACCCGAGTATGAACTCCCCGAGCGATTTGTAGTTGCTCTTCTTGGCGAACATGAGCGGGATGGCCAGACCCATGAGCGGCAGGGAGAGGATACTGATGTCGAACTTGAAGCCGAAGAAGGAGATGACCCACGCCGTGACCGTGGTGCCGACGTTGGCGCCCATGATCACGCTGATGGACTGCCCGAGGGTGAGCAAACCGGCGTTGACAAAGCTGACCACCATGACGGTCGTGGCGCTGGAGGACTGGATCAGGGCCGTCACGAGCATACCGGTCAGGACGCCCGTGAAGCGGTTAGTCGTCATCACAGAGAGAATGTTGCGCAGCTTATCGCCGGCTACCTTCTGAAGGCCTTCACTCATGATCTTCATGCCATAAAGGAACATGCCGAGCGAGCCGAGGAGCGTCAGAAAGTCAAGAAAGGAGTAGTTCATACGGGGTTATGTTTCGGAATAATCAATTTTTCTTTGCCCGACAAAAGTAGAGATTACACTAAACACGAAAGGAAGACAATGCTTACCCCCACCACATTTACCCCCGACGAAAGCCGGGTGGACTCCATTGAGATCTACTGCAAAAACACCGAGCAGACCGTCCGCGTCCCCGTCGGTGCCACCCTCGAAGCCATCTATGAGGCCGCCGGTCGACCCCTACGTTACCCGCCCCTCGGCGCACGGGTCAACAAGCGCGTAGAGGGCCTCACCTATCGCTGCTGGAACCCGAAGGACGTCGAGTTTGTCGACTACACCCACCCCTCGGGCTACCGCATCTACCTGCGCTCCCTCTGCTTCATCCTCGTCAAGGCCGTCTATGACCTCTATCCCTCGCGCCCCTTCAGCCTCGAGCACCCCGTGTCGAAAGGTCTCTACTGTGCCTTCGAACACCGCGAACCGATGACCGAGGACGACGTCCGCCGCATCAAGCAGCGCATGCAGGAGATCATCGGCGAGGATCGCCCCTTCGTCCGCTACGTCGTCCGCACCGAGGATGCCCTGGCCACCTTCCGTGAGAAGGGCATGAACGACCGTGCCCTGCTCATCGAGACCGCCGGCATGGCCTACACCACCTATTACGGCCTCAACGGCTACATCGACTACTTCTACGGCTGCCTCACGCCCTCCTCCGGCCGCATCCCGCTCTTCGACCTCATCCCCTACGCTGACGGCGTCCTCCTGCAGCTGCCCCAGCGCGAAGACCCCACTCGGCTCTACCCCCTCGTGCCGCAGCAGAAGATGTTCAACGCCTACAAGCAGCACCTCCAGCTGCAGCGCACCGTGGGCGTGAATTACGTCGGCGACCTGAACCGGGCCGTCTCCGAGGGCCACGCCCGCGACATCATCATGGTCTCCGAGGCCATGCAGGAGAAGCAGATCGCACAGATTGCTGACGACATCGCCCGACGCTACCGCGAGGACGGCGTCCGCATCGTCCTAATCTCCGGCCCCTCATCGTCCGGCAAGACCACCTTCTGCAAACGCCTTCAGGTGCAGCTCGTCACCAACCTGCTCCACCCTCTGGGCATCTCCCTCGACGACTACTACGTCAACCGCGAGGACACCCCCCGCGACGACGACGGCGCCTACGACTTCGAGTCCCTCTACGCCATCGACCTCCCCTATTTCCACCGCGACCTCGAGCGCCTCCTCCGCGGCGACGAGATCGAGCTGCCCTCGTTCGACTTCTCCTCCGGCCGACGCGTCTTCCGTGGCGACATGCTCCAAATCCGTGACAACTCCGTCCTCATCCTCGAGGGCATCCACGGCCTCAACCCCGAGCTCACGGCCCACATCCCGCCCGAGCGCATCTATCGCATCTACGTCTCGGCCCTGACCACCATCTCGCTCGACGGCCACAACTGGATCCCCACGTCCGACAACCGTCTGCTCCGCCGCATCGTCCGCGACTACCACTATCGCGGCTACTCCGCCCGCGAGACGATCGCCATGTGGCCCAAGGTGCGCCGCGGCGACGACCGCTGGGTCTTCCCCTACCAGGAGAACGCCGACGCGATGTTCAACAGCGCCATGATCTACGAGCTGGCCGCCCTCCGCCGCTACGCCGAGCCCGTCCTGAGCGAGATCCGCGAGCGTGACGCCGAGAGCGCCGAGGCCTACCGCCTGCTCCGCTTCCTCCGCTACTTCAACTACATCCCCATCGAGGAGCTGCCCGCCACCTCGCTCCTCCGCGAGTTCCTCGGCGGCGGTGTCTTCCGCTACTGAAGTTCACGGCGAGCCATCGGGGATGGGCGCCCCAGTGGGTGGCGCTCAGAACGGCCGGACACAGATGGGAGGCCCACTCCGCCTGTATCCGGCCTTTCTATGCCCCCGAACAGGCTCGGCGCTGTGTCTGCCACGATCTTCTCGGGCCACTTTCCTCTCATCAAGGCGTGCAAAGCGAATCATCGGCCCCACCCAACCCCCGTCACACCCTCTGCCGCCCTTTACGTGCCCCGTCCGACTCTCGGCAGACCTTCTGCCCGGATCACTATGCCTTGTAGAGCCGGTGTCTATATCATGAACACGTTGTATCACTTTTTAGAACCACTGTTTTGAAGCCAAATAGGTGCTCAAAATCGTTTCCTCTACTGTCCATAATATAGACGGAATCATCCATCCTATTTGGTTCTTGTTTTGATTATAAACAGGATAGATAAGGCTTTTAGCGTCTATATTTTGTATATAAACGAGCTTATAAATCATTTTGATAGGATGTTTATAGATAAATCACGAGGTGAAAATGATAGACTATCCTGTTTTGATCATGGACAAGCGTCATACATCTTTTTACTTGATGTCTGAGTTATAGACAGGGAATAAATTCTTTTGGACATACTGTTAATAGCATAAACACCACATCTACAAGGCATAGTGATCCGGGCAGAAGGTCTGCCGCGAGTCGGATGGGGCATAGTGATCCGGGCAGAGGGTCTGACGGGAGTTGTATGGGGTGAGTCAAGGCCGTCGAAGCGGATAAAGGGAGGCTCATGGGGTAGGTCAAGGCCGTCAGAAGGGGCGATGGAGGTTGAGGAATAGAGGGATGCGTCGTCGGCGACGTGTTTCGTGAGAAAGAGGAAAGGGCTTACTTTCGCACCCGAATAAAATTGTATTTGGTACAAAAAGAAAGAGATGACTGTAGAGAACAACCGCCCCCGCAACCCCTTGGTACGCGTCGCACGCTTCTACATCGACGGCTTCCGGCAGATGACCTGGGGGCGCACGCTGTGGATTCTGATCCTGGTGAAGCTGATCATCATGTTTGTCGTGTTGCGCATGATCTTCTTCCCCCGCTTCCTGAGCCGCTTCGACACGGAGGGCGAGCGCCGGCAGTATGTCTCCGAAGAACTCATCCACCGCGCGACACCCTGACCCCCACCGACTTACTCTAACTACACATTTATATATGCAACAATTGGATACTTCTTTGATCGACTGGTCGCGGGCGCAGTTTGCGCTGACGGCCATCTATCACTGGCTGTTTGTGCCGCTCACGATCGGGCTGGGCGTCGTCATGGCCTTGATGGAGACGATGTACGTCCGCACGGGGCGGGCGTTTTGGAAACAGACGACCAAGTTCTGGATGAAGCTCTTCGGCATCAACTTCGCCATCGGCGTGGCCACGGGGCTGATTCTGGAGTTTGAGTTCGGCACTAACTGGTCGAACTACAGCTGGTTCGTGGGCGACATCTTCGGTGCGCCGCTGGCCATCGAGGGCATTGTGGCCTTCTTCATGGAGGCCACGTTTGTGGCCGTGATGTATTTCGGCTGGGGCAAGGTGAGCCGTGGCATGCACCTGGCTTCTACGTGGCTGACGGTCATCGGGGCCACCCTCTCGGCGCTGTGGATCCTTGTGGCCAACGCGTGGATGCAGTACCCCGTGGGCATGCAGTTCAACCCGGAGACGGTGCGCAACGAGATGTTCGACTTCTGGGCCGTGGCACTCTCGCCGATGGCGGTGAACAAGTTCCTGCACACCGTGACCTCGTCGTGGGTCTTGGGCGCCGTGTTTGTGGTGGGCGTCAGCAGTTGGTTCCTGCTCCGCAACCGGCATCGTGAATTTGCGGTGCAGAGCATACGTGTCGCTGCCATCTTCGGGCTGGTGGCCTCGGGGTTGGCCGTCTTGACGGGCGACGGTTCGGCGTATAACGTGGCGCAGTTTCAGCCCATGAAGCTGGCCGCCATGGAGGGCCTGTATAAGGGCACGAACGGTGCGGGGTTGGTGGCCGTGGGCATACTGAACCCGGCTAAGCAGTCGCACGCTGACAGTACGGATCCGTTCGTGATGAAGGTGGAGATCCCCTACGCGCTGTCGTATCTGGCGGAGCGAGATCTGGACGCGTTCGTGCCGGGCATCACCGACCTGATCGAGGGTGGATACACGACGCGGTCGGGCGCACGGGCGCTTTCGGTCGAGGAACGCATCGCCAGCGGACGCCTCGCCATCGCAGCGCTGGCTGACTATCGCAAGGCACTCGCGGCGAAGGATGAGGAGGCCATGCGCACCAGTCGGGCTGTGTTGGAGGAGAACTTCCCCAACTTCGGCTATGGGTATATCAAGGATCCAGCCGAGCTGATCCCGCCCGTGGGCCTGACCTTCTACGCGTTTCACGTGATGGTGGCGCTGGGTGGATACTTCGTGCTCATGTTCCTCTTGGTGCTGTGGCTCGGGCGAAAGAACCGGATCGCGTCGCACCGTTGGCTGCAGACCGTCTGCCTGTGGACCATCCCGTTGGCTTTTGTGGCCAGCCAATCCGGCTGGATCGTGGCCGAAGCGGGGCGTCAGCCGTGGGTCATCCAAGACCTGATGCCGACGACAGCCGCCGTTTCGAAGCTGCAGACCGGCTCGGTGCAGCTCACCTTCTTCCTTTTCCTCATTCTCTTCACCGTGCTGTTAGTGGCCGAGCTGCGTATCATGACGCGGGCCATCAAGCAGGGGCCGGACATGGAATCTTAACCCTTAGCACATCGTCTCATGGATATAACGTATAGCTTTCTTCAACACTACTGGTGGTTGCTCGTGTCGCTGCTTGGCGCGCTGTTGGTGTTCCTCATGTTCGTACAGGGCGGGCAGTCGCTGCTCTTCACCGTCGGCCGCACGGAGCGGCAACAAAAGCTGCTGATCAACTCTATCGGCCGCAAGTGGGAGTTCACGTTCACGACGCTCGTGACCTTCGGCGGCGCCTTCTTCGCCTCCTTCCCGCTGTTTTACTCCACCAGCTTCGGCGGCGCCTATTGGGTGTGGACGATCATCCTGCTGTGCTTCGTGCTGCAGGCCGTATCGTATGAGTTTCAGGCTAAGCGGGGCAACCTGCTCGGCAAACGCACGTACCAGGTGTTCCTCTTCATCAATGGAGTCCTGGGCCCGCTCTTGTTGGGAACGGCCGTGGGCACGTTCTTCAGCGGTGCCTCGTTCGTCGTGGACCGCGTGCAGCTGACAGATATCGGTATGCCGGTCATCTCGCGTTGGGCCACGTCGTGGCACGGACTCGAGGCTGCGCTCGTGGTGTGGAACCTGCTCCTTGGTGCGTCCGTCTTCTTCCTCTCCCGTGTGCTGGCGCTGCTCTATTTCATCAACAACATCCGCGACGAGGAGGTGAGCGCCGCTTGTCGTCGCCGCCTGCCCATCGAGGCGGTGGCCTTCCTGGTGGTCTTCCTGCCCTTCGTGGGTCACCTGCTCATGGCCGACGGCTTCGCGGTCGATCCGGCGACGGGCCATGTCTTCATGGAGCCGCATAAGTACCTCAACAACCTCGTGCAGATGCCGCTCGTGGCGGTGCTCTTCTTGGTCGGTGTTGTCGGTGTACTCTTCGGCATAGGTCGGACCGTTTTATCCGCCACGTGCACGAAAGGCATTTGGTCGGCTGGGGCGGGCACCGTCCTGACCGTGCTCGCGCTGCTGCTCACGGCCGGCTGGAACAACACGGCTTATTACCCCTCGACGGTCGACTTGCAGAGCTCGCTGACGATTGTCAACAGTTCGTCGAGCGAGTTCACGCTGCGGACGATGATGTACGTGTCGTTCATTATCCCCTTCGTGCTGGCTTACATCTTCTACACCTGGCGTGCGCTGGATCTGCACAAGATCGACCAGAAGGAGATGCAGGAGGGGGAGCACAACTACTAAACGAAAAGCCGTGATCAGGCGGATCGTGATCCACTGACACAAACAACCTGCATGAGAAAAGGTGACTACCCGAACGGGGGTGGTCACCTTTTCGTCTTCTGATAGGGGAGGCGTGGCCCGAACCTGACAGGAGGGGGGATGTGAGGCTGAGCTTATTCGCCGTCGTCGTCCTCATCGAGGTCGAAGAAGGGGAAGTCCGGAGCGTCGGGGTGCGTGAATTGCTCCAGATCGCGCCGCTCCTTCTTGGTGGGTCGACCCAGGCCACGGGCGCGGTCGACAAAGCCGGAGATGCGGTTCATCTCCAGAATTTCGTACTGCTCGGGCGGCGTGACGTTCTCCATGAACCGCGGCACAAGCGGCGCACCCATGCGGCTCTCCGTGAGGTCGAGCACACGGAAAGAGAACGTGACAGGCGGCTTACGCACCTCGATGACGTCGCCCACGCGGACGGTGCGCGACGGCTTGACATTGTTTCCGCCCATCGAGACGCGCCCTTTCTTGCAGGCCTCGGCCGCCAGCGACCGCGTCTTGAAGAGTCGCACGGCCCACATCCATTTATCTATTCTGACTTCGTCCATAAGTTGTAGTCGTTAGAGGGATAGTTATCGTTCGTCAGGAATGGATGGCGAATGCGGCACCCCCGCGGGGCATACGCCTATGAATGGGCCGTCCATTCCTCTTTGGGGTATAAAATAGCGCCCGGGCACGCCTTATGATTCTCTTTTCACCTCCTGCGCACCCAAGAACTGTGAAAAACAGCCCGCCTTTTTGACCGCGCACCCAAGAACTGTGAAAAACGGGCCGCCTTTTTGACCGCGCACCCAAGAACTGTGAAAAACGGGCCGCCTTTTTCGCCGCGCAGCCCGGAACGGTGCAAAACAGCCCGCCTTTTTCGCCGCGCAGCCCGGAATGGTGCAAAACGGGCCGCCTTTTTCGCCGCGCAGCCCGGAACGGTGCAAAACAGCCCGCCTTTTTCGCCGCGCAGCCCGGAATGGTGCAAAACAGCCCGCCTTTTTCACCGCGCAGCTCGGAACGGTGCAAAACAGGCCGCCTTTTTCATCGCGCAGGGTGGCGGCTATGCAAACGGCGGCGCCTTTGGGGCGTTCCAGCCGTCGCTTTACGCCGCAGTTGGCCCTTTATGAGGCATTCCCGGGTGCGTTGCGGTTATATCGATTCATCGCCACATCCACGCCCTCGAGGCAGAAGCTGCGCACGATCTCCACGGCCCGGTCGACGATGGCGGGCATCTGGGCGAGCTCGTCGTCCGTGAAGGGGCTGAGCACATAGTCCACCTGCCGTCCGCGAGGGAAGTTGTTGCCGATGCCGAAGCGTAGGCGGGCGTAGTCATCCGTGGAGAGCAGTTCGCCGATGTTGCGCAGGCCGTTGTGCCCGCCGTGACTGCCGCGCGCCTTGAGGCGCAGGCTGCCGAAGGGCAGCGAGAGGTCGTCGGCCACGACCAGCAGCCGCTCGCGGGGGATGGACTCGCGTTGCAGCCAGTAGCGGACCGCGTTTCCGCTGAGGTTCATAAACGTATTGGGCTTGAGGACGACCAGCTCGGCGCTCTTGAAGCGCAGGCGGGCTACAGCGCCGTAACGCTCCTCGGTGAAGTCTGCCGAGGCGGCCTCCGCCACGGCGTTGACCACGCGGAAGCCGATGTTGTGGCGCGTGCCCCAGTATTCGGAGCCGATGTTGCCCAGTCCGACAATGAGAAATTTCATCTCTGAGTCATGTTTGAAGCACGAAGAAGGGGGAGGGATGCGCCGCTAAGCACGGGCACCCTCCCCCTCCTTGAATATTCACGAAATGATATCGGCCTGTTGTTATTCGGCTGCCGGAGCCTCTTCGCCCTCGGTATGCTCTTCGCCCTCTTCGTCGAAGGTCTGTGCACCGGCGGCACTCTGAGCGGCACGCGTCATCTTCACGGCGCAAACCACAGCGTTCTTCGGACTCATCACTTCCACGTTCTCGAAGGTCAGCTCGCCGACCTTGATCACCTGTCCCAGCTCCAGCTTGTCTACATTGACCACGAGCTTCTCCGGGATCTGCTCCGCATGACCTTTCACCTTCAGGCGACGCATAGCGTGGTTGAGCTTACCACCGGCTTTCACACCCTTGGCGTGGCCCACCAGCTCAACGGGCACGTTCATCACGATCGGCTTGTCGCCGAATACCTCGAGGAAGTCCAGGTGCAGGATGGCGTCCGTCACGGGGTGGAACTGGATGTCCTTCAAGATGGCGCGGTTGCGGCGTCCATCTTCCCAGTCGATCTCTACGAGGTGGATGTCTGGCGTGTAGATCAGCTTGCGGACACCGTCGAACGAGACCGTGAAATCCGTTACGATAATGCCCATGCCACCTTCGATCTCAACCAGCTTTTCACCCGGCTTGAGCGTGCCTTCGTAGGGCAGCTTCACCGGTTCGTTGCCGTAGAGTACGGCGGGGATCAGTCCTTGTTTGCGCAACGCCTTGGTTGCTTTCTTGCCGAGGTCTTCCCGCGGCGTGCAGTTCAAATTGAATGTCTTCATTTTCCTTAAGCTATTGTGTTACTCAAAATCAGTCTTGCTCTTTCCGATTTCCCATCACACGTGTAGATAGGCTTTTCTTCAAAGCGGCGGCAAAAATAAGCCGCTGTTTGGAATATGCAGGGGCCGATTAGGCCACCCGGAACAGCCTCCATCGTGTGTGCGAAGCATTCGGGGCGGGGGAAACGGGATGCAGGCGATGCCACCGACGGCCTACTTGCTCTTCGCCTTCTCACGACGGGCAGCCTCCTTCTCACGCAGTGCCGCGCGGCGAGCCGCCTCTTTCTCCTTCAGGCGTTGCTTGTTGGCCTTCTCGCGCTCCTTACGCTCCTTCTCGCGCTGCTTCATGCGCTCGCGGGCCTCCTTCTCTTTCTGCTTACGCTGTGCCTCGCGCTCCTTGAGCTGCTGCTTGCGTTGCTCGGCGGCCTCCTGGCGTCGCTCGGCCTGGGTCTGGGCCTTCTCGCCTTGCGCCATACGTGCCTTGCGCTCTTCCAGTTCGCGTCGCTTCTTGAGGTATTCCAGCGTGATCTCTTTTGGCTTCACGAGCACCGTGTCCATGTCCACTTCGGGCGTGGCGGTGGTGTCGATTGCCGGGGGCTCGGTTGTCGCAGTGTCGGAGGGTAGGGACTCGGGCCGTGCCGTGGTGTCGGTCGGGAGGGGTTCGTCAGCCTGCTGCACCGGTTTGTTCTTGCGGCGGCGGACGGAGGTAGCAGCTTGCTTCTTGGCCGCCTTCTCCTGCTTTTTCCGCTCCGCTTCGGCAGCCTTGGCGGCTTTCTCCTGCTTCTTCTTCTCAGCCTTAGCCGCCCTTTCCTGCGCTCGCTCCTCCTTCGTCTTCTTCTTTTTGACGGAGGCGGCGGACTGATCTTGTGTTATGGTGACGCTGTCCGTGGGGGCGATGGAATCGGTAGCGTGGGGTTTCTCTGCGGGGATGGAGTCCTCCGGTTGGGCGGCGTCGATCGGTTGCGGCTCGTCCACGGTGGACTCGTCGGAGTCTTGCACACGCTCTTTCACCTCATCGGCGGCTTGCTCCACGGCTTGGTCTTCACGCTTCGCCTCACGTTCGTCAGCGGCCACTTGGGTGCGCCAACGGGCCACCAACTGGGGCGCTTGTCGACCATAGACTTCGGCGAAGAAGGCCATGTAGTCCGATGGCGACTTGCCGTGCAGGAGGGTCTCGTAGTTCGCGTCGGAGATGGGGAAGAACATGACGGCGCGATCCACCTTGCGGGCGTATCCGTCGCGGGCGTAGATCATGCCGTAGTACTCGAGCACCTGCTGCAGGTTGTCGAAACCGCTGACGATAAGCAGGCCGAAGCGGCCCGCCTCGTCGGTCGAGAGGTCGAAGCTCTTGACCTCAAAGTGCGCGAAGTTGTAGGCCGCCACAGCGTAGAGCAGGGCGTTCGCTTCGACGGCGCCTTTGGGGTAGAGCAACACCATGCGATGCGGCGACTCGGGTTCGTCGACGAAGGCGCGGGCAGAATCTAAGTCGGAGATCTCGCCAAACTCATCCGTACCGAAGCGCAAATCCCACTTCATGCCCGTCAGGCTACCCTGCACCAGCGCCCGCCCACGCAACACACCCTTCAGCATCTCGCTGGCCAGCTCCGTCACATCGGCCGTGGGATACTTCTCCACGAGCGTTTGCAGCGCCGACTTGAACGACGCCACGTTGCCGGACTGCACATAGGTGAGCGCCTCGACGAACATGAACTTTGGCATCAGTGTGGCCAGCGGATAGGTGCGGCTGAACTCACGATAGCTGCGGCGCACGAACGACGTGTCGCCCTTGAGGTAACGGTTGTACGCCTGCTCATAAATCGAATCCTGCACACGGTCCATCATGCGGATATGGTACTCATAGTTCGGATCGGCGACGGCGGTGGCATAGTCGCTCTCGGGGAAGGCCTTCACGAGGCGGTCGCGCGAGCGTGTCTCGAGCGGCTTGTCCTTATACCGAAGGCCCATGAGGTAAGACTGGAAGTAGTAATCCATCCGGTACTTGTTGTCCGGGAAGCGCCGCTCCAGCTCCTCGAACGTCTCGACCGAGAGCGGCTTATTCTCCAGCTTGTCCTTGTAGATCATGCCCATGTTGTACAGCCCGTCGGCGATGATGACGTTCGAGGCCTCCACGTCCTCCGCCGTGAGAGGGATCTGCTGTAGGTAATACTCGCGCGACTTGGGGTCGGACGAGATGGAGTCTTGCAGTGCGTCGGTCGAGTCGGTGGAGGCGATCGGGTTGCCGTTGGCGTCGAGTTGCGGCGTGTCGGGCAGGTTACCGTCGGCGTTGTCGGTGGACGAAGCCAGCGGCATGGCCTTGTTGCGGCGACGCCAATCGTCCTGATTGACACGCTTGCCCCACTTGTTTTGGAACTGGGTCTTGCCCTGCGCCACGGTCTGCTCGTTGTAGAAATAGAAGCCACCATTGCTCCCGTTGAGCAGTGGCATCTGCGGCGTCTGTATGTTCTGCCGCTGGCGCTGAAAGTCATTGCCGCGGCTCTGTTGGTCGGCCAGGTAACGCTCCTTGTCGGCCTCTTCGGCCTCGCGTTTCTCTTTCTCCTTCACCTCCGCGATGATCTTATCGATCACCGCCAGCCGCTCCTTTTCGGGCATGCGCGCCAGGGCCTGAAGGCTGTCTTGCAGGTGTACCGCCTCGACGTGCACCACCAACTCGTCGAGCACGGACGAGAGGCGGGCGACGCGTTCGTAATCCCGATACTCCCGGGGCATGGCCGAGAGTGCGCCGCTGAAGCAGGGTTGCGCCCGGACGTAATCCTTTTGCGTGAAATAGATGTCGCCGAGCTTGATCTGGCAGATGGCTAGGTCGAGGCCGTTTTGCACGCTCTTCTCCACGCCCTGAGCGTAGGCGGCGATGGCCTGCGCGGTGTCGTGCCGACTCATGTAGACGTCGCCGATGGCCATATAAACTTGGTCGAGGTAGTTTTTGTTTTTGTCGCTCTTGGACATGCGTCGGAGCATGCTGAGCACCTGTTGCCAACGCGACGGCGGCAGTACTTCAGCCTGACGGATGCGGGCGGCAAACTCCAGCTCGTAGGGCGGGTTGGCGGAGGCCACGCGACCGAACTCGCGGTAGGCTTCGTCGTTCCGACCCGCCTCGGTGAGCAGTTGCCCCAGCAGGTAGCGCATGCGGGTGCGTTGCCGACGGTTGCGCTCCGTGTCGATCACCTTCTTGAGGGCCGGGATGGCTTGCTCCGTGCGGTTGCTCTTGACCAGAAAGTCGGCATAGACGCGGTCGTAATCCTTCCGATTGGCGGCGGGGAAGCCGTTCTTCTCGAGCCGTTCGAGCGTCGATTCCGTCTCGTAGAGCCAGCCCATCTCGGCGTAGCAGCGTGCGCGGCCGATGTGCGCTGCGGCCACCACTTCGGGCTCGGTGGCGTAGTGGCGGGCGATGTAGGAATAGGTGGCTGCGGCTTGGAGGAAGTCGCCGTTGTAGAACTGCCCCTCGGCCACCAGCATCCAGCAATGCTTCAGGAAGGGGTTGTACTCCTCGCGGTTCTGCATGGCCACTTCGCGGGCGTTGCCCTGCCAGCCCGGTTTGCGGACGGGCTTTCTCTGGATCGAATGCTGTTTGATGGCCTTGTTACCCTTCAGGATGGCGCGGTCGAAGGGCCCTCCGGCCGACTGTTTCTCTTTCGGCAGCGCGCTGACGGGGTGCATGAGGATCCGCTCGGTGTAGTTCTCGTGATAGCTGTTTAGCATCGTCTCTAACTGCTCGTCGAAGGAGGTTTTGCCGTTGAAATACGTATTGTAGCGCGCCGTGAAGGCGTGCCAGCGGCGTGTGCCCGCTGTGTTCTTTTTGGTGCTGCATGCCACGGCGGTCAGCAGCAGGGCGAAGCAAACGATGGTGTAATATCTTCTCACGTCCTCTCTTTTTCTCTCTGGTTTGAAGTGATATGATAACTGGTTGCGCGTGTGTTTATTGTAGGGATTTGCGTGTCCCAGACGGCTTACGCGATGGAGCGCCTCCGGGGGATCGGGGAGACGGCGCCTCTGCGCTGATACCGTTTGGGAACGGTCCAGAAACCGTGATTCTACGCTGATACCGTTCGGGAATGCTCCGGAAACCGTGATTCTGTGCTGATACCGTTCGGGAATGCTCCAGAATCAATGATTCTGCGCTGATACCGTTCGGGAACGGCCCAGAAACCGTGTTTCTGCGTTGATACCGTCCGGGAATGCTCCAGAATCAATGATTCTGCGTTGATACCGCTCGGGAACGGCCCAGAAACAGTGATTCTGCGTTGATACCGCTCGGGAACAGTCCAGAAACCGTGATTCTGCGCTGATACCGATCTGGGAATGCTTGGGGCGCCCGAAAAAAAGGACCGGGGTGGGCTGCAACAAAAATCCCCGGACGGAGAGGGGTTGAGGCTCTCCAGGTCCGGGGTGAAGGCGCGATGAGTTATTGGCTTGTCGAGCGCGCGCTTATTTCTTGATGAGGTTCATGAACTCCTCGCGGGTCTGGACTTGCTGGAAGACGCCCGTAAAGTCCGACGTGGTGGTGAGGGAGTTCTGCTTCTCCACGCCACGCATTTGCATGCACATGTGTTGGGCCTCGACGACGACCATCACGCCGAGCGGGTTGAGGGTCTTCTGTATGCACTCCTTGATCTGTAGCGTGAGGCGCTCTTGGATCTGGAGGCGGTGGGAGAAGATGTCGACCACGCGGGGGATCTTGCTCAGGCCCGTGATGTAACGGCGGGGGATGTAGGCCACGTGCACCTTACCGAAGAAGGGCAGGATGTGGTGCTCGCAGAGGGAGAAGAAGTCGATGTCCTTGACGATGACCATCTGCTTGTAGTCTTCTTCTTGAAACATGGCTGAGGCGAGCACCGCTTCGGGGTCTTCGTCGTAGCCGCGGAGCAAGAATTGCATGGCTTTGGCTACACGCATGGGGGTCTTTTGGAGGCCTTCGCGATTGGGGTCTTCGCCCAGCAGGGTGATGATATCGCGATAGTGTCCGCAGAGCGATTCGCGTGCCTCAAGCAGGGCCGGAGTATCTTGTAAGTCCTTCATTTGCTGCTGCTGGAGTTGCTGCTCGATCTGGGGAGCTCACCGTGGACGACCTTCATGCCGCGGTAGGCGGGGAAGGTCTTATGGATGCGCTCCTTGATGTACATGGCTTCTTCGAAGGTGCCGAAATGGCCGACGAAGACTTTCCAGACGGGGGCTTGATACCTACGGAAGACGTTCAGCTTGGGGAAGGCGCGTTTGATCTGCGATTCGATCGTTTGGGCCTCTTGCATGGATTGGCGTTGGTTGTTGCCGGAGTAGACTTGCACGCGGTAGGCGTGGCCCTCGGTCTTTTCCGTGGGGGCCAGCTCGATGTCGTTGATGGTGCGCTCAACGGCGGCGTTGGTGTTGCCCGTGATGGCTGCGATGGCGGCAATGAAGTCGAGGTCGGATTTGCTGTCGGACTTACTGTCCGACTTGCTGTCGGCTTTGTCCGCTTTATCCGCAGCGGGGATAACGGCGCCGACGAGTTTGCGAATGGCCGCTGACTGATGGATGGTGACGGTGCCGTATTTAGGTGACTTGCGCGCCAATTCGTCGAAGATGGAGTTTTGCGCCATCAGTGCGCCGCTGCAGCAAAGCAAAAGGCAGAGGCAGAAGAATCGTTTCATGAGGTGGTGCGTTTGTGTGTAAGATAGACATGAAGATCCCTCCACCTTTTCCTCCTTGTCGTGAGGGGGCGCCTAGAGTAGGGGGTGATATGGAAAAGAATGGGCGCCAGGGAGGATCGGGGTGGAGGGAATAGGGGGATGCTTTAGAATGCTTCGATGATCGGGAGGAACTTCTCGACCTCGAGGGATGCGCCGCCGATGAGTCCGCCGTCCACGTCGGGGTTGGCGAAGAGTTCGCGGGCGTTACCAGCGTTGCAACTGCCGCCGTAGAGGATGGAGGTGGCGTCGGCCACCGTGGCGCCATACTTGGCGGCGATCGTTTGGCGGATGTGTGCGTGGATCTCCTGTGCCTGAGCGGCGGTAGCTGTCTTTCCGGTGCCGATGGCCCAGACAGGCTCGTAGGCGAGGATGAGGCGACCGAAGTCGTCGGCCGTAAGATCGAAGAGGGATTCGCGGATCTGCGCGTCTACGACGTCGAAGTGTTTGTCCGCTTCACGTTCGGCCAGCACTTCACCGACGCAGAAGATGGGCGTCAGGCCGTGTGCCAGTGCCAGGCGTACTTTCTCCTTGAGGATCTCGGGCGTCTCGTGATAGTAGGCGCGGCGTTCGGAGTGTCCGATGATGACATAGCGTGCACCGGTGGAGGCGATCATGGCGGCGGATACTTCGCCGGTGAAGGCGCCCTTCTCTTTGTCGGCGCAGTTCTCAGCAGCTACGCCGATGCGCGTTGTGTCGATGGCTGCGGCCACGGAGGCCAGATGGGTGAATGGGGTGCCGAGAATGACGTCGCAATGGACGGTTTTGCCTCGGAGTGCTTCGTCGATGCCTTTGGCCAGTGCCAAACCTTCGGGCAGGGTGGTGTTCATCTTCCAGTTACCTGCAACAATTTGCTTTCTCATATCTGTTCGTTTTTTACTTGTCCTAATTTCTTCGGTTTAAGGGCCCTGTCGCAGCCCCAAAACAGGAGCAAAGGTAAGACAAAAGCGAGGACTGTATAGAGCCAGATCCGGCCTGCGGAGCGGAGATTTGGGTGGTTAGCCTCGATGAGCGCTTGCAGTTCGTTGGGGGTCGGGATGTCGTTGTGGTGCCACTTGTCGAGTATTGTGCCCTGCTTCATGAGCACCAGCCCGGGATTTGACCGGATGATGGTTTTGAGTAGCACATCGTCAGCCGTGAGGAAGGGGATGTCAAGCCCCGTATGCTTAGCCCATTCGTGGCATTGCGCCTCGTTGGAGGCGGTGACGGTGTAGATCGGTAGGTCGTCCGTGCGGGCATAGTCGCTGATGGCCTCGATCTCGGCAACGTGTGCCTCGCTGGCCTGCTCCAAGTGGGGCGAAATGAGCAGTAAGACTGGCTTCTCGTCGGATAGGATCTCCCCGGCCACATTGTCGCCCGCTTCATTATATAGGTCGAAGGAGGATACCGTCGGGATAAAGCCCTGCTTGACTAAGCGTGCGTCAACGTAGACCCAAGTGGAGTCGCCAGCGGGTGCTTCCTCGAGCTTGAACTCCTTCTGCACGCCGTCTTTTTGGTAGATGAAGACGTATTCGTCTTGCGGGGCGTCAGCAGGGATCTCCATCAGCTTGGGGATGTTGGCGCCGACCTTATAGGGGCGGAAATCGACCATCGGCAGGTGGCTGTAGTTCCAGTAGCAGAAGGCGACGCCAAAAGCGAAGGCGAAGAGTGCGACGATGGAGTGTGCCCGGTTGCTATAGCAGGGAGTGAGCCGCCGACAGTAGATGAAGGCAATGATGGCTGCGGCTGAGAGGATGATGTTTTTGTAGAACGTCTGCCAGTTGGTGATGATCAGTGCGTCGCCAAAGCATCCGCAGTCGGACACGGGGTTGTAGAGCGCCAGATAGAGTGTCACGGGCGTCATAATGGCCATGAAGATCAGTATGCCCAGTGTGGAGAGTCGGCGGTGGACACCGAGCAGTACACAGACGCCAAGCATAAACTCGAAGGCGATCATGGCGAACGATAGTAGCGCGTCGGACCATATGGCGTGCCCCCAGCCGAAGGCAGTGAAGTAGTCGCCCATTTTGATGATGGTGCCTTCTGGGTCGATAGCCTTGACGGTGCCCGAAAAGATGAAGGTGACGCCCAGCAATATCCGGCTGAGCTCGGCTATGATCTTGATGAGAGTCTCTTTACGCATGATGTGTAGGGGTGATTTCTTCCGTTGAGAGTTTGATGATTCCGAAGAGAGCGTAGTTGACGATGTCCATATAGTTGGCGCTGATCCCTTCGGAGACGGCCACCTTTCCGCGGTGGTCTTCGATCTCCTTGACGCGACTCAGCTTCATCAGGATCAGATCCGTGTAGGAGGCCACGCGCATGCTGCGCCATGCCTCGCCATAGTCGTGATTCTTGGCCAGCATGAGTGTGGTAGACGTCTTGATGTGGGCGTCATAGAGCGAGAGCGCCCGCTCCGGGTCGATATCCGGCTTGTCGACCGCCCCCAGCTCCAGCTGTATCAGTCCGACGATACCATAGTTGACGATGGCGACGAACTCTGGCCGTATGCCTTCGCCTACGAGACTGTGATCCTCACCGATCGCCTCCAACGTACGGATGCGTTTGGCCTTGATAAATAGCTGATCCGTGACCGACGTCGGTCGCATGATGCGCCATGATGCGCCATAGTCAGCCAGTTTAGCTTTGAACATTGCCCTGCAATCCTTGATGGCTGCAGCAAATTGTTCTTCTGTCTTTGACATAGACATATAATGAAACGTGAGTTCGACGAAAGAAGGAGGTTTCTTATCCCTGGAGTATGTCTCTGATAGAGGCTGTAACAGCCAAAGCGTTTCCAAAAACGTTTTGGCCATCGCATGGTTTCCGTAGCAACTCTCTGCTGGCTTTACTCTTACATCGGACTCACATTAATAAAGAGGTGCACCTGTTACCGCGGAGATGCGGACATCTCCTTCAGTAACCGGTGCACCAAAACCCTGTTGTTTCTATGTGTTTATGAGCAACGCAGCGAACGCCCGACTTTTACCTTGGAGGTTTTACGGAGGCCATTGATGCGGCAGAGCTGGTTGACGGTCATACCGTATCTACGTGCGATGGACTTCAGTGTGTCGCCTTTCCGCACTCGATAATAAATCTGCTTGCTGGTGGCGATTTTGCGCCCACCAGGAGTCATTTTTTTAGAAGCCTTTGGGGCAACTACTGCTGCGCCGTTATCCGAATCGTCATCCACGTCGATGTATTCGCTATTGTCAGCGACTTTTCTGGCGGCGGATGCTTCGGCCTTAGTCGTGGGTGTAGCCTTAGCGATGGCCTCTCCATTCTTATCCAAGGAGATCTTGCGCTCTGCACGATAGCAAATGTTTTGTCCCGGTTTCAGTGCAGAGGTGGGGCGGATGTTGTTCAGCTTGCAGAGGGCATCGACCGTTGTGCCGTATTGACGAGCGATAGACATGAGCGTTTCGTCGCTTTCTACTCGATGGTAGGCCGCCGGACGTACCACGGTACGGTCTACGTTCGTGGTTGTCGTTGAGGCTACAGCTTCGTCCTCGGCAATTTTACGTTTAGGAGTAGTGATATAGATCTTCCCGCAGCGAAGAGCCTGTCCGACACGTAGGCGCGACTTACGTCTGAGTCCGTTCAGGCGGCAGAGTTCGGCTACCGAAATGTGGTACTTACGTGCAATCATAGCAACTGATTCGCCTCGTCTTACGCGGTGGTAAACGATGCGTTCAGAGGTAGATGTATAAATGTTGACGTTTCTTCGGAAGGTACTTTTACGGATCACGTAGAAGTCACGGCGAGGGGTGCCGTTATTAAAGTCGATGATTTCATGGGGATTGAAGGCTTCACCCAAGAATCGGGTCTCAAAGTGAAGATGCGGACCCGTAGAGCGTCCGGTAGATCCTCCAAGGCCAATGGGCTGGCCGGCAAGGACAATCTGATTTTCTCCCACTAAGAATCCGGACAGATGTCCGTAAACAGTTTCCAGACCGTTGGGATGGCGAATCACGAGGTAATTACCATAGCCCCCGCGCTCGAAATTCTTGATCCGGACTTTTCCGCTGAAGGCTGCACGCACCGTATCGCCTATGTTAAGATCGAGATCGA
This sequence comes from Tannerella serpentiformis, assembly GCF_003033925.1. Classification (NCBI taxonomy): domain Bacteria; kingdom Pseudomonadati; phylum Bacteroidota; class Bacteroidia; order Bacteroidales; family Tannerellaceae; genus Tannerella; species Tannerella serpentiformis. Next base: position 1,856,028 of record NZ_CP028365.1, read on the forward strand.
TTCCGCGATGCATCCAGCGACGACGTATGCCGTACTCTGAGTTTATTTTCAGACGTTTTCCGACGGGACATACAAATGATGAACAGTCGACCCTGAATGAATCGGGGAAGGGAATATTCTTACTGCGAAACGGATTGACCCAGCGGGTGTCCCAGCTCGAGGCATAGAGCTCGTCGGCAGGGAAGCGTAGCTCTTCATTACGGAGAAGCTCTGCTTGGGAAGAGTAGGTGACGGGGGCTAACTTGTCCGACGTCATCTTCTTTTTTGTCACGTCTATGTGACCGGCGATCAATTCCGACGCCTTACGTTCCATCGTACGAGAGCGTACGGTTTGTTGCACACGTGTCGGCAACCTTTTGTTGTGAGTTCTTTGTGCGTAGCTTCCTCCTACGGAGAATAGGGCAAAGCAGCACAAGACGCTTACATTTCGTAATACATTCATAGTTTGTCGTCTCTAAAAAAAGCGCCCAAAGGTCTGTATAACAAGCATACCGGCCAAAAAAAAGCGGGTTTTGGACACTTTGGAGGTGTTTGTGTGGGGCTTGATAAGCCCGTCATCCGTTTTATTTTCAGGGAAATAGCTGACTACCATGTTTTACAACATATTTCGGTCTTGACGCACTCTTTTCATCCCTTCTTCTCGGATTTGGATAACCATACGGATAGGTTTGATCATCATTCGAAGGGGTTGGATAACCTTTCGTTGGGTGGTCTCAGTGTTTGGAGAGGTTTTGGAGTGTGATTTTGGACGATCCGAACATATTCTGAGCCTATCGGCGTAACATCTCCAAATAGACCTCTTCCCTTAGGCCTATCTGCATATTTGTTTGGTCTGATCTCCGACGCGTTTTCCTAACAGCGTCTTTGGAAACGTCTCCGGAGAGTCATGCCCCTCTTTGTATGGGCTGGATTAGGATTCGATTTTGTTCAACATTTTGACTGTAGCCTTGATGGCTGCTTCGATTTGGTCGGCATCGAGGCCACGGGTCTTGAATTCTGTGTCGTTGTGGCTCCACGTGATGATGGTCTGGACGAACGCATCGGTGCGGCCGCCGGGGGGATGGTAACGGCGTAGTTCGTGAGCATGGGGAGGGTGCGGCCGAGTGATTTGTAGATCTTCTGTAGGGCGGCTACGAAGGCATCATATTGTCCGTCGCCCGTCGCGGTCTCCTCATAGACGCGGCCATCGATTTCGATCTTGATCGTGGCTACGGGGCGAAGGCCGTGGGTGAGGGAGAGGGAGTAGTTGAGGATGCGGATGCGGTTGCCGTGGATGTTATGGCGGAGGACGTCAGAAACAATGTAGGGGAGGTCTTCTTGGGTGAGGAGCTCCTTTTTGTCACCAAGTTCTACGACGCGTTCGGTCACTTTGTTCATCGTCTCATCGTCCAACTCAATGCCGAGGGCTTCGAGGTTCTTGCGGATGTTGGCTTTGCCGGATGTTTTGCCGAGGGCGTACTCACGGGTACGGCCGAAGCGCTCGGGAACGAGCGGGTTACAGTAGAGGTTACTCTTGGCGTCGCCGTCAGCATGTACACCAGCACATTGGGTGAAGACGTTCTCGCCTGCGATGGGCTGGTTGGGGGAGATATGGATGCCGGAGTAGGTCTCGACGCTTTTGCTGACGCGATAGATGCCAGCTTCGCGGATGGCGGTGCGATAGTGGAGCTGGTCGTGGATGACGGCCACGGTGCTGCTGAATGTGGCGTTGCCGGCACGTTCGCCAAGGCCATTGATGGTGACGTGTACGCCGCGGACGCCAGCGCGAATGGCCATGTAGGTGTTCGCTACGGCCAGACCGTAGTCGTTGTGGGCGTGGAAATCGAAATGGAGTTCAGGATAGCGCTCGGTCATGCGACGGCAAAATTCGTAGGTCGTTTCGGGGTTGAGGACGCCGAGCGTGTCGGGCAGCATGAAGCGGCGGATGGGCAAGTGACGGAGCGCGTCGACGAGGGCGAAGACGTAGTCCGGCGAATCGTTTATGCCGTTGGACCAATCCTCGAGGTAGAGATTGACGGTGACGCCGACCTCTTCGGCGCGGCGTACCTCTTCGGCGATGTCGGCGGCGTGCTGTTCGGGAGTCCGGCGGAGTTGCTCGGTGAGGTGGCGCAGGGAACCCTTGCAGAGCAAGTTCATCGTACGGCAACCGGCGTCGCGAATCCAGGCGAGCGACCGTCCGCCATCGACAAATCCGAGCACTTCGAAGCGGTCGAGGCATCCGGCTTCGTTGGCCCATTGAGCAATGCGCCGGACGGCCTCCAGTTCGCCGTCAGAGACACGCGCGGAGGCGATCTCGAGGCGGTCTACATTCAGTTCTTTGACGAGTAGACGAGCGATATTCTTCTTCTCATGGGCGGTGAAAGAGACGCCGTTTGTCTGTTCGCCGTCGCGCAGGGTGGTGTCCATGATTTCGATCATGGGCATGGTGGAGGGATTCTGATTCATGACTTATGCATTGATGTTTTGTTCGTAGGCCTCGATGAGGTTGCGGTTTTCGATGAGGAAATCGATGTCGTCAAGGCCATTCATGAGGCAATGTTTCTTGTAATTGTTGATCTCAAAGTGAGCGCTCTCGTCGGAGGAGAGTAGCGTGATGGTTTGGGCGGGAAGATCAACCTCGACCTCGGTCTTCGGGTCTGCCTCTATGGCGGCGAAGAGGTGGGCGAGGAAGGCGTCCGTAACGACTACGGGAAGGACGCCATTGTTCAGTTCGTTCTGCTTATGGATGTCGGCAAAGAAGCTGGAGACGACGACCCGGAAGCCATAGCCAGCGATAGCCCATGCGGCATGCTCTCGGCTCGAGCCGCTACCGAAGTTGCGGCCAGCGACGAGGATGCGGGCGCCGGCGTAGGCTGGATTATTGAGCACGAAAGAGGGGATGGGTTGGCCTTGCTTGTCGTAGCGCCAATCGTAAAAGAGATTGTCGCCGAAGCCCTCTTTCGTAGTGGCTTTGAGAAAGCGGGCGGGGATGATCTGATCCGTGTCGACGTTCTCGAGTGGAAGGGGGACGCAGGTGCTGCGGAGGATGGTGAATTTTTCGTTCATAATCGTTTGACGAGGGGGTGAATAAATAGGATGAAAAATCGGAGGCCCGTTAGGGGGTGATAAGGATATACCAGATGATGGGTAATCCCCCACGGACAGTCATCCTATATATAAATGTATAAGGGGAGGCCTCAATACTCGCAGTCCTCTCTATCGAAGGCGGGGAGGATGGCCGAGTATGCGAGGCGGTCATTGCTGATGTCGAGGGGTTGGCTGCGCACTGTTTAACCCATCATGCTTCGGGGATCGGTGACTACGCCGGTGACGGCGGCCGCGGCGGCAACAAGGGGGCCAGCCAACAGGGTGCGGGCACCGGGGCCTTGACGGCCTTCGAAGTTGCGGTTGGAGGTCGAGATGGCATATTTCCCGGCGGGGATCTTGTCATCGTTCATCGCCAAGCAGGCCGAGCAGCCGGGCTGCCTCAGCTCGAAGCCGGCATCGGTAAAAATCTTGTCGAGGCCTTCGCGGCGGATCTGCGCATCGACCATCCAGCTGCCGGGCACGAGCCACGCCGTCACACCTGGGGCTTTGCGTTTGCCTTTGACCAGCGACGCGAAGGCGCGGAAGTCTTCGATCCGTCCGTTGGTGCAGGAGCCACAAAAAACATAGTCCACGGGCATGCCGAGCAGCTGGCTGCCAGCCGTGAGGCCCATGTAATCGAGGGAGCGGCGATACGACGCGCGACTACTTTCGGGAACGCTCTCGGCCGTGGGGATGGTCTGCGTAATGCCCATGCCCATGCCTGGGTTGGTGCCGTAGGTAATCATCGGCTCGATGTCGGCGGCGTCGAAACGGATCTCCCGGTCGAAGACGGCATCGTCGTCGCTACGGAGGGTACGCCAGTGCGCCACGGCGCGGTCCCAATCGTCGCCTTTAGGGGCATACTCGCGGTCGTGGATGTAGGCAAACGTGACGTCGTCCGGGGCGATCATGCCGCCGCGTGCGCCCATTTCGATGGAAAGATTGCAGAGCGTCAGTCGGCCCTCCATGGTGAGGCTGCGGACGGCCTCGCCGGCGTATTCCACAAAGTAACCGGTGGCGCCGCCGGTCGTCATGCGGGCGATGACATAGAGTGCGAGGTCTTTGGCGGTGACGCCCGGGCCGGGTCGGCCGTCGATGGTGATGCGCATCGTCTTGGGTTTCTGTTGCAGGATGCATTGCGAGGCCAGCGCCATCTCCACCTCGCTGGTGCCGATGCCAAAAGCTACGGCGCCCATTGCGCCATGCGTAGAGGTGTGGCTGTCGCCGCAGACGATGGTCATGCCGGGCAGCGTCAGGCCGCGCTCGGGGCCGACGACATGGATGATTCCGTTCTTGGGATGCATCATGCCGAAGTGCGTGAGACCAAATTCGGCTGCATTCTTCTCAAGCGTGTCGACTTGGGTGCGCGATACGGGATCCTCGATGGGTTTGTCTTGATCGTGCGTGGGGGTGTTGTGGTCGGGCATGCAAAAAACTTGGTCGGGGCGGAAGACGCGCAGCTGGCGACGGCGAAGGCCGGCGAAGGCCTGGGGGCTCGTCACTTCGTGACAGTAAAGGCGATCGATATAGAGCTGCGTCGGGCCGTCGGCCACGGTTTGGACGACGTGGGCGTCCCATATTTTGTCGAAAAGGGTATTCATTGAAAATGAAAAACGGGTGTGAACTAAAAGTTAGCTGTGAAAAACGTAATCGGAGGCGATGAACGCTAAAAACGCAAAGCTAAAAACGAGATTAGCAGCGGTGGGAAACTGCGGACGATAGGCAAAAAACGAATCGAACCGATGGCCTCCCTACCGCGCTTGGCATTTTTAGTAGTCCGTGTTTAGCCGTTAGCCTTTCGCTCCCTCAAACTTATTGATGGCATCGACGAACGCCTCGACGGAGGCGGCGATGATGTCAGTGTTAGCGGCGAATCCGTAGTAGTTATTGCCTTCGTGCTCGACTTGCATGTGTACCTTGCCCATGTCGTCGCTGCCTTTGTCGATGGCTTGAATGAGGAACTCGCGGATGGTCATTTTGCGGCGGATGATGCTCTTGACGGCCTTGATGGCGGCGTCGACGGGTCCGTTGCCGGAAGAGGCGGCCTCGAACGTTTCGCCGGCGATCGTGAGCGCTACGCTGGCTACGGAGCGCACCCCGACGCCGGACGTGACTTGCAGGTAGGCCAACTTGATGCGATGGAGGGCCTTGCGGTCTTCGCCGACAAGCATGAGCAGGTCGTCGTCGCTGATTTCTTTTTTGCGGTCGGCCAGGCGGAGGAAGTCCTGATAGACTTTGTCGAGCTTCTCGCGGCTGCCCAGGTCTACGCCGAGCACTTCGAGGCGATGCTTGAGCGCCGCGTGGCCACTGCGGGCGGTGAGTACGATGCTATTGTCGTCGATGCCCACATCCTTGGGGTCGATGATTTCGTACGTCTGCACGTTCTTCAGCACGCCGTCTTGATGGATGCCGGAGGAGTGCGCGAAGGCGTTACGGCCTACGATGGCTTTGTTGGGCTGCACCGGCATGTTCATCAGGCTGGAGACGAGGCGGCTGGTGGCGTGTATGCGCTGGGTGTTGATGTTTGTGTCGATGCCGAGGCGCGCATGGTGACACTTGAGGATCATGGCCACTTCTTCGAGAGAGGTGTTGCCGGCGCGCTCGCCGATGCCATTGATGGTCACTTCCGCCTGGCGTGCGCCGGCCAGAACGCCGGCCATGGTGTTGGCCGTCGCCATGCCGAGGTCGTTATGACAGTGTACGGAGAGGACCGCCTTGTGCACGCCATCGACATGCTCCATGAGGTAGCGGATCTTCTCGCCGAACTCACTCGGCAGACAGTAGCCGGTCGTGTCCGGAATGTTGACCACCGTGGCGCCAGCTTTGATGACGGCCTCCACGACGCGTGCCAGATACTCGTTATCGGTGCGTCCGGCGTCCTCGCAGTAGAACTCCACGTCCTCCACGTAGCTTTTGGCGTGCTTCGTGGCGGCTACAGCGCGCTCGATGATCTCTTCGCGGTTCGATCGGAACTTATACTGAATGTGGTAGTCGCTTGTGCCGATGCCCGTGTGGATGCGTTTGCGGCGGGCATATTGGAGGGCCTCCGCCGCCACGTCGATGTCTTTCTTGACGCCGCGGGTGAGGGCGCAAATCACGGGCCAGGTGACGGCTTTCGAGATTTCGACGACCGACTGGAAGTCGCCTGGGCTGGAGACGGGAAATCCGGCTTCGAGAATGTCTACGCCGAGCGTCTCGAGGGCTTTGGCGACTTCGATCTTTTCGACCGTATTGAGTTGGCAACCGGGCACCTGCTCGCCGTCGCGCAGGGTGGTGTCGAAGATGTAGAGTTTGTTATCCATTTATTCTGTGTAGCTAAAAATGAAAAGAGAAAAGGGGAAAAAGAAGCGTGTGGGGAAGCATAAAATGAAATAAACGTCGTGTATCTGCACGGGATCACTGCCATTTCGTCAGGAAAAACCTATGCTCCTCGCGGGAGCAGTGCTATTTCCTTGCGCAACGGGGTGTATCCGCACCGGAGCACTGCCATTTCGTCGCGAAACAGGGTGCGTCCGCACCGGATACACGCCATTTCCTTGCGCAGCGGGGCGTATCCGCACGGGAGCATGGCTGTTTCCTTGCGCAGCGGGGTGTATCCACACCGGATACACGCTATTTTCTTGCGCAGCGGGGCGTATCCGCATGGGAGCAGGGCTATTTCCTCGCGCAGCGGGGTGTATCCACACCGGATACACGCTATCTCCTTGCGCAACGGGGCGTATCCGCACGGGGGCAGTGCTATTTCCTCACGCTGCGGGGTGTATCCACACCGGATACACCTTATTTCCTCGCGCAGCGAGGTGTATCCGCATGGGAGCAGTGCCGATGGCAAGGGCGATGAGGATGCTCTGTGGTGACGGGTGAATGGAGAGCCTCTCGGCGGGAGTCGTTCAGACTGAGGCGCTCCCGCCGAGTGACTCGACGGCGGGGCGAGACGCTTCCCGCCCCGGCCTGATCCATTAAACGCCCTCCGGACGCAGCCCGCGTACGGTGACGGCTGTTTGCCAAAGCTCGCTCTCGCGAAGCGCCTTCAGCTCGGCCTCGAGTTTAACGCGGTAGTCGGGCTTCGAATTGCTGTCGATCGAGCGTTGAGCCTCGCGTCCGGTCTTCACCTCGTCGTAGAGCTTCTCGACAACGGGCTTCACGGCGTCGTGGAAGGGGCCCATCCAGTCGAGGGCGCCGCGCTGGGCTGTGGTGGAACAATTGGCGTACATCCAGTCCATGCCGCGCTGTGCAACCAGAGGCATGAGCGATTGGGTGAGCTCCTCCACCGTCTCGTTGAAGGCTTCGGAGGGGGTGTGGCCGTGCTCGCGGAGTACCTCATACTGCGCTGCAAAGAGTCCTTGGATGGCTCCCATCAGCGAGCCGCGCTCGCCGGTCAGATCGGAGACAGCCTCACGCTCGACGGTCGTCTCAAACAAATATCCCGAGCCAATGCCGATGCCGATGGCCAGCGTCTTATCGAGCGCCCGCCCGCTGACATCCTGGTAGACGGCATAAGAGGAGTTGATACCCCGTCCCTCAACGAAGAGGGTACGCAGCGACGTGCCCGATCCCTTCGGTGCAACCAAGATGACGTCGATATCCTTCGGCGGCACAATACCCGTGCGGTCGCTCCACGTGATCGCAAAGCCATGCGAGAAGTAGAGCGTCTTGCCGGCCGTCAAATGCGGCTTAATCTGCGGCCAGCACTGGATCTGAGCCGCGTCAGAGAGAAGCATACAGATCACCGTGCCGCGCTCCGCCGCCTCCTCGAGAGAAAACAGCGTCTCGCCCGGCACCCAGCCGTCGGCAACAGCTTTTTCGTACGTCTTTCCGGGGCGCTGGCCCACGATGACATGGAAACCATTATCGCGCAAGTTGCACGCCTGACCGGGGCCCTGTACGCCATAACCTAACACAGCGATTGTCTCGCCTTTGAGCGCCTCAAGCGCCTTCACAACTGGAAACTCTTCGCGGGTAACTACGTTTTCTTCAACCCCGCCGAAATTCATTTTTGCCATATCGTTATCTATATAATTGGGTTTAGGTGAATGCTTATAAAAAACAGAAATATGCGCCTGCGTCCGGCCATCCCCATCGGCATCATCAAAGACGCCATCGAGCACTCGGCCAAACTTGGCCGGCGTCCCTGACGCCTTGATCTTCTTTTGTTTCTTTTCTTCTATCAAGAGAAGAAAAGAAAGCATGGATCACGTTCGGGCGCATGTCAAAACAAGAAAAGAAAGAATGAGCGAGGAGCGTCGCTCCCCTTAGACAAAACGGATCAGCGCCCGACTGACAGCGCGATCACCGTCGACCAGCGCACAGGCAAACGCCCCCGGTTCGAGTTTGCGGCGGAAGAGCGCGAGCGGCGTGCCGTAGCGCCCTTCTGCGTGATAAGAGATCTCGAAATGCTGCACCCACATCGTGCGGTAGGTCTCGAGGTCGAATCCATCGAGCATCGCCTCCATGTGGCGGATACTGTTCAAGTGACCGTTAATGTCTAGGTCACTGTAACGAACGACGCGTGTGGTAGGTTCATTGTCCGGCGCCTCTTCTGCGGCGGCGATACGTCCAGCGATCTCCACCGGGCAGTGTCGGTCGGGCACCATCATCCGGTCGGCCCACGCCCCGACGAGCGAGGTCGGTCTGCGCGTGTTTTTGTCGATCGCCGCCCAGATGGAGCGGGCGTAAGCCAGCGGTTTGCCTGTGGCCGCCGACGTCACCTCGAAGCAGCGCCGGATGAAGATCCGCTCCACGGCCTCGGCCCACGTGCTGACGCGGATGGGGGCTGTCAGTCCCTCCGTGTCGATCACCTCGACGGCGAGGCGAGAGAGCACCCAAGCCGTGCCACGGCCCTCCATCACGGTATATCCGGCGCCGCGCTCTTCGGCATGGCGCGTGGCAGCGTCGAGGAGATAGTTGCCGAGCGTGGGCAGGGGCAGGCGCCCCATGAAATCGAGCGAGTAAGCCTCGGTCGTGTAGTCGTATATGCCTATGGGATCCATACTCTATTGATGCAGTTAGAAATAGTCGAGGGTAGTTATGCGGCTGCGACGCAGTAGTCGGAGGTAGTGGTAGAAACAGTAGCAAGCATATAGCTACTTGTAACTACCGCGGTGCATCCGCATAACTACCCGCCTTTAGGCCGTAACTACCCGGGCGGCTCAATAAGAGCTGCCTTTCTGGTGCATCTCCTCTTCGATGGTGGAAAGCATGTCGCTCAGTCGCTCGACGCGGCTTCGGGTGATGGCTACTCGGCCCGAGCGGATGAACTGGAGGACGCCGATGCGGTCGCTGAGTTCGTGAAAGAGCGCCTGCGTTTCCTCGTAATGCCCGTTCATCTCCACCACGACACAGTCTTCGTTGATCTCGAGGATGCGGGCGTCGTACTTACGGATCAGATCTTCCACGCCGCCCATGCGGATAAACTTGTCGGTGGCCAGTTTGTAGAGCGCGATCTCTTGGTAGACGAGGTCCTCATCGGTGTTGTAATACGATTTGAGAATGTCCACGCGCTTGTCAATCTGCTTGACGACTTTTTCGATCATCACCTCGTCGGCGTAGGTCGTAATGGTGAACTTATGGATGCCGGGTATGGCTGAGGGCGAGACGGAGAGCGTCTCGATGTTCAGCTGTCGGCGGGTGAAGATGATCGTGATCTGGTTGAGCAGGCCCACGGTGTTCTCCGAGAAGATGATCACGGTGTAGAGCCGGCGGCCGTCCGTGGGGGCTACGATGTTTTTTTCGTTTGTCTGCATGGGTTACATCAATATGTTGCTGATACTCGCTCCGGCGGGCACCATCGGGTAGATGATGCCGCATTTTTCTACGTCGGCCACCAGGAGGTAGGGCCCGTCAGTGGCCATCATTTCTTCGACGGCCTCGTCCAACTCTTCGCGACGGCTGACCTCCCGCGAGGCAATGCGGAACGCCCGTGCGATGGCCACAAAGTCGGGGTTTTCCATCTCCGTAGCCGAATATCGTTCGTTGAAAAACAGTTCTTGCCATTGGCGCACCATGCCGAGGAAGTGGTTGTTGAGGAGGATGATCTTCACGTCCAGCCGCTCCTGCATGATGGTGCCGAGTTCTTGAATCGTCATCTGCAATCCGCCGTCGCCGACGAAGAGGCAGACGGTGCGATCCGGTGCGCCGAGCTTGGCGCCGATGGCGGCAGGCAGGCCGAAGCCCATCGTGCCCAGTCCGCCGGAGGTGACGACGCTGCGCGTCTGGGTGTACTGGAAGTAGCGTACGCCCACCATTTGGTTCTGCCCCACGTCGGTCACGAGCACCGCGTTATGGTTCGTGGCCTCGGAGACGCGCCGCACCACTTCGCCCATGTGCAGCTTCCCGTCGGTGGGGTGTATTTCTTTTTCGATCACTTTTTCCCACTCCTCGGCCTCGTCCGTGGCGAACGACTCGATCCACGCCGTGTGGCGGGCCGGACGTACGGCGTTGGTGAGGGCGCTGAGGGAGGCCTTGGCGTCGCCTAAGACTTTGACGTCGGCCCGGACGTTCTTCCCCTGCTCCGAGGCGTCGATGTCGAGGTGGATGATCTTGGCCTGGCGTGCATAGCTCTTGAGTTCGCCCGTAACGCGGTCGTCGAAGCGCATACCGATAGCAATGAGCACGTCGCACTGGTTCGTCTTGCGATTCGGGCCGACGTTGCCGTGCATGCCCAGCATGCCTTTGTTTAGGCGGAAGTCGGAGGGCATGGCGGAGAGTCCCAGCATGGTTGCTCCGGCGGGGATGTCAGCTTTTTCGAGGAAGTCCTTCAGCTGCTGTTCGGCACCGCTGAGGATGACACCCTGCCCAACCAGCGCAAAGGGACGCTCGGCTGCGTCGATCAGGGCCGCCGCCTCTGCCACACGCTCGGCGTTGATTTCGGGCCACGGGCGATAGCTGCGGATGAAGTCGACGGGCTTGTGTTCGAAGACCGTCCGGCCCACTTGCGCGTCTTTTGAGATGTCGAGCACGACCGGCCCGGGTCGGCCGGTGGAGGCGATGTAGAAGGCGCGAGCCACGGCCCACGCGATCTCGTCGGCGCGGCGCACTTGGTAGGCCCATTTCGTGATGGGCGACATGATGCCGATTACGTCGACCTCCTGAAAGGCGTCCGTGCCCAGCAAGGGCGAGGGGACTTGTCCGGTGATGACGACGATGGGGGTGCTGTCGAGCATAGCGTCAGCTACGCCCGTGATGGTGTTCGTAGCGCCCGGTCCGGACGTGACCAGCGCCACGCCGACGCGTCCGCTGACGCGAGCAAATCCTTGGGCCGCATGGGCGGCTCCCTGTTCGTGGCGCACCAAGACGTGGCGCAGCCGGTCGCGGTAGTCGTAGAGGCAATCGTAGACTGGGATCGCCTGTCCGCCAGGGTAGCCGAAGATGCACTCCGTTCCCTCCGCTATCAATGCGCGGAGTAATGCCTCCGCACCGGTTATTGTATCCTTATTCTCCATTTATAAGCGTATAGTTAGAAGTAGTCAGAAAGTAGTAGTTGAGGGGGATGTTAGATGATTCGCACGCCCCCCTCGTCGGCCGATGAAACCATGCTGGCGTAGGCGCGTAGAGCCTTCGATACGGTACGGTCGCGGTGTGGTTGCCACGCCTCCGCACCACGCGCCTCCTCCTCCCGCCGGCGCTCGGCCAGTTCGGCCTCGCTGAGACGCACGTTGATGGTGCGCGCGGGGATGTCGATGTCGATGATGTCGCCCGTGCGGACGAGTCCGATGGCGCCGCCTGAGGCTGCTTCCGGCGAGATGTGCCCGATGCTCAGCCCCGATGTGCCGCCACTGAAGCGTCCGTCAGTGATGAGCGCGCACTCGGCGCCGAGGTGCATGGATTTGATGTACGACGTGGGATAAAGCATTTCCTGCATGCCGGGGCCACCCTTCGGCCCCTCGTGCGTGATGACGACCACATCGCCGGCGCTGACTTGTCCGCCGAGGATACCCTCGCAGGCGTCGTCTTGCGATTGGAAGACGCGTGCCGGCCCACTGAAGCACAGGATGCGTTCGTCTACGCCCGCCGTCTTGACCACGCAGCCGCGCAGGGCGATGTTGCCCTTGAGGATGGCCAGGCCGCCATCTTTCGAGTAGGCGTGCGCCACGTCGCGGATGCAACCCTCGGCGCGATCCGTGTCGAGCTTGTCGTAGATGGTGCGTTGCGACCCCATCTTGAGGTTGAAGCGGAGGCCCGGCGCGCTGTGATAGACGGCCTTTGCGGCGTCCGTCACGTGCGGGCTACGGATGTCGTAGCGGTCGATGGCTTCGGCCAGCGTCAGTCCGTCGACACGCCGAACGGAGGTGTCGAGCACACCCGCGCGGGAGAGTTCGCCGAGGATGGCCATCACGCCGCCGGCGCGGTTGATGTCTTGGATATGATACTTCTCCGAGTTCGGGGCCACCTTGCAGAGGCAGGGTGTCTCACGCGAGAGGGCGTCGATGTCGTCCATCGTAAAGTCCACTTCCGCCTCGTGAGCGATGGCCAAGAGGTGAAGCACCGTGTTGGTCGATCCGCCCATAGCGATGTCCAGCCGCATGGCGTTGAGAAAGGACGCACGGGTGGCGATGCTGCGCGGCAGCACGGAGGCGTCGTCGTCGCGATAATAGCGGTAGGCGTTCTCCACGATTCGCCGGGCGGCGTCACGGAAGAGTTGTAGGCGATTTGCGTGCGTGGCTACCACCGTGCCGTTGCCCGGCAGCGCCAGTCCGATGGCTTCGTTGAGGCAGTTCATCGAGTTGGCCGTGTACATGCCCGAACAGCTGCCGCAGGTGGGGCAGGCGTTCCGCTCGACGGCCTCCACTTCGGCGTCGGTGACGGACGCGTCGGCCGCCATCACCATCGCATCGATGAGGTCGAGCGACCGCTCGCCGTGGCGCCCCGCCTCCATGGGTCCGCCGGAGACGAACACGGCGGGGATGTTCAGCCGCATGGCCGCCATAAGCATGCCCGGCGTGATCTTATCGCAATTGCTGATGCAGATCATGGCGTCGGCTTTGTGCGCCTGCACCATGTATTCGACGCTGTCGGCGATAAGGTCGCGCGAGGGCAGGGAGTAGAGCATGCCGTCGTGCCCCATAGCGATGCCGTCGTCGATGGCTATTGTGTTGAACTCGGCCGCGAAGCAGCCCATTCGCTCAATTTCTTGCTTCACTAATTGCCCCACATCATGCAGATGTGTGTGTCCGGGCACAAACTGCGTGAACGAGTTGACCACGGCCACGATGGGTCGCCCCATCTGTTCGCGCTTCATCCCGTTGGCGGCCCAGAGCGCTCTGGCGCCCGCCATGCGGCGCCCCTGTGTACTCTTTGAACTACGTAAATCCATTCTTCTTATTTCTTCTGTTTGTTCCGTTGTTGTGCGGCTCTGGGTCTTCCTCATGCCTTCTAAAGGGGGGAAGGCTCTTGGCAACATGTCAAAAAAAAAGCCCTCCCCACGCTTGATGAGAAAGGCCCTTTTTCGCACAAAACGAATTGTCAAAAACCGAATCGTTTACACCCTTCCCGTAACGCCATTGGAATAATAATGACATTAATCGATAGGACGACGGAAAGTGTATATACGGACTTCATTTTTATCTTACATATGCCATGAAACGGCGGCAAAGATAGAGCCGTTTCTGTAACAGGCAAAAAAAATCTCTACAATATCCCGTAAAAGGCCGAAAAATATTCCATTCTCTTGCGCCCCGTCCTCTATGCCTTCTTTTTCGCTTGTGGCAGTCGATTTCCTCAGGCTTTTGGCTGAAAAAGTTTTGTGGCGGCCGATTTCCTGAGGAAATGAGCCGAAAAAGTTTGTGGCGAGCGATTTCCTCAGGCTTTTGGTCCTACGGATGCTATGGATCGATCTGATCGACGACATACCTATATATATAGCGCAAGAGCCGCCCGAGGGACAGTCCCCGGACGGCTCTGTGGGCGCCGCTGATCGCTTGGGGCGGAGTGCGCGCTGAGGCATCGGCCGCTGGACGTTGTGCGCGTCGCCTCCGACGCTTATTGGGCCGCTCATTTTCTGCACGTGGGGCGGATAGATGGATCTCTTCGTTTCCGTTTTAATGATTTTGAACAGCTGTGTACCTTTGCCTTAAAAGAAATAACAGCAAGAAGAGATAGCACACATGAAAAGGATCTTCATTCTATGGATGATCGCCGTCGGATTCGCCGCCTGTAGCACGACGAAGGAGACGCAGCTCGTCATCCTTTCGACGAACGATATGCACGCGCATATCGACGATTATGCGAAGGTGACCGCCTTCGTCAGCCAAGAACAAAAGGCACACCCGGGGCGCGTCGTCGTGCTCAGCGGTGGCGACCTATTCTCGGGCAACCCCGTGGTGGATCATTGCGATCGGCCGGGCAAGGGCTACCCCATCATTGACCTCATGAACCGCGTCGGATACCGCGCATCGGCTGTCGGAAACCACGAGTTTGACTACGGCCAACGTGTCCTCTCCGAACGCATCCGTCAGGCCCGGTTCCCCTTCCTCTGCGCCAACCTGCACGTCGGCGAGGGCGCCGAGATCCATCAGCCGGAGCCGTCGACGGTGATCCGGGTCGGCCGCCTGCGCCTCGGCATCATCTCTGGCATACAGGTGGAGGCGATCAGCGGGCGGCTCATCCCGTCGTCGCACCCGGGGCGCCTCACCGGCCTAACGTTCACCGAACCGGTCGAGGAGCTTACGAAGCTGCGCGATATGCGGAAGCGCTGCGACGTCTTCCTCGCCCTCAACCACATGGGCGTGGAGGAAGATAAGAAGCTCGCCGAGCGGATGCCGGAGCTTGACCTGATCGTGGGCGGGCATTCGCATACGCGCCTCGACACGGGCGTAGTGGTCAACGGCGTACTCATCACCCAAGCGGGCGAATACCTGCAATATGTTGGGCGTACGGAGCTGACGCTGCGCGGACGTAAGGTTGTTGCGAGGCGCAATCGGCTGATCCCCGTGGCCAGTATGACGGCGGAGGACGCGACCGTGAAGGCCGCCATCAAGAAGTTTTACGACGAGTCGCCGCTGAACGAAGTGATCGGCCGTGTCACGGCGCGGATCGAGGGTAAGGAAGGGCTGGGCAACCTCGTGACGGATGCCGAAGCGGCCATGAACGGTGCCGACTTCGCCTTCCAAAACGCCGGCGGCATACGCATCGGGGCGCTTGAGCCGGGCGACATGACGGCCAAGATGGTCTACGAGATGGATCCCTTCGGCAACGAGGTGAACGTGGTGGAACTGACGCCGGCGGAGATGCGCGACCTGATCCGCGTGTCGCATCGTTACAACAAGCGTCGCCACGCCGTCGACCTGCTCGTCTCGGGCATGACCTACACGCTCTACACGAAGAACGGCGAGCCGGATCGCATCGAGATGGCGTTCCCCGACGGCCGACCACTCGAGGAGGGCCGATACTATCGCGTGGCGCTGAACGACTACATCGTGTCGGCCTACAAGTTCTCGCATGCGCGCGCTGCGAAGCCCACGGGCAAGTCGTCCGAAGAAACCATTATTGAATACATCCGCAGCCGCAAAGAGATTGCTCCGCAAGCTCCGCGGACTAAGCTGATCGAAGAATAGAAAGGCAAGGGGTGGCAACGAAGTGCATGAAGGCTTCGTCGCCGCTCCTTCTTTTATAAGCACACGGGCGGACACCGAAAGGGCCGCCTTCCAGACACTGGCTCTAACTATTTATTATATGTCACACTAAACACGCATTGATCATGAAGAGAATCTATCTGCTATTGTTAGCAGTGATCTTGCCAGCCATTGCATCGGCACAGATCACAACGTCCGCCATCGGCGGAAAGATCGCAGACCAGGAGGGCGAAGCGCTCATCGGCGCCGCCATCGTGGCCGTGCATGAGCCTTCGGGCACGCAGTACGGCGCCGTCACGAACGCCGACGGTCGCTATTCGATCGAGGGTATGCGCCCCGGCGGGCCGTACAAGATCACCATGTCGTACGTCGGGCTGAAGTCCGTCGAGTATCGCGACGTGACGCTCCAATTGGGCGAAATGGCGACGCTGGACGCGGTGCTCCGCGACGACTTGACACTGAACGAGGTGGTCGTCACCGCCGCCTCGTCGAAGTTCACGGGACTGAAGACGGGCGCCTCGACGAACGTCTCCAAGCAACAGCTGCAACTCCTGCCCTCCATCAACCGCAGCTTGACGGACTTCACGCGTATGTCGCCTTACTCGGGCGGCGGCACCGTGATCGCCAGCCGTGACGGACGTACGAACACGTTCACCGTCGATGGGGCGAACCTGAACAACAACTTCGGCCTCTCGGGCACCCTGCCCGGTGGCGGTAACCCGATCTCGCTCGACGCTATCGAGGAGCTTCAGGTGGTCGTAGCGCCCTTCGATGTGCGCCAAACGAACTTCATGGGCGGCGGCATCAACGCCATCACCAAGTCGGGTACGAACACCCTTAAGGGTACGGCTTACACCTACCACCGCAACGAGAGCCTGCGCGGGAACACCGTCGACGGTCACGACCTCGGCGACCGCGCTCGCGAACGCACCGAGACGTACGGCTTCACGCTCGGCGGACCGATCATCAAAAACAAGCTCTTCTTCTTCATCAACGGAGAGTACGAGAACTCGCCCAACCCGATCACGAAGTATCACGTCTCCACCGACGGCGTGGGCAACGGCGCCACGCAGACCTCACGCGTCACGGCGGCCGACATGGAAGCCTTCGCCAAGATCCTCCGCGACAAGTACGGCTACGAGCCCGGCTCCTACACCGACTTCAGCGACGGCGGCACGAAGAACTACAAGGCCCTGGCCCGTCTGGACTGGAACATCAACGACGCCCACAAGCTGAGCGTGCGCTTCAACTACACCACGAACTCGCACATCAATGAGCCCAACTGGACGTCGGGCATCAATCCACGCGCCTCGTCGAGCCGCATCTCTGACAAGGCCTTCTCTTTCCGCAACTCCTGCTACGGGATGGAGAACAACGTCTGGTCCGTCACCGGCGAGCTTAACAGCCGCTTCAGCAACACGCTCCAGAACCGCATCCTCTTCACCTACTCCGACATCCACGACAAGCGTAACTCCACCTCCAAGCCCTTCCCCTTCATCGACATTTGGGACGGTGCGGGCGATGCCTTTATGTCGGCCGGTTACGAGCTCTTTACCTGGACCACCGGATCGCAGAATAACGTCCTCAACCTGCAGGACCATCTCACCTGGACCATCGGTTCGCACCGTCTCATCGGCGGTCTGAACGTGGAGTATCAGAAGGCCATCAACACCTACATGCGCTATGGTACGGGCTACTACAAATACGCTTCGTTCGAAGACTTCAAGGCTGGCAATGCGCCCATCGCTTTCGGTCTGACCTACGGCTATAACGGCGATAAGAATCCGGCTTCGGAAGTGGCCTTCATCCAGTCCGGCCTCTTCTTGCAAGACGAATGGAACGTGACCGACCGTTTCAAACTGACCTACGGCCTGCGTGCAGACATGACGAACTTCGTCACGCCCATCGAAACGAATCAGGCTTACCTGAAGCTCAACTGGCGCGACCATTTCGTGGCTAAGAACGACCCGAACTACGCCTCCTTCCAGTCGCCGCGTGTCAACACCGGCAAGTGGCCCAAAACCTCCGTACTCCTCTCGCCGCGCGTAGGATTCAACTACGACATCAACGGCGATCGCTCCTTGGTCGTGCGTGGTGGTACGGGCGTCTTCACCGGCCGCGTGCCCTTGGTCTTCTTAGTCAATATGCCGACCAACAGCGCGATGATCCAGAACACGATCACCGTGACCGACGCCAAGACACTCGATAAGTTCAAGAACAACATGCTCACCAACGTGGACGACATGATCAAGCTCCTCGACGCCCCCACGACGCCGATCTATGGCGACCCGAACTCCACCGCCTCACGCGCCTCGATCGCGGGCATAGCGGATGACTTCAAAATGCCGCAGATCTGGAAGAACACGCTCGCCGTGGACTATCGCCTGCCCGTTTCTTTCCCGCTGACCCTGACCGTGGAAGGGATGTATAACAAGGACATCTACAACGTCGTGATGCGCAACTGGAACATCGTCAACAACGGCAACCTCAGTCGCTTCGCTGGCCCCGACAACCGTCTGGATTACTCTACTTCCACCACGGGCAACTACTTGGTGGATAAGAATGTGACCGGTGGTGCCGTCATCCTCGACAACGATACGCGCGGTTACAGCGCCTCTTTCAACACCATGGTGACCGCTGAGCCGATCAAGGATCTGAACCTCATGTTCTCCTACACCCACCAGTGGGCGAAAGAGATCACCGGCCTGCCCGGTAATCAAGCCTACTCCACCTGGCAGGGTCTCTATGCCGTCGACGGCCCCAACAACGCCGAGCTCCACAATGCGCAGTACCTCACGCCGGACAAGCTCATCGCCTCCTTGACCTATCGCAAGGACTACGGCAAGTACTTTGCGACCTCCGTCGGCCTCTACTACGCCGCCTATTCCTCCGGCATGTACAACTACTATTACAGCAACGACATGAATGGCGACAAGAACTCCTTCGACCTCATGTACATTCCCCGCACGAAAGACGAGCTGAAGTTTGTCGACAAGAACGGCTTCACCGCCGCCGAGCAGGCCGAAGCCTTCTGGCGCTTCGTGGAGCAAGACAAGTACCTGAGCGCCCACAAGGGCGAGTATGCCGAGGCTTACGGCGCAGCCTTGCCGTGGGTACACCGCTTCGACCTGAAGGTGACGCAAGACTTCCGCCTGCGCGCGGGCAAAGCCATCCACACGCTGCAGCTCTCGTTTGACATCCTCAACGTCGGCAACCTGCTGAAAAGCTCCTGGGGTGTGACGCAGACCACCTCGCCCAGCAACTACGGCAAGATCCTCCGCTACGAGGGCAAGGATGCCAACGGCGTGCCCACCTACTCGATGGGTTACAACACCGTCAATAAGAAGAAGGAGCTTTACAGCCGCACCTACGAACCGTATCGCAACAGTTCTAACTGCTGGCAGATGCAGATCGGCTTGCGTTACATCTTCAACTAAACTGAGAAGCTGTTTGGAATTTATTGGATGATTGTTTTATGGAGCT
The DNA here is from genome assembly GCF_003033925.1 of Tannerella serpentiformis. Taxonomy (NCBI): domain Bacteria; kingdom Pseudomonadati; phylum Bacteroidota; class Bacteroidia; order Bacteroidales; family Tannerellaceae; genus Tannerella; species Tannerella serpentiformis. Next base: position 1,875,146 of record NZ_CP028365.1, read on the forward strand.
GTTTGGGCGGATCTTTCTCCTTTCTATTTCGGGCCTATTCAGGCCTATTTCCGCCCTTTTGTCCCATCTTTTTCGTCACATAGCTTGCTATGCTCCTTAAAAGATGAAACAAAATCCCCGGAAATATTCTCTGAATATCCTCCGAAATAAATTCCAAACAGCTTCTTACCCGTAATCATGCCGTGGGGTCGCGCGCTCCCGGCCTGTAAACAGCGAGAGGGAGGCGATACGGCAATCGTCTCCCTCTCTTTTTCCGTGGGGTGTGGGGGCTAAGAGGCCTTTCCGAGTCGCAGATTATCAACCCTTAGGCTTATGGGTTAACGTCAGCTCACCTGCCAGTCAATCTTGAAATCAAGATTTAGTATCAGTTCGCCTGCCAGTCAATCTTGAAATCAAGATTTAGTATTAGCTCGCCTGTCAGTCAATCTTGAAATCAAGATTTAGTATCGGCTCGCCTGCCAGTCAATCTTGAAATCAAGATTTAGTATCACCTCGCCTGCCAGTCAATCTTGAAATCAAGATTTAGTATCAGCTCACCTGCCAGTCAATTTTGAAATCAAGATTTAGTATCAACTCGCCTGCCAGTCAATCTTGAAATCAAGGCTTAATATCTACTCGCTTGACGCTACGCCTTGGGGTCATCTTTTCTTCCCTTGATGGAAGAAAAGAAGCAAAAGAAGATCAAGGCGCTAGGGGCGCCAGCCAACTTGGCCGGGTATGGGATGTATCCGAAACGTGACGGGGAAAACTTCGCCGGCGGCCGCAGCCGCCCTTGCCTTGATGCAAGAAAAGAAGCAAAAGAAGATCAAGGCGCCAGGGGCGCCGGCCAAGTTGGCCGGGTATGGATGTATCCGAAACGTGATGGGGAAAACTTCGCCGGCGGCCGCAGCCGCCCATCAGATCTTCATCCTTTCCCAGACGCACTGCGGCAGGAGGCGCCAGAGGAGGACGAGCGCACGGTAGCGCCTATCGATGGTGGCCACGCGACGCCTACGCTCCACAGCGTCGACGATCCGTCGGGCCACGGGCGCTGGCTCCATCAGCATCGGGTAACGCACCTCGGGATTGAGGAGGGCGGTGCGGACGAAGCCCGGGCGGATGTCCGTAATGCGCAGGCGGAGACCCTCACGGTGGGCCAGCTGGGCGAGGGCGTCGAGGTAGGTGCGCTGGAAACGCTTCGTGGCCGAGTAAGCCGCGGCGGCGCCCATGCCACGCGTACCGGCTACGGACGTGATGGCGGCGATGTGTCCGCGGCCTTGGGTGCGGAAATAGCGGTAGGCGGCCGTCACCATACGCACGAAGCCTTCGCCGTTGGTGCGGACCGTGGACAGCTCAATGCTCGGATCTAAGTCCGAGTTCTGCCGACCGATGCCGGAGGAGTGGAAGTAGAGATCCATCCCGCCGAGATCGTCGATGAGGGCGTGGAGACGGTCCGGGGCGTCGCTCTGGGTGACGTCGATGGCACGGACCCGGACGCGGTCCGGCGCCACGGCCCGCAGCTGCTCCAACGCCTCGACGCGTCGGCCGGCCACCCCGATGCTCCAGCCCCGCTCCAATAACAAACGAGCCACCTCCAGGCCCAAGCCCGAGGTGGCTCCAACGATTACTGCTCGTTTCATAAGGGGGGGAACTATGTCCGTTCTACGGCAGTCATACGTTCATACGTGGCGGATCAGAGCGCAGCGCGAGCAGCCTCAAGCGCCTTAGCGTAATCCGGCTCGTGGGTTACTTCCTTCACATACTCCACATACGTGACCTTGCCTTCGGGGTTCACGACCACTACGCCACGCGCCAGCAGCATGTTCTCCTTCATCAGGAAACCGTACTTCAGGCCGAACTCGGAGTGCTGATAGTCCGAGAGCGTGTGGATACGGTCGATGCCTTCGGCGGCGCAGAAGCGACCGAGCGCGAAGGGCAAGTCTTTGGAGAGGGTCAGCACGACCACGTTCTCCGACAGCTCCGAAGCCTCCTTGTTGAAGCGGCGCGTCTGTGCGGCGCACACCTTCGTGTCGACCGACGGGAAGACGGACAGGATCACGGTCTTGCCCTTGAAGTCAGACAGGCGGACGGGTTTCAGGCCCTCGCCCGTAGCAGTAAATTCGGGCGCAGTGTCGCCCACTTTGATCAGTTCTCCGAGCAGCGTCACAGGGTTTCCTGCGAACGTTACTACACCTTGGTTCTCTTTCTCTTGTGCCATGACTAATTGAATGATGGATTGAATGAATAATAGGGTGATGGTTATGGTTGTTCTCATATATCAAGGGGTGTGTTCGCGGCAGCGGGGGAAACAGAAAAGGGGCGGAGGCCCGAGCGTCCTTGTAGCGCCGAACCACCGTCCCTCATCCACTTTCAATACATTACCATGAACACGCTGTTTTCTGTAATTCCTCGTGTGTCTAAACATTGCCGAATGTGTCCGGCTTATGCAATCTCGATACTCCGTCCGAAGCGATGCACTTCCTCACGCGACACTTTGGGGAGACCGATGAGCAGCACGCCGTCTTCCACGCGGGCCGTGATGCGATCCTTGTCCACATCGTCGGGCAGGATCATGGTCTGTTGGAACTTGGCGTAGGAAAATTCGCGGCGCAGGTAACGCGTCTCGCGGTTCTCCTCCTTGTGCTCGTCCTTCTTCTCCATAGAGATCGCCAGGTTGTTGTCGGCATCGATGTTGACGCTGAAATCTGACTTCGTCATGCCCGGTGCAGCCACCTCCACGGTGTAAGCGTCTTTCGACTCCTTCACGTTGATGGCCGGGGCCGTGGTGCCTTGTCTACTCATCCAGTCGTTCTCAAAGAAGTCGTTGAAGATCGACGGCAACCAATAGTTCTGATTCCTTCTTGCTAAAGTCATTTTCTAATCCTCCGTTTTTATGTTACTGCTTATGTTGTTGGGTTGTCTGAAGCGCCTTTCCCTCTTGCGGGGGATCGGCCGCTTCTCCCTCCCTTATTGCAAACCGTGTACCGAAATCGGAGGCGGACAATTCGTCCGGAGTGGACTGTCAATTCTGTCAGTCGTGCAGGGTTACTTCTTCCCGCCAATCTTGAAGCTAACCGGGATGTAGAGCGGCGAGGTGATGGGCACACCGCCTACGTTAAACGTCGGGCGCAGCTGCACCGTGACGGTCGATTGGGTCTTCGATTCCCAGCCGACGAGGTTCTGCAAGATCCGCATCATGGCGCCCCGTGACTCTCCGGAGAAGAGTCGTCCGACGTCCGTACCGATGCCCACGCTGAGCGTCTTCGTTTGTCCTGCATTCACACTGAACGGTTCCATGAGCTTGCCCTCGGTAAAGTCGAGCGAGTCGATCGACACCTTGTACTCCATCGCCTGGAAAGCTGCAGCGGAGGCGTTCGGATTCTCCACGTTGAGGTTGAGCGTGAACTGTAGCGGTAGCGACGAGATAGATCCGCCGCTGCTGAGTTGGGCCAGCAGCTTGGCACCGCTCACCAGTCCCAGCTCCTCGTTATTGACCCGGATATTCGAGATCGAGCGGTAGGAATACTTGCAATCCTTGAGGTTGTAAGCGTTCTCCAGATCCTTCGTCACACCACAGGCCGTGGCCAGCACGACCACGGCTACGGCGGCACAGAGCCACATCATCTTTTTCTTCTTCATACGCTGTGATACATTAATTATTTGGGGTTTATCGGCCGCAAAAGTAGGCCCCGCCGCCTCCTTCTACAAAGCCCCCTACTTTTGTCGCACATAGAAAATGGACGATATCATGCATCGACAGAAAGGAGTTTACAGAGACATCATGGCACAATCCAAGACACAGAACCACGCATCCATCCTGCAAGCCGCTCGGGCGGAGTTTCTCGAGCGAGGATTTCAGGATACCTCCATGCGCACCATAGCCCGCCTCTCGGGCGTGACGCTAAGCAACATCTACAACTACTTCCGCGACAAGGACACCCTCTTTCGGGCCGTCTTGCAGCCCCTGCTCGACGCCTTCGAAGACCTCCTGGCCCGTCACAACAGCGACTATTACCTGACCACGGACGTGTACTCCATGAAGTCGTACCAGGAGCACATGCTGAACGAGTTCATGCGCCTCCCGCAGCACTTTCGCGCCGAGCTCCGCCTGCTGCTCTTCCACGCCGCAGGCTCGTCGTTGGAGCATTTCCGCGACGACTTCTGCGAGCGCCAGACTCGCGAGGGCATCCGCTACATCCGCCTGATGAAGGAGCGCTATCCGGACCGCGTCACGGGCGACGTATCGCCCTTCTTCCTCCGCACCGTCAGCTCGCTCTGGCTGATCGTCATGGGCGAGATCGTCCGTCACGACGAGCTTTCGGAGGCCGACATCGAGCGTTTTCTTTCGGAATACCTGGCCTTCGGTACCGCCGGCTGGAAGGCGCTGCTGGGACTGTGAGAAGAGGGGGCGCTACTGTCGCCCTCGCCTTACTCCCGCACGTTTGTCCCCTGTCTGCTGTTGCAGATGGGGGCTTTTTGTTTTCGGGCGGAGGGTTGACGGTCGGCAATGGGCTGGAAAACGTGTTACAGTTGATTTTGTCTGCAGACAAAATGGTCGTTTACATCTAAAACATAGGATTGTCTATGGACAAAACGAGGCGTTACCTATTTTGGGTAGGTTTGTCCGTAGACAATAGATGTGTATAGATATAATGCATACTTTTGTCTGCCGACAAGAGTATTTGAAGCATGTAAATGCGAGGTTTGTCTATAGACAATAGAGATTGAAACATGTTATACGCCGATTTGTCTGCAGACAATGAGTGCTTATACGCCGGATTCACCCCCTTGTCAGAAGAAGTCAGAAGGAATAACGATATGAAGGAATTAATGGCTTGCAACACCACCCGTTTGCAGCAGATGGAGTTCATCACGCTGATGCGCGAGACGGTGGAACAGATCGAAATGAGAGGTGCGACGCTGATCGAGACGGACGCGCCGCTGAAGCGTTACACGATGGCTATCAAAGCCGCTATCGGACCCCTGGAGGGCGCCACGCGCGACCCCCAGCGGAGGCCCGAGACGGCCGTGGCCCACACGAAAAACAGCGAGCGGCGGACAGCCATCAGCCGCTTCGGACTCCGATTCAAGGTCTATCGGCTGTCCGAAGACGTGGAGGACCACCAGGCCTACAAGGCGCTGAACATCCTCTGGCGGAAGCATCGGCTCGTCTACCCCCTCAACGTCCAGAAGCTGACCGGCGCCACGGACAACTTCCTCAACGACCTCACGAAATCGCCTTACGCCGAAGCCGTCCAGCGGCTCCACCTGCAGACGGACGTGGACGCTATCCGCGCCGCCAACGAGGCCTATCGCACCCACGCGGCCCAGCGCCGCGCCAATGAAGCTCAGCGCACCCCGGTCGACGTCGGGATCATGCGCCGCGCCATCACGGAGGACTATACCCGGCTCAGCCTCTACCTGGCCGTCATGGCCGACGCCTACCCCGAGGTGGAGGCGTGGAGCCGGACGCTCTCCGGCGTCAACATCCTCCGTAAGCATTACGCCGAGCTCCTCGCCCGACGCGCCGGTACCCGACGCGCCAAAAAGAACGCCGCCGCCCTCGCCGAGGCAGCGGCCGAGAGCACGGCACCGTCTACCTTTGCCACGAACCCCTAATAGAAAAGAGAATATGAAAGCGACCCTATTAATCACAGCAGGTATTTTATTTATGAGCATGACAATGGATGCACTGGCCGGCGGCGAACCCAAATCGGCACCGGCAAAACTGAACGAGGCGACCGTGTTTTATCGCGGCGCTGTGCTGGAGCATACCGCTTCGGTGACACTGGACAAGGGCGACAACGAAGTGTGGATCGAAGGCCTCAGCTCAGGCATCGACGAGAGCAGCCTCCGGATCGGCATGAGCGGCGGCGCCCTGATCACGGCCTACGAGTATGTGCCGCGCCACCAGACCGATAAGGCCGCCGATGCGGGCACGCAACGCATGCTGGACTCACTCCGAACGTACGAAAACAAGCTCCGCCAGATCGGCATCGAAACGAAGACGAACGAGCAAATGCTCAAACTCCTCGAGACGGGCATGACGCAAAAGATGGCCACCCCGTCCGAGCGCGGCGTGTCGCTCGATGAGCTTTCGCGGAGCATGGATTATTACAAGACGAAGATGATGGCCATCGAAAATGAGCTGATTCGCCTTCGTGAGGAGAAGAAGACGTGCGAGGTCACCGTCAAGCGGCTCAGTCAGCAGCTCGCTGAGGCGGGTCACAATGCCGGAGCGCTGCGCCTGAACGTGACGGCACCCGTGGCCGGCGCCGTACGCGTGGCCGTGAGCTACTGCACCTTCGCCGCCAGCTGGACGCCTTACTACAGCATCAACGTGGAGTCGCCCGAGAAGCCGATCCGCATCGTGCAGAAAGCGAAAGTGAAGCAGACGACGGGCGTCGACTGGAAGCAGGTGAAGCTGACCCTCTCCACCGGATCGCCCAACAATGGACGCGTGGCGCCACTCTTCAACACCTGGTTCCTCCGCGAGAATCCCCCCATGATGTTGGCCGAAATGACCGTGCAGAACGCGTATAGCATGAAGACCCGATCCGTCGCCAAGGCAGAGGCCGATATGGCGGTCGAAGACATGGCAGAGGCCAAGCCGATGGAGATGTCGCTCGATGATCACGTGATCGTGAGCGACAACTCGGCCGTGGCCACCATCTACGCCATCGATCTGCCCTACACCATCCCCGGCAACGGCAAGGAGCAAAACATCGACCTGCGCACCCAGGAGGCCGCCGCGGATTATTACTACTACGCCGCGCCGAAGCTGGACACGGATGCCTACCTCCTGGCCGAAATCAAGGAGAGCGACAAGCTGGATCTGCCCAGCGGATCGGCGCAGATCACCTACGACGGCGTCTACCTCGGCGAGACCTACATCGACAATGCCGAGGCGCTCAAGAAGCTCACCCTGACGCTCGGCACCGACAAACGCATCACCATACGGCGTGAGAAGGTGAAGGACTTCAGCGCCAAGAAAGCCTTCGGTTCAGACACACGGCAGGTGTTCGCCTACACGATCTCGGTGAAGAACAATCGCAAGCGTGACGTCCGCCTCACGCTCAAGGATCAGTATCCCATCTCGACGCAGAAAAACATCGAGGTGGAGCTGCTCAAGGACACCACCACGCCGACGACGAACAACACCGAAACGGGTGTCGTGACGTGGAACGTGACGCTCAAGGCCGGCGAGGCGCGCACCTTCACCTTCAGTTATAGCGTGAAGTATCCGAAGGGCATGGACCTCGATCTGTAACTCAGTCACCGATCACTTGTAACAACAAAAGGGGGACACACCGAGATTGGATTCTCAAGGTGCGTCCCCCCTTTTTTCGGTACGTGAGGCTACTCCTCGGCCGTGGCGTCGGGCTTGTCGATGGCTCGGCGCAGGGCGTCGAGGTCGAGCCGACTGAGGCGAGGCTTGCCGGTAAATGTGTTGCGGACTGGCCGCTCATTGCGCTCTTTGCGTTCTGGTCGCTCGCCGCGTGGAGAACGTTCGGGCCGATCGCTGCGTTTGAATCGCTCGCTGCGCTCCGGACGCTCGCCACGAGAAAAATGCGCTGTGCGTTCGCCACGCTCGAATCGGCGGGTGGGTGGAGCCTCGTTTTGCGCCTTGCGATGGTCCTTATTCGTGCCGGCGAAGAGTTCGTAACCGCGGTATTCGCACGTCAGCTCGCCGTTCATCAGCTGGAGCTTGGCGTTGGGGCGGAGGCCGATGTGGTCGAAACACTCGTCGCGGTAGCTCAAGATCCACGCCTGACAGCCCATGAAGACGTGCTTCAGCCGTTCGCCGATCATGCCGTAAAGCTCCGCCACGTTGTCCATCGCGATGCGCTCGCCGTAGGGCGGGTTGGTGACGAGGATGGCGGGTTGCGGTGCGCGCATGAACTGCTGGAAGGGCATGGTGCGGAGCGTAATGTAGCGCGAGAGGCCGGCGCTGCGCACGTTGCGCTCGGTGCGGCGGATGGCGTCGGCGGAGATGTCGGTGCCGTGACAGAGGAACTCGAAGTCGCGCTCCCCAGAGTCGTCGTTGTAGATCGACTCAAAAAGCTCGCGGTCAAAGTCTGGCCAGCGCTCGAAGGCGAAGCCCTTGCGATAGACGCCGGGCGGGATGTTGAGGGCGATCATGGCGGCTTCGATGAGCAGGGTGCCGGAGCCACACATGGGGTCGACGAAGTGCGACTCGCCGCGCCATCCGGTCAAGAGGATCATGCCGGCGGCCAAGACCTCGTTCAGCGGCGCCTCGCCCTGCTCCACGCGGTATCCACGGCGGTGCAGGCTCTCGCCCGAGCTGTCGAGGGCCAGCGTGCAATCGTTGTGCGAGATGTGGATATGGATCGCCATGTCCGGGTTGCTCAGGCGCACGGAGGGGCGCTGGCCGGTGCGCTCCTTGAAGCGGTCGGCTATGGCGTCCTTCGTGCGGTAAGCCACGAACTTGGAGTGGCGGAAATTCTCGGAATAGATGACCGCGTCCACGGCGAAGGTGCGTTCGGGCGAGAGGTATCGCTCCCACTCGACGGCCTTGACGGCCTCGTAAACCTCGTCCGCGTTTTCGGCACGGAAGCGGGCCACGGGCTTGAGGATGCGCAGGGCGGTTCGACAGTGGAAGTTGGCCTTGTAAAGCATGGCCTTATCGCCACGAAAGGCCACCATGCGTCGGCCCGTCTCGACGGCCTCGGCACCGAGTGCGCGAAGCTCGTCGGCCAGCACATCCTCCAGTCCGTAGAGCGTTTTGGCTACTAAATCAAATTGTTCGTCAGCCATTCCTATTAATAGAGTATGACGATGCGGAAGCTGCACGTCGGGGGGCGGTTTCCGGTTTTGAAGTCAGAGTAATAGGCATAGAAAGCGATCGAACCGGCTTGCAAGTCGAAGGTGTAGACTTCGTTCCAGAGGTTCTCTCGGTTGCCGCTGCGCTCCCCGCGAGGCAGGTTGTAGGGCATCGGGGTGTAGACCTTGCTACCGTTGTCGAGCGTCAAGATCCGGTAGCCCACGATGGCTCCTTCGGTCATCTCTTTGGTCAGGAGGTTCTCTTTGAACTCAAAGATGTAGTGCGAATTGAGCGCATCCTTGCCGCCCACCAGTTCCCAATCGCGCTCCAGGACGGTGTATTCAAAGACTTTCCAACGGACATGATCCCCTGATCCGGATCCCGTACCCGGAGGGCCTTGCGGTCCGACAGGTCCCGGAGGCCCCATGGGCCCCTCGCACGCGGTCAGCGCCATGATGACGGCTGCCAGTAAGATGAGATACTTCTTCATAATGGTCTGCTATTTTGATGATGATGGGACAAAGGTAGGGGCGTAGGAAGCGAAAAACTAAAACCTACAAACGAAAAATGGCCTTCCGCTCCCCAAACAGGCGCCCGTTCACCCTCGTGCAAATTGTGTAGTGCCAAACAGGCGCCTGTTTACCCTCGCGCAGATTGCGTAGCCCCAAACAGGCGCCTGTTTACCCTCGCGCAAATTGTGTAGTGCCAAACAGGCGCCTGTTTACTCTCGTGCAAATTGTGTAGCGCCAAACAGGCGCCTGTTTACCCTTGCGCAAATTGTGTAGCGCCAAACAGGTGCCTGTTTACCCTCGTGCAAATTGCGTAGTGCCAAACAGGCGCCTGTTTACCCTTGCGCAAATTGTGTAGCGCCAAACAGGCGCCTGTTTACCCTCGCGCAAATTGTGTAGCGCCAAACAGGCGCCTGTTTACTCTCGCGCAGGCCTCTGCCGAGGCAGGGAAGTTTGCTTGGTACAAGAAGGAGGTGGAGTCTAAGGCCGCGCGGGGGAGGCGTCGTATTTTTGTGCCACCAACAAAGACGGATTATATATGGAAGCAACGACTCTCAATGAAGCCCAATTGGAAATGCTCAAACTGATGTCTGTGATAAAGACCCCTGAGGAGCCGGCCGAACTGAAGCAGGCCATCTCGGACCACTTTGCCCGCAAGGCCGCAGAAGAGATCGATCGCATGTGGGCGGATGGCCGCCTGACGGAAGAGCGTGTAGAATCGTTTCGCCACCTCCACGAACGGACCCCCTATCGGCCATGAGCGGTAAGATCGTATTGGATACGAACTGCCTGCTGATGGCTATCTCGTCGCGGAGTCGCTACTATCCCGTTTGGCAGTCGTTTCTGCAAGGTGAATACACCTTGTGTGTCACTACGGACACTTTGAAGTCTTGGAGAAGATCGATTTTCCCAAGCTCGCGGTGATTGGCATCGATCGTTTTTTGGATGAAATAAACGATCGGTGCACGCTTCCTCCCCAAGCGTAGCACGTTTCTTTTCACAAAGCCCCGGAGTTCACGATTCCGGGGCTTTGCTTTTGGGATACTTCGCAGGATCCATGGATCCCGGGGGGCGTGGTGAGCCGGCGGCTGCTTAGTCGCCGTATCCCACCAACCGCCGTGTGGGGTAAGCCCAGCGGATGTCGTTGTGGGTGGCGAAGGTGGTCAGGAGGTCTTCCCAGATGGCGGACTCGGTGCTGCGTATGCGGCGCGGCTCGCAGAGATAGCGTCCGGTGAGGGTGATGCCGTCCTCCATGAGGGCGATGTAGACAATGGGCGTGAGGTGCTGGTAGTGCACGTAGTACATCTTGCTGGCCTCGTTCAGCCCCTGCTCGGCGTCGAGGACGACGTCGCCGCCGTAACGGTTAAGCACCTCGAGCAGGATCTCACGCGCACGTTGCCAATTGCTATCGAAGGTCAGGCGGAGGCTGACCTCGTTCCAGATATACCGGAAGCCCTGATCATAGTTGGCCTGAGGCATGGTGAAGACGCGGCCGTTGGGGATGTGGATGATGCGGCCTGTGCTCTGCTCGGCGTCGATGCGGTTGCCGATCTCGAGGATGGTGAACTGGAAGAGGCGGATGTCGATGATGTCGCCGCGGTCGTCGCCAATCTGCACGCGGTCGCCCACGGCGAAGGGTTTGCGAATGACGATGAAGAGCCATCCGGCCATGTTCTCCAGGAGGTCTTTGAGGGCGATGGCGATGCCGGCCGAGAGGAGGCCGAGGTAGGTGCTGACGTGTCGGAAGGCGTTGATCCAGACCAGAGCCACGAAGAGGAAGAGGCAGGCTGGCGCGGCGTATGAGAGGGCGCGCTTCCAGCGATAGCGCACCTTATGGTTCGTTGTGCTCCGCCACACCATGCGCAGGATGAGGACACGAGCGAGCCAAACGCCCACAAGGACGATGACCGAGAGGATTACTTTGCTATGAAAGTCGGCGTCGAGGTTCAGGCCGAAGTCGGGGAGGGTGGCGGCGGTAAGCATAATAATAGGAATAGGGGGGATGTTTGATGTGTGGCAAAGGTAGGCGTGCGCCTTGTGCCAGTCGGTTAGGGGCGCTTCCCCGTGTCCGAATTTCTTTCCGCGAGGGGGTGATGAAAGGAAGCTGTTGCCGTAAGATGATTCTACAGATTGGGGGTAATCGATGGCTGATTTTCTGTTTTGTGGGGGGAGATTGGGGAGATGATCCTATTACAGATAGTTTTGCCGCCGCAAAAACAAACCGTTTTACTAATCAAACAAAGAGTATGCAGAAAAAAGTACTGTACATGTTAGCCTTCCTCCTCTTGGGGGTAGGCTGGGCTTCGGCCCAGGTGTCGAGCGTGACGGGGACCGTCACCTCGGCTGACGACGGAGAGCCGGTCATCGGTGCCTCCGTATTAGTGAAGGGTACGACGACGGGAACGGTGACGGACATCGATGGGAACTTCACCCTCTCGGTGCCCGCAGGTGCCAAGACGTTAGTCGTCTCTTACATCGGCTATAAGACGCAAGAGGTGGCCGTAGCGCCCCGCGTGACGGTCGTCCTCAAGGGTGACAACGAGTTGCTCGACGAGGTCGTAGTCACCGGTTACACCACCCAGCGCCGCGCCTCGTTCACCGGCGCCGCCGCCATTGTGGACAAGGAGGCCTTGAATAAGAAGACCGACGCCAGCTTTATGAAGTCGCTCGAGGGCGCTGTGCCAGGCGTGCAGATGAACAACGCCACGAGTATGCCCGGAACGTTCGGAAGCGTCTTTGTGCGCGGCCGCGGATCGCTCAACTCGGGTACGGCCCCGCTGTATGTGATCGACGGTGTGCCTGTGAATGCTGAGAACGAGGGTAGCTCCTCCACGAGCAACAACAACGTGGACCCGATGTCTGCGCTGAACCCTTCTGACATCGAGAACATCACCATCCTCAAGGACGCTGCCGCAACGGCCATCTATGGCTCGCGCGCTGGTAACGGTGTGATCGTCATCACCACCAAGAAGGGCGCTGAGGGCGCTACGACGGTCAACTTCGAGATGAAGCAGGGCGCTGTCTCTGTGGGCAACCACAACATGGACTACGCCGACGCCAAGTCGTCCATGGATCTCTACGCCAAGGGATGGGTGGCTGCTGGTCGCGCTGCCGACTACGATGCGGCCTATAAGACCTTGACGAAGAACTATGGTTGGGACGGCACTTCGTCCACCGACTGGTTCGACCTCGTTACTCGTACGGGCCACTATCAGGACTACAACCTGAACGTGTCCGGTCGCACCGGCAAGACGGGCTACTACCTTGGTCTCGGATATATGGACGCAGAGGGTATCGTGATCAACTCCGACTTCTCTCGCTTTACCGGCCGACTGAACGTGGATAGCAAGTTCGACCGCCTCACTGTGGGCGCCAACACCTCGTTCACCTACTCCGTCAAGAACGGCTTCTCGCAGGGCCTTTCTGGCACGATGAATAGCCCGCTCGTGGCTGCCGTTTCGCTCATGAAACCGTTCTACACGCCGCGTGATGCGAACGGGAACTACACGCACATCGACGAGGTGAATCCGTTGGCCGTGAACGACCCCGAGTTAGGTAACATCAACCGCACGAAGACGCAGGTGGTCAATCTCAGCCCGTATTTGCAAGTTGACCTCGGCCGTGGCTTCTATGTGAAGACTACGCTCGGCGTGAATATCAACGACCTCAACGAGTATGGCTACAACAGCGCCATCTATGACCCCGACGGTATGCAGCAGAACGGCGCCGGATCGCAGTACACCTCGCGCTCCACGATCGTCACCTGGACCAACATCGCCGGATGGAACAAACGGATCAATGCACACGACCTCAACGTCCTCATCGGTCAGGAGTCGCAGCGTAAACATTACTCGTACACCTACCTCACCGGCTCTGATTTCCCCTATGCTTCTATCGGCCAGCGCGAACTGACTACGGCTGCCAGTTGGAAGGATGAGCAGGTCAGCATCCGCGAGGCTCGTCTGGCTTCGTACTTCATGGATGCTCATTACTCCAATGCCGATAAGTACTACGCTTCGTTGGCGTTGCGTCGCGACGGCTCGTCCGTCTTCGGAGCCAACCACCGCTGGGGTAACTTTTGGTCCGTGGGTGGCAAATGGCGCGTATCGGGCGAGGAGTTCCTCAAGGACAACTCGAAGCTCACGAACGCCATGCTGCGCGTATCCTATGGTACGGTCGGCAATCAAGACATCGGTTGGTATGCCGCGCGTGGCCTCTATGGCGCCGGGCATAACTACAACCTGGCCGCCGGTATCGCCCCCGAACAGTATGCTAACCCGGAGCTGACGTGGGAAACGTCGAAGAAGTTTGACGTCGGTTTCGACCTCTCTTTCGTCAACCGCTACAACCTCTCCGTAGACTTCTATAACGAGACCACTACCGACGCGCTTTATAATGTGCCTATGTCTCGTCCCACGGGCTTTAAAGAGCTGCTGAAGAACATTGCCTCCATCCGTAACCAGGGGGTTGAAGTAGCCCTCAACGGCACCTTAGTTCGCAACAAAACCCTCAACTGGACGGCTTACGTCAACATGACCTATAACCAAAACAAGGTGATCGAGCTGGCTGACCATAAGCCGATCGAAGGCAATTACACCATCATTGAAGAGGGACGCCCCTATCGCCAATTTTGGATGAAGGAATACGCCGGTGTGGATCGCGAGACGGGTAAACCGTTGTGGTATCTCAATAAGGAAGGCAACGAGACAACGAGCAACTACAGCAAGGCTGCCAAGCGCTACGTAGGATCGGCCGATCCGAAGGTGTACGGCGGTTTCGGCACCTCGCTTACATGGAAAGGCCTCGACGCCTCTGCGACGTTCAACTATCGCTTGGGCAGCAAGGTGTTTGACTTTGGGGCCTCCTTCACCGGATGGGGCATGAACAATCGCCCGGCGCTCAAGCGTATCGTGGAAGACTCTTGGACGCCTGAGAACAAGGACGCCAAGAATCCGCAATACATCTTCGGCGATCCGAACCAGGCCACGCAACGTTCTACACGCTTCCTCTTCAGTGGCGATTTCCTGCGCGTCAGCAACCTGACCCTGGGCTACACCCTGCCGGCCAACTTGACTAAGAAGGCGTACATGAACCGCGTGCGCGTCTACGCCTCCGTAGACAACCTCTACACCTTCGCCGCTTCGGACTTTGTCGGGTATAACCCCGAGACCTACGACAATGGGTACATCGCCTGGCAGTATCCCGCTTCGCGGACCCTCATCGGTGGCGTTCAAATCACATTTTAATTCATGACCCATTCAAGAAGAATAGCAATGAAGAAAATCCTCATTCATACACTCGTTGCTGTAGCGTTGACAGCCGGACTCTCTGGCTGCGGCGACAGCTTTCTCGACACGAAGTTCTACCGGGGGCAAGACCTCTCTGAGGGGCTCACCACTGTGCCCGTCGTTAGCTCTGCCCTCAACGGCACCTACGACAACTTCTACAACTACCGTTTCGCCGGTAACTACGCCATTGCCATCGGTGACATCCCTACCGACGTTACCTACTGGAACGGCGTCACCGGACACTGGTCTGCCATTTACGGTTACACCTATTTGGATACAGAAGGCTATTTGGCCGACATCTGGGAATATGGCTACAAGGCCATCAACCAATCTACTCGCGTTATTGTCGGTGCACAGGCGCTCTATGACAAGGCCTCGGACGATGAGAAGAAAGAACTCGATCGTGACATGGCCGAGGCCTACACCATGCGTGGCTATGCCCGCCTGATGCTGACGAACATCTTCAGCCATCAGATCAAGGTCAACGGCACGGATTTCTCCGATCGTCCGGGCATTGTTATTTCGGATCAGGTCATCCTTCCTGAGACGCAGGTAGCGCGCTCCACGGTGGGCGAATCGTACGCCGCTGTGGTGAGCGATCTTAAGAACGCTCTGGCACACTTCAAGTCCGGTGGCAGCCGCACCGAGCGCGTCTACTGGCGCATCCCGGCCGCTCACGGCGTCTTGGCACGCGCTTACCTCTATATGGAGAACTGGGACGAGGCCATCACCCACGCACGCGCTGCGTTAGACTCTGCCAAGGTCACCTCACTGGCCGATACGCCCGCTGCTTACCGTGCTCTCTATGCCGGCGAGCAGAGCAACAACGAATCCTTCTTCTCTCTGGCCATCAACGCCACGAAGAACTTTGGCGCCTCCTCACTCGGCAACGTTTGGAGCGCCTACTGCTTCAGCCCGAGCCCGAAATTGCAGCGGCTGTATAAGGAGTCGGATTCCCGCCGATCCATCATGACATGGGGGGCACGAAACAAACCTGCGACGCCGTACTACGGCGGCGGTAAGTTCAACTTAGCCGGTAGTTCGCCCTATTTCGCTACGAACTACATCGTCAATGCCCCTGAGATGTACCTCATCCAAGCCGAAGCACTCCTCCAGAAGGGCGACCTCGACGGCGCTCGCAAGGCCCTGCTCAATGTGGCTCGCCGAGACGTATCGATCAAGGCCGTAAGCGACCTGCCGCAGACGAAGGACGCCCTCTATAGCTTCATCAAGGATGAGCGTGCCCGCGAGCTCTTCCAGGAGGGATTCCGCCTCTGGGATCTCCGCCGTTGGGATGAGCAGACTGAGGTTTACGCCATCAGTGCGCCGAATGAGAAGTATACCTACACGAACTACAAGATCTCTGACCTTGTTTATCCCATCCCTGCGGACGAGGTTAACGCCGGCTTCGGTGTGACTCAGACGCCGGGCTGGTCAGACGCCCTGCCGAAGAAGTAGCGCCTCTGAATCTTTATGCACCGCGCCCCCGGATATGCCTTGCCGCATATTCGGGGGCGCTTGCTTTTATGGAGAAGGGCGAGAGAGAGGTTAGCCCCCGATTTAGGCCCAAACCAATGGTTTGAAGCAAAACCCACCCCCGATTTAGGCCAAACCAATGGTTTGAAGCGAAACCCGACCCTGATTTAGGCCAAACCAATGGTTTGAAGCGAAACCCGACCCTGATTTAGGCCCAACCAATGGTTTGAAGCAAAACCCGAACCTGATTTAGGCCCAACCAATGGTTTGAAGCAAAACCCGACCCCGATTTAGGCCCAACCAATGGTTTGAAGCGAAACCCGACCCCGATTTAGGCCAAACCAGGTGGTTTGAAGCAAAACCCGACCCCGATTTAGGCCAAACCAGGTGGTTTGAAGCAAAACCCGACCCCGATTGGAGCCAAACCAGGTGGTTTGAAGCAAAACCCGACCCCGATTAGGGTCAAACTGGGTGGTTTGAAGCAAAACCCGACCCCGATTGGAGTCAAACCAGGTGGTTTGAAGCAAAACCCGACCCCGATTGGGGCCAAACCAGGTGGTTTGAAGCAAAACCCGACCCCGATTGGAGCCAAACTGGGTGGTTTGAAGCGAAACCCGACCCCGATTTAGGCCAAACCAGGTGGTTTGAAGCAAAACCCGACCCCGATTGGAGCCAAACCAGGTGGTTTGAAGCAAACCCGACCCCGATTTAGGCCAAACCAGGTGGTTTGAAGCAAAACCCGACCCCGATTTAGGCCAAACCAGGTGGTTTGAAGCAAAACCCGACCCCGATTGGAGCCAAACTGGGTGGTTTTGCGTTTCTCCTTACGGTCGTTTGATGGGGCGAACGCTGAGCCGCACGGGGCCGAGGAGGCCGGAGATGGTGGAAGGCGATCCGCCCGTGTAGCGACCGCGCAGGTTCGTCTGCGTCAGGCGGTCGGAGGGCTGCTCGCGCAGGTCAGCAATCAGGCGGTTGGGCCAGAGGTTTGTCACGCGCACCTCTAACGTGTTCTCGCCCTCGCGGAGGAGCGACGTCACCTCCCGCTCGTAGGGCGGACACCACCACACGCCAGCCGGTCGGCCGTTGATCTCGACCTCCGCCAGATGGAGCACTTGCCCGAGCGACAGCACCACGTTCGTATGGCTCAGCTGGGCGGTCGAGAGGCGGAAGGTGTTGCGATAGACGGCCGTGCCCGAATAGTTGCGCACGCCCGGGTCGGGGTGCGTAGGCCAGGAGTAGAGGCGATCGAAACGCAGCTCGCCGGGGCCGCCCCATCGCGGGTCGAACCAGACGCTCCAGGCCGTGGCCACGGGCACCGTCTCCGTGTGATAGCCCCGCAAGGCTAACCGACGGCCGCCACGCTTCTGTAGGCCATACTTCCAGCCGGTCTGGAAGCAGAAGGCTGCGCCGCCGTCGACGGTCGTCACGGGCGCCTGACCGAAGGGGTAGGGGGGGAGCTTGGGGAAGAGGTCGTCGCCGTTGCGCATGAGGGCGGTGAAGTAGGGCCCCTCGATCGGGCGGCGGAAGACGACGAAGAACGAGCCGTAGGGTGGCAGGAAGGCGGGCACACTGATGCGGCCCAGCCGGTCGCTGCGGAAGATGAGCTGCGGCGTCATGGTGCCCGTCATCGGATCCCAGATCTCAGGCCGACGACCACCCCCGTTGCGGAAGGTCAGGTTGACGAACTCCGGTCGGTCGCGCCGATTAACCACGAGGTAGAGGTCGGCCCCGTCGGTCGTGCGATGGATATAGCTGAGGTGGGTGCCGAGGGGCGGGGTGCCGATGTATTCAAAGTCGGGCTGGACGCCGATATGGCTCAGCACCTCGCTGAGCCGTTTGCCCCAAACGACTCGCCCACGCCCAAAGACGCTCTCGCCCGTGAACGTGCGCCCCCAGACGGAATCGGCGTCGGCGCGGAGCAGTGCCTCAGACTCTGGGTAGCCTTGCAGGCCGACGGTGGTCAGCGGCTTAGGCGCCATGACGACGGCGCCACCCCGCACCAGCTCCTTGATCTTGGCCATGACCTCGGGGCGCATGGCGGGACGATCGGGCAGGACGAGCAGGCGATAGCGCACACCGTCGGGCAGGACGATGGCGCCGCTGGAGTGCGCAGTCATACGTGTCAGCAGGGCATCGGTACCGGCCACGTCGTAGTCATACCGTCCGCCCAACTCCTCCTCCACCCGTCGGAGCAGGGCCTCACAGGCCGCCGCCTCGTCGTCGCAGATGACGCAGACGTCACTCACCGGCTTGCCCTGCACCAGCATGACTGCGTTGCGAGCCGTCCACGTCAGGAAGGCCCGTGACTGGCGCCACCACGTAGCGTTGGCATTGAAGCAGACGCCGTCCGGACACTCGATGCCCGGCACGCCGGCCGAGGCGGGCGAGTGCGTAAAGGCGTTGATGAAGATGCGGTTCGCGCCCTGCACATAGACGCGATCGACGAGAGGCTTAAGGGCGCGGAGGTCCACCTCCCATCCGCCGCCGCCATCCGTCTGAGGGCCTTTGGCGGCGATGAATCGCCGGTTGTAGAGGTGGCCAGCGGAAGCCGCGATCTTGATCGACGCGTCCCTACCCGTGGGATAGGTTGCTAAGGGCGAGGGCGTACGGAGGCGGAAATGGGCCGCGGGCACATCGCTGAAAGCTGCGTTGCGCACCGCGTCGGCGGGCACAGATAGGGCCGATCGGCTGATGGGGTGGATGCTGAGGTTACGCTGGTGAGCCAGCTCGCGGAGACGTCCATAACGGTTGCGCGCCAACAGGTCGGCCACCGTGCGCCGATAGTCCGCACGGAAGCGCTCGGAGACGTCGTAGTTCTCGATCGTAAGACCCGCAAAGACGGGCAGGTAGCGCGTGAGGTCGTAGCCATTCAGGCGTCGGAATTCCGTGGCCAGCGAGGGTGTCCAGTCGGCATCGGACGGCATGGCGCCGTCGTCCGTGATATAAGTCCAGCTCTGCGGCCGATGGTCACGCATCTCACCAAGGAGCACCGTCACGGTGTGGTCGAAGTGCACGTCGGTAGCCTCCACGCTGAGGAAGTCCGGCGTCAGTCCGCCCGCACCCGGCGTAGCGTGGGCCGATCGCCGCCCCGAACCCGAGCAGACGAAACGGAAGAGGCGGAAGGTGCCTGCGGGCGCCTCCCATGAGAGATTGCCATCGGCGTCGACGCGCTCGCTGAGGTCGTAGACGTCGCCCGGACGAATCGGCAGCAGCACGCGTGTCGTGGTCTTGGGCGCATCGGTCGCGGTGGAGTCCGTCGGCTCGGTCGAGGGTTCCGTAGGCACCTCCTCCTCGCCGCCATAGGCGTCGTCCATGCGCACAGCCAGCACGGCCACTGGGATGTAGAAGGGCACCTTCAGCCCCGGGCGCATCATCACGCCCTCGGGCAGTGCCAACTGAATGCGTATCCGTCGGCCCCCCTCGACGTCCGTCTGACTCCAGAATAGGCGTTTACTGGACAGCTCGGGCGTGATCCACGGCCCCCCGCTATCGGCGCCACTGCCCAGATTGAGGCCGATCTCCATGCCTAGACTGTCGGCCACCTGACAGGCGTAGCGGAAGAGTGCACGCCAGCGCGGACTCATAAAGCCTGTGCCCATGGAGGCTGCGCCCGGCGTGCGATCCGGGGCGGAGACTCCCGTCTCGTAGATCACGGCGCCGCGTATGCCGACACGCCACATCTCAGTCAGGTCGTGCCGGATGCCTTCTTCCGAGATGCGTCCGCCGGGCCATTGCCAGACGATGCGTGGGCGTGCGTAGGAGGGGGGATTGGTGAAGTCGCGAGCCAGGTCTGCGCTGTTCTGGAATCGGGTGACGTCGTTGCGTCGTCCGCCCGAGTCCTGCTCCAGATAGGGGTCGACAAAGTCGCTGCCGTCGGCGCTGCCGCCCGCACCACCATTGCAAGCCGTGAGTCCAAGCCACAGCGTGCCCGTGAGCCAAGCCGTACGCCACGCGCCTACGATCAGGCGTCGGGACCGTAGGACCATCAACCGGATATGTCGTTTGCGATTCACGGAGGCAAAAGTAAGGACGCGGTTAAAACCCGGAGAGAGGTGTGGGGTGTGCGGATTCCCATTCCTCCTGACGGTGCCCCCGAAAAAGACGAAGGGCCGCAGCACCCATGTGTGTGCCGCAGCCCTTCTACCCACTGTCCCACCCGCGTTCGTCGCGTCGTGGCGTCGGTCGATACGTGGTGATGCGCAATGCACCGAATCAATTACGTTTCGGGTATGCTCCCTGCGCCTGTGCGCTGTGCCGATGTGCACAATGCGGGCTCGATTTCTAATTCGATGACTTTTTACCTCGTCTCCCCGGGGGGAGTGAGGCGGGTTTGTACCGCCCCCGTACGCCGCTGATAATAGACGAACGCTGCCTTTATGTCTTACTTATTCATCCACCTCCCCCTCCTCGATCTCCTCCGAGACCTCTTCCATTTGGTTCGCCGCGCGGGCCTCGTCAAACATGCGCTTCATCGTCGGGTTCTTGTAGGTGAGCTTGCGAATGGTGAGCCTCTCAGCCTTGTTGTTGGCCAGGCGGAGGTTGTTTTCTGAGCCTACGAGTGCCTCCTTGATCTTTTGCAGATGCTCGATGGACTTATCGATCTCGTCGATGGCTGTGCGGAAGCGATCGCTGGCCAAGCGGTAGTTGCGCGCGAAGCCGTCCTTGAACGTCTCCAGTTGCTCCTCGAAGTTGTGCACGTCGACCGATTGTTGGCGCACTTGCTCGAGCTCCTTTTTGTAGGCTACGCTGTTGCGCGAGGCCTGGGTGAGCAGGGCGATGATGGGCATGAAGAACTGCGGGCGGACGACGAACATTTTGGGGTAACGGTACGACACGTCCACAATGCCCTCGTTGTAGAGCTCGCTCTCGGGCTCAAGCAGGGAGACCAGCACGGCGTATTCGCAGCCTTTCTCGCGGCGATCTTTGTCGAGCTTGGCCAGGAAGTCCTCGTTGCGATGCTTGGTGGCGGTGGTGTCGGCTTCGTTTTTCATCTCGAACATGATGGAGATGTACTCCATGCCGTCGATATGGTCGCGGAAGATGAAGTCGCCCTTTGTGCCTCGGCTGGCGTCGTTGTCCTTCTCGAAATAGGCGTTGGGGTAGACGCTGCTACGGACGCGGTTGAACTCCGTGCTGCAATGGATCTCGAGGCTCTCGCCGATCATCTTGGTCGACATTCGGGCCTTCAGATCCTTGTAATAATCCACCTGCTCCTGCTGTTGTTTGAGGCGCCGTTCATAGTCCTCCTTCAGCGTATTCTCGCGGATGGCGGCCGCTTGTTGCTCCAGCTTGATCTCGTGCTGCAACTGCTCGCCGTCGCTCTTGGCCTTTTGCAGGGCCTCCCTCCATCGCTGTCCTTCCTTGAGCACTTCGAGCTTCACTCGGTCGTCGTTGCCTTTGATCTCAGCCTTCAGACGGTCGATCTCCTGCTCCTTGCGCGCCAGCTGTGCGCTAAGCTCCAACTGCTTCTTCTCCTCCATGCCGTTCAGCTGCGTTTCGAGGCGTGCGATGGTCGCGTCCTTCTCCTTCAGCGCGACCTCCCGCTGCTGCAAGGAACGCTCGTAGGCTTGGTTGGCCTTCAGGGTCGCTGCCGCCTGCTCAGCCTCGTGCTGCTTGTGCAGTTCGGCAATGCGTCGGTCGAGGTCGGCCTTGAACTCGCGATCCTTGACTTGCATTAGGATGGCCGCATAGTCAGCCTCGTCCACCTTGAAAGCCTTTTGGCAATTGGGACAGATCAGTTCCTTCATTTGTTCGTGTCTTCTTCGATCAAGTCCACAGACCAGTTCAGGGCTTGGATCTTCATGTCCAGTTCACGCAGTTCGCGTGCCGCAGCGTCCGTGCGTCGGCGCAGGTCGGGCACATACACCACGCGCACCGTCTTGATCTCGTTGCGCCCATAGCGAGCATCGCCCTCCACCACATGGCTGAGCACCTCCTTCATCAGCTGTACACGCATGGCCAGCACATCCTTACGGGCCATGAGTCGCGTTACTGTCTCGCCCTCGTGCACCGTCCGCATGTTCGTTGCATTGATGCGGTAGATCAGATCCTCCAATTCCTCCAAAGCCGTATTCAGCTCCACATCCAGCGCAGCCAGATCTTCCGCCGGCGTATCGCCTTCCTGCACCTTGGCGCTGTCCTTAAACCGCACCTTCAGCTCGTTCACTCGTTTCTGTAAGTCAGCCCTGAGGCTGAGCGCTTCTGCCAGTTTCATCGTAGTCGTTATTGCTATATGATTAAATGTAGATCCCCCTTTGATGGGCGCGCAAAAGTAAGTCGCAGCAGCATTAGCGACACGTCCTCGGTATTGTCGAAACGAAGACAAAGCCCCTTGCGGGAGTTCCGCAGGACTCGCGGCGTTTGCCTTGACGTTTGCAGAAACGCTGCAAGTGCCACGAAAAACTTCTTGGCCTTTGCAGGAATGCTGCAAGTGCCGCGAAAAACTTTCTGGCGTTTGCAACACCGTTGCAAGTCTCACGAAAAACTTTTCGGCGTTTGCAGGAATGCTGCAAATGCCGCGAAGAACTTTTTGGCGTTTGCGGGAGCCCCGCAAACGTCTCGGCGAATGTCGGGAGCCTCGCGCAGCCTGCGCAAACGTCTCGGCAAATGCCGGGAACCTCGCGCAGCCTGCGCAAACGTCTCGGCGAATGTCGGGAGCCTCGCGCAGCCTGCGCAAACGTCTCGGTAAATGCCGTGGAACTTGCGCAGCCTGCGCAAACGTCTCGGTAAATGCCGGGAGCCTCGCGCAACCTGCGCAAACGTCTCGGCAAATGCCGGGATACTTGCGCGGCCTGCGCAAACGTCTCGGCGAATGCCGGGAACCCCGCAAGTGCCTCGAAAAACTTTTTGGTGTTTGCGGGAGTCCCGCAAGCATTTCCAAAAACGTTTTGGCCATCGCGTGGCTTCCGTAGAAACTCTCTGCTGGCTGTCGAACTCACGTTATAGATAGGCTTGTAAGGCAAGAATATCCAACCGGCGGAAAAGGTTTGTCTCGGTTGATTATGCTGTCTGTAGGGCCTATGGAGAACTTCTCCACATGTGCTTTCGGTACGGTATTCCTTGGTCTGACGCCCATTGCCAGCCCTGTAGGCCGTATGGAATTGTTTCTACTTTTGCGGCCTGATTTACAAAACAGAAAGACAGTTCGATAATGGATAAGATAAGCTATGCCCTCGGGCTGAGCATCGGGAACAATTTCCGAGCATCGGGTATCAAAGGGCTGGAAATCGATGATTTCATCAAGGGCATAA
Source organism: Tannerella serpentiformis (assembly GCF_003033925.1). NCBI lineage: Bacteria > Pseudomonadati > Bacteroidota > Bacteroidia > Bacteroidales > Tannerellaceae > Tannerella > Tannerella serpentiformis. The sequence goes on from NZ_CP028365.1 coordinate 1,898,433, forward strand.
ACGACGTATTTAATGAGGCTAAGCCTGCCATCGCTTTCGACGAGGCGCAACGCTTGCTTCAAGCGTATTTCAAGGACCTTCAGGCCGAGAAGTTTGAGATGAATAAGCAGGTCGGTGAAGAGTTTCTACGAATTAATAAGGAGAAGCGGGGCGTGGTGACGCTCCCCAGCGGCCTCCAGTACGAAGTGCTCAAGACTGGCGACGGGCAGAAGCCTGGGCCGAACGACAAGGTGCGCTGCCATTACCACGGCACACTCATCGATGGACGCGTCTTCGATAGCTCCATAGAGCGTGGTCAGCCGGCTGTGTTCGGCGTTTCGCAGGTGATCCGCGGATGGACCGAGGCGTTGCAATTGATGAACGTCGGATCCAAATGGCGCCTCTTTATTCCCTCCGACATGGCTTACGGCGCACACGGTGCAGGCGAGGCTATCGAGCCGAATATGACGCTCATCTTCGACGTCGAACTGCTCGGCATCGAATGAATGAGAGACGACGAAGAGAATAACAATAGAATAGTAACTACATAACAACCAAACAGGAAGATGAAAAAGATTAATGTATGGATGATGGCGGCCGCAGCGGCTGCCTGTGTAACGATGAACTCGTGTAATCAAGGCGGCGTTTCAGCAGATGCCACGCTGGGTTCACAGAACGACAGCTTGAGCTACGCCGTCGGTGTGAACGTTGGAAATAACATCAAGGCTAGTCTGGCTACCTTCCCCGGCGACGACTCGCTGAAGATGGATCTCGTGATCAAGGGTATTCTGGCTGTGCTGAAGGATACTTCGGCCCTGAAGATGACTTCCGACAATGCCAATGCCTATCTCAATGCTTATGTGATGAAGGTTCAGCAGTCGCAGGCTGAGGCCGAGCTGAAGGTGGGACAGGACTTCTTGGCCGCTAACCGCTCTAAGGAAGGCGTCATAACGACCGCCAGCGGACTCCAGTATAAGGTCATCACCGAGGGTACGGGTGCTAAGCCGACGGCGAAGGATAAGGTGCGCTGCCACTACACCGGTAGATTGCTCGACGGAACCGTCTTCGATAGCTCGGTACAGCGTGGACAGCCTGCTGAGTTTGAAGTGGGTCAGGTGATCCCGGGATGGCAGGAAGTGCTGCAGCTGATGCCCGTAGGATCGAAGTTCCAAGTATGGATCCCCTCCAATCTGGCTTATGGTACGCAGGGCGCAGGGCCGATCAAGCCTAACTCTACGCTCGAATTCGAAATCGAACTGCTTGAGATCGTGAAGTAATGAAGCAGTTCCACAAGTTGACAACCCTCGCACTCGTCTGCGCAGCCATGCTGCTCGGCGGTGCGATGGCCAATGCGGCTGTTAAGCCGACACGTAAGGCATCCGGCCCCGCACTCAAGTCGCCGCTTGATACGGTCAGCTATGCGCTGGGTGTGAACATCGGCAGCAGCCTCCGCGAGAATCTCAAGACCTTCCCCAACGGCCCAGTCAACATCAATGTCTTGGCCGAGATCTTCGTCCGTACGCTCAAGGGCGATACCGCTGGACTGCTGATGAACAACGCAGCCTCCGAGACGTGCATCCAGAACTATGTGATGGAAGCGCAGCAGAAGGAAGGCGACGCTCGCAAGGCCGAAGGCGAGAAATTTCTTGCCGCCAACAAGAAGAAGGAAGGCGTAGTGACGACTGAGAGCGGTCTGCAATACAAGGTGCTCAAGCCCGGTGAGGGTGATGAGAAGCCGACGGACGCTGACCGTGTCAAGGTGCATTACACCGGCCGACTGCTCGACGGTAAGGTGTTCGATAGCTCAGTGGAGCGTGGCGAACCGGCCGAGTTCGGCGTGACGCAGGTCATCCGCGGATGGCAGGAGGCGCTCAAGTTGATGTGCAAGGGCGAGAAGCTCCAAGTGTGGATCCCCTCCGACCTGGCTTACGGTACGGGTGGCGCTGGCGACATGATCAAGTCGAACGCTACGCTCGAGTTTGAGATCGAGCTGCTGGACATCATCAAGCCTGAACCCAAGGTGGAGAAGGCGGCTGAAGAGGCTGTGGAATCCGCCGAGAAGGTCGTAAACAAAGCCGTAGAGAAGGTGGACAAAGCCGCTAAGAAGGCCGCCAAGGAAGCTGAGAAGGCTGCTAAGAAAGCCGAGAAAGCTGTCAAGAAGACGGAGAAGAAGTAAGACGAGCCAAATCCCCCTCCGCCCACAAGAGCAACCTCTGTGAGGCGAGACAACGAAACGATAGCGGTGTATCGGTGGGCCATGTCCAGAGAGTTGGACACCCCCGATGCACCGCTTCTTTATATCGTATAATATCCACCCCTCCTCCGCCGTTTAATCCCCGGTTGAATCAGGGCAGAGCGGACCCTTCACCACTTCTAACTACTCGCTCTCACCACCACTTAATCCCCCCCTACTTCTTATGAAAAGAAACAAGATCCTCTGGGCTGACGACGAGATCGACCTCCTCAAGCCGCACATCCTCTTCCTCGAAGAGAAAGGCTACGACGTGACGCCCGTCATCAGCGGACAAGATGCTATCGACAGCTGTAGCGAACAGACTTTTGACCTCATCTTCCTCGATGAGAATATGCCCGGACTCACCGGACTCGAAACTTTGGTCTCCATCAAGGAGATCGACCCCGCCGTGCCCGTCATCATGGTCACCAAGAGCGAGGAGGAGAGCATCATGAACCAGGCTATCGGTAACCGGATTGCCGACTACCTTATCAAGCCTGTCAACCCCAACCAGCTGCTCCTCTCCATCAAAAAGAACCTCCACAAGAACGACATCATCACCACCGCCACCTCCGAGAGCTATCAGCAGGAGTTTGGTCGCATCGGCATGCAGATCAACGACTCCTTCACCGCCGACGACTGGGCGGAGGTCTACAAGAAACTCGTCTATTGGGAGATCGAACTCGAGGAGAACCAAGCCCCCATGCAGGAAATGCTCATCATGCAGAAGCGGGAGGCTAACAGTGCCTTCGGCAAGTTCATCCGCAAGAATTACATGGGCTGGATGGCCGATCCTGCCAGTCGACCGCTGATGAGTCCCGACCTTTTCAAGACGAAGGTCTTCCCCCTGCTCGACGCTGGCGAGAAGGTCTTCTTCATCCTCATCGACAACTTCCGTTTCGACCAGTGGCGCGTCGTGCGGTCGTTGCTTTCGGACCGCTTCACGGTGGACGAAGAGATGTACTACAGCATCCTCCCCACCGCCACCCAGTATGCCCGCAACGCCATCTTCTCCGGACTCATGCCGGCACAGATCGCCCAGATGTTTCCCGATCTCTGGGTCGACGAGGAGAGCGAGGAGGGCAAGAACACGAACGAGGAGCCGCTGATCCAAACCCAGATCGACCGCTTCCGCAAACGCTACGACTTCTCTTACCACAAGGTCTACGAATCGCAGTACGGCGAGCGTATCCTGAACGGCCTCAACGACCTGCTGCGCAACCAGCTCAACGTTGTTGTCATCAACTTTATCGACATGCTCTCGCATGCCCGTACCGAGAGTAAGATGATCCGTGAGCTGGCCCAGAGTGCGGCCGCTTACCGCAGCTTGACGCGCTCTTGGTTTCAACATTCCGTCATGCTCGAGCTGCTCAACCGACTGGCCGATGAGGGCTGCCGTGTGATCCTCACCACCGATCATGGCACCATCCAGGTCGACGACCCGATCAAGATCACCGGCGATCGCAACACCAACACCAACCTCCGCTACAAGACCGGCCGACACATGACCTGCGACTCCAAGTACATCTTCGAGATCAACGACCCCGCCCGGGCTGGACTGCCCTCGCCGCACCTGAGCACGCGCTACGTCTTCGCCACCAACGCCTACTTCTTCGCTTACCCCAACAATTACAACTACTACGTCCCCTACTATCGAGGCACCTTCCAGCATGGCGGTATCTCGATGGAGGAGATGATGGTGCCCTTCATCACCCTGCAACCCAAATGAGCACGATCCACATCCCCTCGCTGGCCTACCTCCACGACGCGGCCCAGGAGTTCCTCCGCACCGTCGGCCCCGCGCCCCGTGTCGTAGCCTTCTACGGCGAGATGGGCGCCGGCAAGACCACCTTCATCAAGGCCCTCTGCGAAGCCCTCGGTGTCCGCGACGCCATCAACAGCCCCACTTTCGCCATCGTCAACGAGTATGTCGGCCGCGACGCCGATCACCTCATCTACCACTTCGACTTCTACCGCATCCGCACCCTCGCTGAAGCCCTCGACATTGGCACCGAAGACTATTTCGAGCGCCCCTCGTGGAGCTTTATCGAGTGGCCCGAGCGCATCGAGTCGCTCCTCCCGCCCCAAGCCGTCCGCGTCCACATCACCGAGCAAGCCGACGGCGCCCGCGAGCTAACGATCAGTGATTAAAAGCCCTCTGCCGAGGGCAGGGAAGTTTGGCTGGGTACATCGAGAATCGCCGAAAGTCCCCAAAATGGCCGGCCCCCATCGGGTACCCCGCCAAATTTGGCAGGCGTCCCTGACGCCTTGATCTTCTTTTGCTTCTTTTCTTGCATCAAGGCAAGAAAAAGCCCTCTGCCGAGGGCAGGGAAGTTTGGCCGGGTACATCGAGAATAGCTGAAGGGCTCCAATTGGGCCGACGCCTCTCTCCGTCATGATGCGCGGACGAGGCGTCGGCCTTTCTTGGACAGAAAAACCTTCGGGCACGTTGGATATTCTTGTCTGACAACGGCGCCCATTCTATACGCAACGCGAGTTCGACGAAAGAATGAGGTTTGTTGCCCCTGGAGCATGTCTTTGATAGAGCGCTCTAACGGCCAAAGTGTTTTTGGAAACGTTTGCAGCAACGCTGCAAGAGCCCCGAAAAACTTTTTGGCGTTTGCAGGAATGCTGCAAATGCCCCGAAAAACTTTTTGGCGTTTGCAGGAATGCTGCAAATGCCCCGAAAAACTTTTTGGTGTTTGCAGGAATGCTGCAAGTGCCTCGAAGAATTTTTTGGTGTTTGCAGGAATGCTGCAAATGCCTCGAAGAATTTTTTGGTGTTTGCAGGAACGCTGCAAATGCCAAAATGGAGGAAACGGCCCTTGCAGAACTTCTGCAAGCATTTCCAGAAACGTTTTGGCCCTCGCGTGGCTTCCGTAGAGACTCTCTGCTGGCTGTATGCTTAGAAAAGGAGAGCCAGAGTGCACCTATTCGAGGCATGCGAATGGGGGAGCGTTGGCGGAGATGCGTTTTACTGCTAAACCATACTTTTGTCCGACTGTTATAGCAATTGGTTATTTGAGCATTACGTATGAATTTCCCCTTATTGAAATGGATCGAGCCGAGGAAGCCCTACCGACTCGGACTGGCCCTGAGCGGCGGTGGAGCCAAAGGATTGGCCTATGTGGGCGTCTTTAAGTTTTTGGAGGAGCGCGGTATTCGTCCCGACGTCATTGTGGGCACCAGCGCCGGCGCCATAGCGGCTGTGCTGTGGGCCGACGGACACACCTCGGACGAGATCCGCGAAATGTTCGCCGGGCGTGAGTTCTCCGAGTTTGCTCGGGTGCAAGTGCCCACCACGGGCCTGTTCGACAGCCGTGGCGTGAGTGAGTTTCTGAAGCGTAACCTCCGCGCCAAGACCTTCGAGGAGCTTCGTATCCCCACCATCGTCATGGCCACCGATCTCGACAACGGCTGCGGCCATCGGTTCAGCTCTGGCCCCATCGTGGAGGCCGTGCGCGCCTCGTGCAGCATACCGATCATCTTCAGCCCCGTCGTTATCGACGGCGTGCACTATGTCGACGGCGGACTCTTCCACAACTTCCCCGTCTCCATCATCCGTGACAGTTGCGAGATGGTCATCGGCGTCAACGTCAACCCCTACACCGCCCGCAAGTACAGCAAGAACATCTACAGCATCGGCGAGCGCTCGTTCCACTATATGTTCCGCGCCAACACCGTCGAGGATCGGCGCCTCTGCGACCTGTTGATCGAGACCGAGGAGTTCGGCCATTACAAGCTCTTCGACCTGAAGAATATCGACCACATCGCCCGCGTGGGCTATGTCACCGCTGTCCGCGCCTACAACCGCCTGGCCCGGACGGCCGATAAGAACAATAAGCTCCTGCGCGCCTATCCGCCGCCCAAACGTACCGCGCCCAAGTCGGCTGCCCCCACCAAGCAGGTAGCTAGCGAAGTCGGCCGCCCTCGGTAGAGGCCTTGATCTCCTTTTGCTTCTTGCATAAAAGAAGCACTCCGTCTCCCCCCCTACATCCGTCACTCACTATGAATAAGAACAGCAAGAAACCCATCATCTATCAAGTCCTCCCGCGGATCTTTGGCAACATGCAGTGCCCCGCGAAGGAGTATGGCAACATTGAAGAGAACGGCTGCGGCAAGATGGCCGACTTCACCCCCGAGGCGCTCGATGCCATTCGCCAATTGGGCGCGACGCACGTCTGGTACACCGGCATCTTAGAGCACGCCACCCGCACGGACTACTCCGCCTATGGCATCCCCAAGGATCACAACGCCGTGGTTAAGGGCAAGGCCGGATCGCCCTACGCGGTGAAGGATTACTACGACGTGGCGCCCGATCTGGCCGTGAGCGTGCCCGACCGCATGGCCGAGTTTGAGGCCCTCGTGGAGCGGACGCATGAGGCTGGGCTGAAGGTCCTCATCGATTTCGTGCCCAACCACGTGGCCCGTCAATACCACTCCGACGCCAAGGATCCCCTCGAGCCCGACCTTGGTCAGAACGACGACACCAGCCGCGCCTTCGCCCGCGACAACAACTTCTACTACCTGCCCGGACAGGCCCTCGCGTTCCACTTCGGCGCCAAACAGGAGGACTTTGAGTACAGCGAATTTCCCGCCAAGGTCACCGGCAACGACTGCTTCAGCGCCACGCCCGGCCGCAACGACTGGTATGAGACGGTGAAGCTCAACTATGGCGTCGACCTGCAAGGCGGTGGCACGAAGTATTTCTATCCCGTGCCCGACACGTGGCATAAGATGCTGGCCATCCTCCGCTTCTGGATCGCCCGCGGCGTGGACGGCTTCCGTTGCGACATGGCTGAGATGGTGCCCGTCGAGTTCTGGCAGTGGGTCATCCCGCGGGTCAAGAGTTGGAAGCAGGTCATCTTCATCGCCGAGGTCTACCAGTCCGCGCTCTATCGTGACTATATCCGCACCGGCGGCTTCGATTATCTCTACGACAAGGTGGGGCTCTACGACACACTCCGCAGCGTCGTCTGCGGCCATGCCCCAGCCTCACGCATCACGGAATGCTGGCAGGCCGTCGACGACATCCGCCCGCACATGCTCTCTTTCCTCGAGAACCACGACGAGCAGCGCATCGCTTCCGACTTCTTCGCCGGCCGCGCCGAGGCGGGTATCCCCGCGATGATCGTCGCCGCTACCATCGGCACGGGCCCGGTGATGGTCTACTTCGGCCAAGAGCTCGGCGAGCGTGGCATGGACGAGGAGGGCTTTAGCGGACGCGACGGTCGCACGTCCATCTTCGACTATTGGAGCCTCGACACCCTGCGCCGACGTTGTCACGGCGGACGCTACGACGAGGCCCTCCTGACCGACGCCGAGCGTAGCCTGCTGCACCAATACACGGCCATCCTGCGCCTCTCGCGTGAGGAGAAGGCCCTGGCCGAGGGCACGTTCTTCGATCTGATGTACGTCAATCCTGCCTCCGACAGCTTCGACCCCGCCCGCCAGTACGCTTATCTACGCAAGGCCGACGAGGTGGTGGTGCTCGTGGCCGTGAACTTTGCCGATACTCCGCGGCGTGTCCGGATACGCATCCCCGAGGACGCCTTCCGCGCCATGTCCATCCCCGACAATGCCCCCGCCCGCCTGACCGACCTCCTCACGGGCACGGTTGCCATCGGCACCCTGACCCACGCCTGTGCCTATGAGGTGGAGCTGCCGCCGTGCTCCGGTCGGCTGCTGAAGTTCGATTACTCCGGCCTGTCGTGACCCCGTTCATAGGGAGCTTTTAGATTTTAGCTCGTCGCGCCCTACTTTTGGCGCCATATTTTTAACTGATACAGCGGGGGAGACAGTCCGCCATCGCAACCGGTGAAGGACGCCCCTCCGCGCTCAAACTACTTACAACCCACTAAACGGATGAGTGCTTATACGCCTTTTGCCATCTTCTCGGGAACCAACTCCCGTTACCTCGCAGAGCGAATCTGCAAAAGCCTGCATTGCCCTCTCGGGCAGATGAACATCGAGCATTTCGCTGACGGTGAATTTTCCGTCTCGTACGAAGAAAGTATCCGCGGCAAGGATGTCTTCCTTGTGCAATCCACCTTTCCCAACTCGGACAACCTCATGGAGCTGCTGCTGATGATGGACGCAGCCAAACGCGCCTCGGCGCACTCGGTCATTGCCGTCATTCCCTACTTCGGTTGGGCGCGGCAGGACAGGAAGGACAAGCCCCGCGTCTCCATCGGCGCCAAGCTGATTGCCGACCTGCTCAGCGTAGCCGGTCTCGATCGCCTGATCACTATGGACCTGCACGCTGACCAGATCCAGGGCTTCTTCAACGTGCCCGTCGATCACCTCTACGCCTCGTCGGTCTTCTTAGACTACATCCGCGAGGAGTTACCCTTCGACAACCTCGTTATAGCCACGCCCGACGTGGGCGGCACGAAGCGCGCCAGCAGCTACTCTAAGTTCCTCGAGCTGCCGATGGTGATCTGCTACAAGAGGCGCCTAAAGGCCAACCAGATCAGCGACATGAAGATCCTCGGCGACGTGGAGGGGAAGGACGTCCTTCTTATCGACGACATTGTGGACACGGCTGGCACCATCACCCGTGCAGCCGACCTGCTCAAGCAACACGGCGCCAAGTCCGTCCGCGCGATGGCCAGCCACGCTGTCATGTCCGATCCCGCCACGGAGCGCATTGCCAACTCCTGCCTCGAGGAGATGATCTTCACCGACTCGATCCCCTACCAGAAGGAGTGCAGCAAAGTCACGATCCTCTCTGTGGCCGACATGTTCGCTGAAGCCATCCGCCGCGTCTGCCACGACGAGTCGATCAGCACGCTGTACGCCATCAGGTAACCCCCCCCCTCTAACCCCATTCAATTATGATTATCGACTTCCCCAACATCCCAGAACAACGCCTGCCGAACTTCAAGGGCGGCGAGAAAGAGTACATCGCCCGCATGTTCTTCGACGGGCAGAACCGCATCATGTACGGCCGACTCGAGCCGGGCGCTTCGATCGGCTTGCATACGCACGAGACGAGCAGTGAGATTATATACCTCCTTGAGGGCCGTGGCAAGGTGCTGCTTGCGGACGGCGAGGAGCGCGTCGCCGCTGGCCAGTGTCACTACTGCCCGAAAGGCCACACGCACAGCCTCGTCAACGACAGCGACGCCGACCTGGTCTTCTTCGCCGTCGTACCTGAGCAATGAGCGGCTGGCCCAGAGTGGCCGGTTCACCGATGAAGCATAGGGGCGCTACCTTCGGGGAATAGCGCCCCTATTTGTAGGGCAACCGCATCTAAACCACGTGTGGTTTTGATCTCCGTAGGGGTGTGGAGCGCGGAAAACGCATGTCCCCCCCAAGGCTATCTCTCATTTTGATGTGGCTACCCTACCTCTATTTGTGTTCCGCCCCCCCCGAGGTGGCGGCTATTGGCTATTCTCCTTTTTTCTTGAGACATCTATATCCCCAGCTTACTGCAATGAAAATTCGACGCAAGAAGAGAGCAATCATCCTCGCCGTCCTCGCCGTCCTCCTGTTGAGTGTCGGTTATTTTCTGTATCCGATCGTGCGATACAGTGTGCACAACTATCAGGAGTTTCAACGCATTCCGGATGAACTGTCTCTTGACATTCCTTTTTCCTATGACGGTTGTTTCTCCGTGCGATGCACCATTGGTGGTAAAGAGGTGAACATGGGCATAAGCACAAGCGGGATTTGCTTGATGAAAGAAGAAGACCTCAAGAAATATCACGCCATCTATTTCGGAAGGGCTCCGCTGCCTACGAGAAATGTTCGTGGACAGTGGGATTGGCTACGCCTCTACCGCATTCCTGATTTTCGCATAGATACGTTCGCGATGAATCCCCTTTTTGCGTCTGTCGGTAAGCACAATTACATGCATTTGCTGGTGGGAGACAGCGTTTTCGAAGACAATATCTTTCAGCGGAGCAAAAGGATCTTTTCGGTTAAGGAGGGGCAGATGCATGTGGTCATTGCTTTAGATGAGGCAAAGGCGGACATTAGACGTGATAACTTGATGGGAAATGGTGTCTTGGGGTTCAACATCATGCAGCAATGCAATTGGCTTTTTTCAGTGGATGAAGGACGGGTGCGCATATTCAGTGTTGCTAATGATAAGCGGCTCGAACAGGAGAGCAAGGGCTTCCATAAGATTCAGGATGGGCTGGAAGAAGAGGGTATCAGCGCTCGCCTCGGATCGCTTAAAGAAGATCTGGCATTTTCGTTAGCTATCGGGGTAGACGCTGAAGTCATAGTCAACAATGAGGTGTCCGCCCAGCTGAAGGAGCGGTATCCTTATAAGGTGATTCTTACGCTTCGGGGGGATAACAGCATCGACTCCTTGTTTGTGTTTGATGGCGTTCCGGTGGTGTGGGATGGGATAACGATCCCCAACTGCCAAATCGCGAACAACCCCAAGTTTGCTTTTAACAAGAACATCTTCGGGGCTCAACTGATGCATCGCTTCAATTTTATTTTGGACTATGGAGCAGATGAGGGAAACGACCTATACATCCAACCGAGCAAAGACTTCGAGCAACAGCGCGCTAAGCCCGTGCTTTCCGCATTCGGAGTCAATATAGAGGAGAGGGAACAGGGAATCGTTGTCAATCGATTGGAGCCGGACGGCATCGCCGCGAAGGCCGGCATCGCCTTAGGTGATGTGGTGCTGGAGTTGGACGGACGCGCGCCCAGAGCCTTACTCACCAGCCAAGATTTCATCCGATATACAGCCGGTAAGAAGGAGATCCGCTTACGAATCAAGGGTAAGGGAGAGACGCGGCTGGCGCTGTGAGGTCTTGTTCCCTCGAGTAAATTCCTCCAACCGATCCGTTTTGAAGGCGTTCCCCAGAGTAAATTCGTCCAACCGATCTCTTTTGAAGGAATTTCTCCGAGTAATTTCCTCCAACCGATCTCTTTTGAAGGAATTTCCTCGAGTAAATTCGTCCAACCGACCTCTTTTGAAGGAATTTCTCCGAGTAAATTCCTCCAACCGATCTCTTTTGAAGGAATTTCCTTGAGTAATTTTCACCGTTGGCCAGTCATCGGTAAAAATTACTCAAAGAAACGCCTCCATTGATCCTTAGTTGGCGTTGTTGTCGCCTCTAAACGTTCACCGCTGCTGCTTACTTTTGCGCGCTGCAATTAAAAATCATAGGAACATGGCATTAGCATCGAAATACGATCCCTCGTCGGTCGAGGGGAAATGGTATCAATACTGGTTGGACAACGGTTTCTTTCGCTCCCTTCCGGACGAGCGCGAGCCGTACACGGTGGTCATCCCGCCGCCCAACGTCACCGGCGTGCTCCACATGGGGCACATGCTCAACAACACGATTCAGGACATCCTTGTGCGCCGTGCACGCATGACGGGCCGCAATGCCTGCTGGGTGCCGGGCACGGATCACGCCTCCATCGCCACCGAGGCCAAGGTGGTGGCACGACTGGCTGAGCGCGGCATCCGCAAGTCAGACCTCACCCGCGAGGAGTTTTTGCGCCACGCTTGGGAGTGGAAAGAGGAGCACGGAGGCATCATCCTCAAGCAACTCCGACGCCTTGGCGCCTCCTGCGACTGGGATCGCACGGCCTTCACTATGGACGACATCCGCTCCCGGAGCGTCATCCGCGTCTTCTGCGATCTGTACCGTAAGGGACTGATCTATCGTGGCGTCCGCATGGTCAATTGGGACCCCGCCGCCCTCACCGCCCTCAGCGACGAGGAGGTGATTTATAAGGAGCAACAGGGCAAACTCTACTACCTGCGCTATCGCATCGTCGGCGAAGACGGATACGCCATCGTGGCTACGACCCGACCCGAAACGATCATGGGCGACACGGCTATGTGCATCAATCCGAACGATCCGAAGAACCAACACCTCCGCGGACGGCGCGTCATTGTCCCGCTCGTGGGGCGCGAGATCCCCGTCATCGAGGACGACTACGTCGACATTGAGTTTGGCACCGGCTGCCTCAAGGTCACCCCCGCGCACGACGTAAACGACTATATGCTGGGCGAGAAATACAACCTCCCCTCCATCGACATCTTTAACGACAATGGCACCATCGCTCCGGCGGGCGAGCTCTACGTCGGCATGGATCGCTTCGCCGTCCGCGAGCAGATCGTCCGCGACCTTGATGCCGCCGGACTACTCGAGAAAACAGAGGATTACACGAACAAGGTGGGCTTCTCCGAGCGTACCAATGTGCCCATCGAGCCGAAGCTCTCCATGCAGTGGTTCCTGAAAATGGACGGTCTGGCTAAGCCGGCACTCGATGCGGTGATGAACGACGAGATCCGTTTCTACCCGCCGAAGTTCAAGAACACCTACCGCCACTGGATGGAGAACGTGAAAGATTGGTGCATCAGTCGCCAACTGTGGTGGGGGCATCGCATCCCGGCTTACTATGCCTCGCCGACCGATGAGGGTACGTCGGGCAATGTGGCGCCGGTCGTGATTCTCGTAGCCGAAACCGAGGAGGAAGCGCGCGCACAGGCTGCTGAACACCCCATGTTGAAAGGACGCTCGTTCACACTGCGGCAGGATGAGGATTGCCTTGATACATGGTTCTCTTCTTGGCTTTGGCCCATCGCCCTCTTCGACGGAATTAACCATCCCGGTAACGACGAAATGCGTTATTACTACCCCACGGCGGACCTTGTCACTGGCCCAGATATCATCTTCTTCTGGGTGGCGCGTATGATCATGGCCGGCTATGAGTATGAGGGGGATAAGCCCTTCCGTAGCGTCTACTTCACCGGCATCGTGCGCGACAAGCTCGGGCGGAAGATGTCGAAGTCGCTCGGCAACTCACCCGATCCGCTCGCTCTTATCGACCAATACGGTGCCGATGGGGTGCGCATGGGTATCATGCTGGCCGCTCCAGCGGGTAACGACATCCTCTTCGACGAGTCGTTGTGCGAACAGGGGCGCAACTTCAACAACAAGATCTGGAACGCACTCCGTTTGGTGAAGAGTTGGGAGGTTTCCGATGCAGCAGAACAGCCCGATGCGGCAAGAATTGCGATCGATTGGATGGAGGCGAAGTTCTGCGCGACGATCGTGGAACTTGAGGATGATTTCTCGAGGTACCGTATCTCCGAAGCGTTGATGACGGCTTACAAACTCTTTCGTGATGAGTTCTCTGCGTGGTATCTCGAGGCTGTTAAGCCTGCTTACGGTCAGCCCATCGATGCAAAAACATATCGTTCCACGATTTCGCTGTTTGAGAAACTCATGCTGACCCTTCATCCGTTTATGCCCTTCATCACGGAAGAAGTATGGCAGGCATTGGCCGATCGTCAGCCGGGTGAGAGCATTATGGTCACTCAGCAGCCTCACCCGGAGCAAACGAACGACCGATTGACGGCCGACTTTGAGGTGGTAAAGAGCATCGTGGGCGGTGTACGCTCCATTCGACTCGAGCGCAACATCCCGAACAAGGAGTCGCTCACGTTGCAGGTCGTTACGGGTGATCATAACGAGGCGTATAATCCGGTCATTATGAAGATGTGCAACGTCGATACGATCGTGCGAGCTCCGAAAGATGCCACTGCCGCCTCGTTTATGGTCGGCACGACAGAATATGCTGTACCGCTGGGCAACACCATCGATGTGGCTGAAGAGATCCAGAAGATGGAAGCTGAGATTGACTACCTCGAGGGCTTCCTTCGTTCGGTGATGAAGAAGCTCGGCAATGAGAAGTTTGTCGCCAACGCTAAGCCCGAAGTCGTGGCTGTCGAGCGAAAGAAGCGTGCCGATGCCGAGAGTAAACTCGCGCTCCTGCGAGAAAACGTGGCTAAGCTGAAAGACAATGCGTGACTTATCGAAGTAGAGAAATGACACAAACCGATAAAAGAAGAGGTTGGGGCATATACGTATGCCTCAGCCTCTTACTGTTACTTGCCTCATGCAGTACCATCCGCTTCATTGGGATCGACACTTTGGAGCCTTCCGAGCTGCATGTTCCGCACACAGTCCGTCGAGTGCTGATTGTGGATAACGCTGCGATGCCATCTGTCGCCCCTTGTGCATTGACGTTGGGGAAGATTCCACTGGAGGTGAAGGAAGTGACGACTGACAGCATGGCGTTTTACTACTGCCACACCTTGGGCGAACGCATCGCCGATGCACACCGTTACGACGATGTTCGTCTCTACGACAGAGCTTATCGCCCCTCCCACCTCTCCGATCAACCGCTATCAGCCTCCGAAGTCCGCCAACTATGTACGGACGAGGGTGTAGACGCCGTCATCTCGCTCGATCGCCTACAGTTCAGCATCAAAGGGGACGTCGACCCGCTCTATTTTCTCACCCACGAGCCGTTACGGGTCGAAGTGTCTGGTCTCATCCGTCTATCCATCCCATCCGATACCCTAACGATGGCCCGTACCGTCCACCTATCCGACACGCTCCGCGCTGCGTTAGAGGGTACCATCGATAGCCCCGAAGCCATTAGCCAGGCCATGCGTACCGTATTACGTGAAGTTTCACTCTACATGGCTGACAAATCCTCTTCGCGCTTTGTTCCACACTGGGAACCGAATGTTCGTTGGTACTATACCTCCTCTTCATCCGCATGGAAAGAGGCCAGCGCCTATGCCGCTGCAGAGAAATGGAAGGAGGCCGCCGCAATCTGGCATCGCCTCTACGACCAAGCTCGAAACGGGAAAGTCAAGGCACGTTTAGCCTCCAACATTGCTGTTAGCGAGGAGCTATGTGGCAATCTATCAATAGCCTCCGACTGGGCCGAACGTTCCTACACCCACTATCTCGAGTATGCCTCGGTGGTAGACTCCACCACACTCAATCGCCAGCGACGCTACACGGAAGCCATGAAGCAGCGTCTTCGCTCTGACAAAGAACTGAGGGATTGGAGGAAGTGAGTCTTGCGATGTTCCACGATGTGGCTTTGTATAGATGTGAATTTCGAGGCCACCAAGGGAAGGGGTACAGCACAAAGAAATAGGCACCTGCTTTTAGAATCTCCGGCCAACCCTTCTATCTTTGCCCGCCGACAAACAGAAGAATACGTGAAAGAGAATCCAAAGATTCAGGGAATAATAGAGTCCATATTCTTATCCGCGATAGACCGGGTAACAAAAGATGGAGCAATACAGACGATCAGCCGTTTGTACGTGCAACTGGAGGCTGACGCAGGTGAGATCCAGATTTTTGATGAGCCTGAACACTTATTAAAGAAGAAGGTCATCTTCGATTGGGCTGATCCGCGCAATAAGGGAGCTGTTTTTTTGCAGCGAAAACTTGCGATGATTCGTTCGGCAATAGCTCGTGTGGCAGCGAAAGGCGTCTTTAATCATCCAAAGTGTTCAAAGCCGTTCTTTATTAGTCTAGTAGATGATGAGTTTAAAGAGTCAGAAGTGTTGTTTGGACAGAAAGAGCAGTCAGAAAAAGGAGAGGAATGCTTGATGGAGGGCTTAGAAAAAGAACTGGATGATTTTTATCGGAAACTATTTCCAGATATGGAATAAAGCTCTATCTTTGTCCCCCGATAAGAAGAACGATTGTTGGATTTGATAAGATCATAGTCGTAAATTGCCGAAATGGCTCAGTTGGTAGAGCAATTCATTCGTAATGAATAGGTCCCCGGTTCGAGTCCGGGTTTCGGCTCAAATAAAAATAATAGGAATGTGAAGGGTATACGTATATATATATAGGCGTATACCCTTTCTTGTAAAAGAGAAATGCAGAACACCTCTATGCGGAATAAGTCAAGTCACGTAGAAGTCCTTAAGCTTCGATAGAAGGAGATCGATTTTACGTAAGAAGTGGTGCGGAATAGAATGCTAGGATGAAAAAGTAGCCTTGGAGATTGTCTATGTGTAATAGATACCGAATAGATGCAAGTGTGCTTCAGAGAGGGATTAAGGTTCGAGAGTGAAAGATGAGCATAGCGCTGTTTGTTCTTGGATTTTACTGTTTTGTTGGAGCGCTTTGCCTTTTGGATAAGAATTAGAAGAGTGGATCAGAAAAAAGAGGGGGATGGATTGTGAGAATAGGGCAAATCTGTATTTTTGTTGCGGCGATTGACTCGTGTGGAGCTAAGCAGCGATTGTTGGTTGCAGAGGCGAAGGATGAGGCGAAAGAAGAGATTTTACGAGTATTAATATTTAACTAATTGATTATGAACAAAAAAGTATTTACTTTGTTGGCAGCTTCGTTCATGCTACTCTTAGGAGCAGTAGGGGCAAGTGCTAGGCCTGCATGGGGGGATTCTGTAAAGTATCTACCCGATGGCACAGGAAAGGGTGCTTACCACCTTCAGGTGTCGTTCATCGGTCAGAGGGCTATTAAGGATAGCGTTTTGATGATGGATCAGGAGGGTCGTTTGGACTTTGCTGATAGTGCTTATGTGTGGAATAAGGATGGAGATCCAGATTCTGCATTTTTCAAATTGCGTTCCTCCTTGTGGTGCGTCAATGTTGGTAGACCAGAGAATGCAGGAAAAGTTCCCGCCTTTACCTTTATAAACAAAGAGTATGGGACGGAGCTGGCATTCGACTATCAGCCTCATTTGTTTACTGATACGGGTACGACGAGTACACGAACTGAAATCTACCACGATTGGTGGGCACGATTGGTTCCAGGTTATGGCATTGATCTGATTGCGGGTCAGACGTCAGCTCCGTTGGTAGGTGGTAACTTGTCTAAATGGAAATTTTCACGTACATATAATGGAGCACACGGATCTGCAGAATTAGAGAAAGATCAATATTTAGCAATTGAAGTAAAACCAGATTATTATCTGACGTTTGCAGTTCCTTCTGCGGGTACCTCGCAGGGTAAAATTCGTCTAGTTGTAGCTCATAAGAATGAGTTCGCTGATACTTCAAGCTTTTACAAAAAGGAATTGGTTCGCTTCAGATTGGTCAATGCATCTCCGAGAGTGTTGACTGCTCACGATTTCAATACGAAGATGCATCAAAATCCGACGGAAGGCCCGGTTCAGCTGTTCTTCTCTCCAGATGTAACACCAGGACAGACGAATGCTTTTGCTCAATTGCTGAAGGCTACGGATGTTCAGTCATCTACCCGTGGGAAGGATAATCATTATCTTTACTTGAATACCACCGGAGGTCAGTATATAACTATGTCCACGTCGGACTACAATAGTGACTTGGGTATTCGTTATCCAAAGATTGAAACGACAGGTGCTACTAATGAAGATCAGAGTAAATGGCGCTTGGTTTACTATCCTTCAGAGGATAGCTTGATTGTCAATGTGAAGGGGTATAAGAATCATGTAAGTTATGGTACTCAGAAAGATCCGGGTTCATACTCTCTTAATGAGGACTTATACAACAATGATATTTTGAATTATTTAATTCTTCGTGTACAGGATCTAAATGCTACGGCTGGTCGTATACTAACAGTAGCCAATGCACCGGCTAATACACGCATTCATTTCAATATTAATAATTGCGTGGTATATGATACGGATCGGACAACTGTTCCTTCGAACTTGTATACGGTAAGGGATCGTGAGGGTCGCTACTTAGTGGTTCCGATGTATGCAGGTGACCTCACACCCCAATGGATGCGTCTGGAAGATATTGAAAATGCAAATCGTACACCGTCTGACCAGTGGTTTGTGACGAAGGTGAATGATGGATCGGGTATATCGAAGATTCATCTGACGAACCGTGAATTCAATAATATCCGCATCGAGTTTGTTCAAGTATATAATGACTACCATCTGTTTAAGGGTGTATGGCATCGTATTGACGAAAACGGATTAGGACGTGACTATAGCCCGATTATGGGTAGAAACTATGTAAATCTGGCTGGTTTTACTGTAGTTCCGAAGCCATATCGTAATGATCCTTACTTGGGATATAAGTTCTTTAGTAAGAATCCCGATGAGGCTGCTGCTATTAAGGAAGCAACTGACTCATTGAATTGGTTCGCTTATGCCTTCAATTACTTGAATAAGTTGAGTGATGGTAATCACTATATGGGCTTCCGTGACAATGCTTCGAGCACAGATACAGGTTTATATATCTTAAAGGATGACAGAACATACTTCCAACTTGTTGTCCCCGACACTCTGCGTAGAGAGGCTTATGGTGTTGAGAAATATGGTATTGGCTGGAATGATGGTCTATTAGCTAACTTCAGTAACACAAATAGCGACGACTATATCGCTCCGTTGAAACGCTGGTTCTATCACTTACAAGTGAATGACTATTGGAAGTTTAAGCGGAATGAGAACTATGTTGTAATGGACGACAATGCACGTTATGGTTATACGCCAGAGAGAAATGCGAATAGTCGTCGTTTGAATAAGGCGAAGTTCTATCTGCGCTTTACGTATGAGACAAATGGGAAGGATTACTATACGCTGTTAGATCGAATCGATATCTCGAACTTCCACTACCTGACGTATGTAAAGGGTCTTGCTGTTACGGATACGATTAAGGCTTATGATTGGAGTCATGGCAGCATCAGGCAGAATTCGTTTGGTGTAGTAGCTGCTAGCGTAACGGATCACGCTCCGATGTATGTAGCCGCACAGCCGAAGACGATTGGTACGTATCGTGTTTCAACGTTTGCTTTGACTCATGAAACAGAGCCATTGTATCGTCGCTTCAATTCTTTAGATGAAGGGTCTATTGCAACTGATGATCCTGATACGGTAGCATTCCGTCGTACAGCAAAGCCCAATGATTATCTGTATGAAGATGCGCACAGTGTATATTCTGCGACTAAGAAGCAGAATGCGGCTGGCTATAGCAATATCAATTTCGCTGGTGTAGAGAATGCAGACGATGCTATCAAGAATAAGGATAAGGATCAGGTATTCAAACGCCACATTGATACAGATTGGGCTATTTATGTAGATACTGCTTATGTGAACCGTGGTACGGGTCTGATCAAACCGCAGTACTTGCTGGTAGTAGGTCCGGAATTTGGTTGGCTGGGTTGCCCGGTTTGTGGCGAAGATGAGTTGAATCGTCCATATGTATATGGCCGCTTCTTACGTAACGAGACGGATTCTGCACGCACTGATCCTCAATTGGGTTCGCAGAGTGCCATCCGCGATCGTGATTACATCTTGCCTTCTAACTGGGATCGTT
Source organism: Tannerella serpentiformis (assembly GCF_003033925.1). Lineage (NCBI taxonomy): Bacteria > Pseudomonadati > Bacteroidota > Bacteroidia > Bacteroidales > Tannerellaceae > Tannerella > Tannerella serpentiformis. The sequence continues at coordinate 1,917,719 of NZ_CP028365.1, forward strand.
TGGCCTTCACTCCTGCTATCCATGCAGGCGATACGTTGTATGTTCTTAATGGACATTCGATTGAAGAGTTCTATGTGAAAGGTGCTAACGGACAGCGTTATGTGAACTACAAGAAACTGAACAACACACCGCGTGTAAAGAAAGTATTCTTGGGTAACAATCTCCATAAGGACGAAGTGTTCTCGTTCCGCTATATCGAACCTCGTGGTGGATCGAAGAAAGACTTCTTGATCGAGTCTGAGACATGGAATCGTGGTGCTGGACGCATGATTGCTCCGATGCAGGGTGCATGGATCAAGATTCAGAATGGTGTGCCTGTTGTCAGCCGTGGATCGTACTACGATGCGATTACTGAGGCCGAAGTTTGGAATGTACGTAAGACGGACAAGGCTCCGTTGGCTAACAAGGAAGTATCTACGACGAATGTAGTGGTAACTGCTGGTGTTGGTAACGTGACTGTTCTGAATGCTTCAGGTAAGGCTGTTACTGTAAGCAATATCTTGGGACAAACGGTAGCAAAAGCCGTATTGGCATCTGATAACGAGACGATTTCTGCACCACAAGGTGTCGTTATTGTGTCGGTAGAAGGTGAGAATGCAGTGAAGGCTGTCGTGAAGTAAAAGATAGGGATGAAGATTTTCGGACGGTAGAGTTCTATCTACCGTCCGGATTCCTTCGATCGAATTATAATCGACTATTTGAATATTAAAACGATAATGATTATGAACAAAAAGATTTTCACGCTATTAGCGGGAATTCTCATGTTGGGGCTATTTGCGGTCTCGGGTAATGCCCAGGGGAGGAGTACCTTCTTAAAGAAGCAAGACCTGCGTGTGGGAAAACCCGTGAGAAAATTGCAGGCTGGCCCCAACAAAGGCTATTACTACTTATCTGTAGATAGTGTCGTGGGATTCACTCCTCCCACTCTCCCACTGAGTGAACTGCAGGGAGGCCGCGGAGATACGATTAATTCTTACATACCAGACGGTAATAATGGATCGAAGAATTTAATGGTTCTGTTTATGCGGCCGGATACAAACAAAAATGGGAGGTACTCCCTTTTTGTTGATACGCTTAATGTAATCAGACGTTCAGGAAGTCGAGACTCTGTAAAGGCTAAATGGAAGGGTTATTTTAAGGATAATACGCCGAAGACAGAGATTTCAGCCTCTGCTCTGTGGTGTGTAAATGTGACGGACTATCTACAGGGGCAGAATCCAACATTTGATTTTACGAATAAGCAGTATGAGACTCTGTTGGAAATAGATGCTTATAATCATGAGAGTTGGAGACGTGACTCATCTAGTTCCTTAAATGCAGATCGGAATAACTGGAGAATGTCTCCTGCACATGGTGATACCTCGTTAGTTCCTGGTGGCCTTTCTGGATGGGAGTTCTCAGAGACTTATGCAACTGTTTTAAATACAGGTCGTCCATTGGTTACTTATTTGGATGACACGCATGATACAGTGGCTGTATTGTGTATGCCGCGTGATACTTCTGGTGGCTCCAATTTTGGGAAATTAGTTCCGGATAGCTTTATCTGTGTGAAGATTGCTCCGGCAACGGATGTAAGGGCTGGTAAAGTGGATGGTATGCTCTACTTCACTTTGCGTGAAGCGCTTCCGTTCGCATTGGATGCCAATGATTTCAATTCATTGAGTCGTACGAATCCGCTGAAATTCTCTCCGGACGCTGCGTCGAACAATATTTTCACCTCTGGTCTGAAGGCAGCACAACTTGATACAAATGTGCATCGTGCTGCTTTGGTTGATGTGGCATTCTTACAATCAAATGCATCGCCTACGCCTTCTTTCACTGGCGATTGGCAGAATCCCCGTTTGGCAGATACGATGTTTGTGGCTTTCCCTGACTCTGTATTGGACTACATGGGTTATATGCACTTGAAGAGTGGCAATAATTATCTCCGTGTTGATTCAAACTTCCACGTGCGTAATGCCGGAGGTGATCAGTTCTTAAAATTTGCAACGGGCACGCAGGCTCAGATGTGGAAGAAACTTACTGATACTACTGATACAGTGTCTCGTCGGGACTCGTTGATGTATGGTCAATATGTATGGCGTCTGGTTTACTATCCTTCGGGAGATAGTGTTTATATCAATCCATTCAAGGCGGCTTATCGTCCGGAATATGATCCTACCATATGGCGTAATGGTGCGGATAGTGTCCGTTCCATTGGTTGGGTGACTCAACAGCGTTATACGTTTGCTGCAATTCCTGATACGGGCGTACTCTATATGCAGAGTGATAAGCTTAGTGGACATCTGGGTGCGGCACGTACTACGCTTCGGACTACGAATACAACTACTATGATTAATGGCTTATTTCCGCTCTCGAATGGCCTTGACAGTAATCAGATAAAGACAGCTCGCTTAAGGGATGGCTTTATGACATTCGCTTATAATACGAGAGGTGAGGATGCTCCATTACCATATAAGTATCGTCATCGTTTGTATGTATCGATTCAGAATCTGGCATCGGGACGTGAGGTTACTCTCCACTCGAACCATAGCGGATTCTTACCAGCCGGTGATTGCAGTATCAATACGCACATCAATTTTGGTGGCTACTATACTCCTTGCTTGGCTACTGGTTCTGATCGCGTTTCGATCCCGTCAGATTTGTATCTGATCCGTAATACGGATGGGCAGTATCTGCATGTTCCGTTGTACTCAGCTCACGATTCTGCTGTTTGGACTTACTTAGACGAGTTCGTACATCCGGAAGAACTTCCTTCTTTCCAGTGGATTGTAGAGAAGCGTTATAGGAACTCGGAGAACTCTCCGATCAACATCATTAACCGTGAGTTTGGTCATCGAGTTGGTAATAAGTATGGTCTGGCTTTCGAAAACGTACAGTTGAAGAAAGACATGGAGCACTTCTCTTTCCGTACTGATCGCTGGAGATGGAATGAGGAGAAGAAGGTGAACGAGAGAACGACCACGTTCGATGCTGCTAAGTCGAACATGAGTGAAAAGAACGGCGCTACGTTTATTGCGTTGCCGAAGAAGTATAAGAATGATCCGTTGCTGGGTTACCAGTGGATTAATCCGGATACTTCGATCGTGAACCTCTATGCATTTAACTATGCAAGTGGTATCGATGACAGCCGTTACATATCAACCGCTAAGAACTTCGATATGAATGCTTATCCCAAAACGGATACGGTTCTCTATATCGGTGCTAAGGACAATTTCGATGTTGCCTACTTCCGTATGGATACGATCGGTGCTGAGAATGGTAAGTTGAACGAGTACGGTTACAAGGTGGTTTCTAATAGGAATCAAGTAGGCGACCTCGTAACGCTGAAGCGTCAGGCTTATCGTCTGAACTTCGAGAATCCGTTCAAGTACTGCTTGGGTACGCTTTCTGTAAGCAATGCTGCACAGCACTACTATTCATTGAGCTCGAGATTGACAGCTCCTCTTACCCACATTCTGGGTAGACCCGTCTTCTACTTGCGTGATGTATATATGGAGAACGATGGTGTAAAAGACTTCGCTCTTGTACAGGTAATGGATACGGTGGCTATGCAGAGTGCAGATTCTACGCAGCTGAAGACTTATATGACTCAGACGCTGGGATCTCAGGTCTCTGACCTGATGATGAGGAACCTCAGAATCGCTGGTAAATTCAATCCGGGTCTCTTTGTCATGGCTGTAGACGAACCGACGCTGAAGCTGAAGTTTGACTATCGCGGTAATTCTGTAACACGTGTATCGACCTTCAGACTGAAGAAGGATGCAGATCCGATCTACCGTCGCTTCAATACGGAGCTTGAGGGTAAGGTCGGTGATGACTCGCCCAGAACGATGAAGTTCTTCAGAACAAGCAGTATGACGACAGGTAAGGATTACCTCTTCGAGAATACGGGTGCTCTGACGGATCAGAAGGCTTACTACAAGGGCCCGAGAAACTATCTGGGTCTTGTAAGTAGCAACTCTAATCCTAACGCTAAGACTTCGATCTTCGTGGATACGGCTTATGTAAACCGTGGAACGGGTTATATCAAACCGCAGTACTTGCTCATGATCCGTCCGTCGATTGTAAGCGATACATTGGGTTGCGACGACAATGGTGAATTGACGATCCATCTGCCGGGCTACCGTAGAGGTATGTACCTGATCAATGCTACCGACTCTGCTAATATGGAGAGAACGGCCGGTGTTGATGACGAGCGTAACACTTACCTCTGGAACACTCGGTGGGAACGCTTTGTGTTCACGGATGCTATCCATGCAAACGACGCTCTCTATATCCTTGGTGGTGCTGACTTGAGCAACCTCTACACGAAGGTTGATGCTAAGGGTAATGCGAAGGCGCTTGATTTGGCTAAGTTGGATGCCGTATCGGATACGACACCGGCTGCACCGAAGAACGGTAAGATCCGCAAGATCGCTTTGGGTAACAACTACCACAAAGACTGCGTATTCTCCTTCCGTTTGGTTGAGCGTGGATCGCCCCAGAAGGACTTCTTGATCGAGTCTGAGACTGCATATCGTGGTGAGCCTATTACGGATCGGAATCCGATGATCGCACCGTGTATTGGTGGTTGGTTGAAGATCCAGAATGGTGTACCTGTAATCAGCCGCTCTGACGAAGAGAAGAGAATACCGGAAGGTGATCTGTTCAATGTAGAGATGACATCTGAAGATCCTGTTTCTAACGTAGTTGTTCCGGCTACTACGGGTGTGAAGGTGGTTGCTGAGAACGGTTCTGTAACTGTGCTCAACGCTTCTGGCAAGCGTGTAGTGATCAGCAATGTACTGGGTCAGACGGTGGCTAATACGGTATTGACTTCTGATCGTGCTACGGTATCTGCTCCGAAGGGAGTTGTGCTTGTGGCCGTTGAAGGCGAACCGGTTGTGAAGGCACTGGTGAAGTAACAACTAGTGATATTAATTGAGGGAAGGCTGCTCCTGTATGGGGGCAGCCTTTCTTTTTTGATCTTATGGTCCGATGGAATTATTGTCAATCAGAAATGGATAGGGGATAATCTTTCACGCACGAAGGGCGATCCTATTAAGAACATGGCCTCCTTTTCCAAGATTCCCATTCGTTAGGAGAGGGCAAAACCGTACAACGGTGAGGGGGCTGAGGGGCTACAGAGATCAAAACCACGCGTGGTTCTAATCTCCGTAGGGGTACAGACATGAGAACCACGCGTGGTTCTAATCTCCGTAGGGGTACAGACATGAGAACCACGCGTGGTTTTGCTTTCCGTAGGGGTACAGACATTAAAACCACGTGTGGTTTTGATCTCCGTAGAGGTACAGACATTAAAACCACACGTGGTTTTGCTTTCCGTAGGGGTACAGACATTGGAACCACGTGTGGTTTTGATCTCCGTAGGAGTAAGTATGAAGAGTGTATCTCGAGCCTATCGCCATTTTGATACGAGGTTACCCTAATTCGTCCTCATATAGTTGATGCTTTCCATTACAATTATTTGCTTTGCGGGAGCATTTCGATTTCTATGAACAAACAGTCATGGAAGCAATGAAGATCACTAAACATCAAATGAAAATAGAGTATGAAAACACGTCTTACCCTACTGTTACTGCTTTGCCTCGCTGTTAGCCTGTACATGCGAGCTTATGACAATGTGCGTCGGCCAGATACGCGTGCGCTGGGATTGGCTGGTTCCGAGGTCGTCTATTCGCCGCTCTTCAACCCATCGCTGACGCCCTTCTTTGCACATCGTCAGCTGCGCGGTGACTATTTCAACCCCTATGGGATGAAGGAGTTAGTCACGGTCAGTGCTGGGCTCAACGTACCGAACCGCATCCTGCCGTTCGGTGTGCACATCGCCTCGTTTGGCTATGACAGATATCGCGAGAGCATGTTCCGCCTTTCGGTCTCTAAGCGGCTGAGCAGCATGTGGTCACTGGGGGTGAGTGTACAGTATGCTCTCCTGCAGTCTGAGATCTTTGAGCAGGACGGGCAGCGGCTGTCGGCCGACGTGGGTGTGGCGCTACGGCCAACAGATAAGTGGCTGCTGGGACTGTCGGTACTTCATTTCCCCGCTGTTTCGATCGGCTCCGATGAGACGAATCAGGTGCACATGACGCCGCGGATGGTCCTTCTCGGGGCGCGTTATATGATGGACGAGGGCTTGGAACTGTCGGCCGAGGCGGAGTATCGGCAGTATGAGCCCTTCCTCTTTTCAGTCGGGGCAGAGTACACGCCTTTTGCCAATTTCCAACTGCGTGCCGGTGTGAAGTCGTCACCCTTCAGCCCTTCGCTGGGCGTGAGCTATTCCTTCATCGGCCTGACCCTCGACACGGCACTATACTATCACCCCGCGCTTGGAGCCAGTGTGGGAATTGGGCTGGCATATTCGTTTTGATGCGAGAAGCCATTCTTTTTTAACGTGAGTTCGACGAAAGAATGGACTCCCTAATCCCTGAAGAATGTCTTTGATAGCGCGCAGTAGCAGCCAACGTGTGACTCCCGTAGAAACTCTTTGCTGACTTTGTTCTTACATCGAGCTCACGTTAAGGGGCAGAGCATGCTATGTGACGGAAAAGATGAGACAGAAAGGCGGAATAGGTCTCGAATAGGTTCGACGGGGAGGGACGTATTGTGGCAGCTATGGAGGGCGGGTAAGCATTCGCCCTATATTTTTGGCGTCGTTTTCAACGAATAAGCCTATACGAATCATGTCAGAACGAAAAGTTAGGGTGCGATTTGCGCCCAGTCCTACGGGACCCCTTCACATCGGCGGTGTACGTACCGCGTTATACAACTATCTGTTTGCGAAAAAGCACGGCGGCGACTTCATTCTCCGCATTGAGGATACAGACTCCCAGCGCTTCGTGCCTGGCGCCGAGGAATACATCATTCAGTCGTTCGAGTGGCTTGGCCTCCGCTTCGACGAGGGCGTCGGGTTTGGCGGCAACTATGGCCCCTACCGACAGAGTGAGCGGAAAGCCATCTATCGCCAGTATGTCGACCAGCTGCTGGATGCTGGTCTGGCCTACATCGCTTTTGATACGCCCGAAGAATTAGAGGCGAAACGGAGCGAGATCCCCAACTTCCAATACGACGCCTCGACGCGCGGGCAGATGCGCAACTCCCTGACGCTCCCAGCTGACGAGGTGCAGCGGCTGATCGACAGCGGTGCGCGCTACGTGGTGCGTATCCGCATCGAACCGAACGAGGATATCCGCGTCAACGACTTGATCCGCGGTGAGGTGGTCATCAACTCGTCCATCCTCGACGACAAGGTGCTTTACAAATCGGCTGACGGACTGCCCACGTACCACATGGCGAACATCGTGGACGACCATCTGATGGAGATCACGCACGTGATCCGCGGCGAGGAATGGATCTCGAGTGCGCCGTTGCATGTATTGCTTTACCGTTACCTCGGTTGGGCTGATACGATGCCGCAGTTTGCGCACCTGCCATTGCTGCTCAAGCCTGAGGGCGGAGGCAAGCTGAGCAAGCGCGACGGCGACCGCCTCGGATTCCCCGTCTTTCCCCTCGAGTGGCACGACCCGAAGAGTGGCGAAAAGTCGTCTGGCTACCGCGAGAGTGGCTACCTGCCTGAGGCGGTGATCAACTTCCTTGCGCTCCTCGGGTGGAACCCGGGCAACGACATCGAACTGATGACCCTCGACGAGATGGTTCGCCTCTTCGACCTCACCCACTGCAGCAAGAGCGGCGCCAAGTTCGATTACGAGAAAGGCAAGTGGTTCAACCACCGCTATATCCAGCTGCGCAGCGACCGCGACATCGCTGACATGTTCCGCCCTGTGCTCGAAAGTCATGGCATTAAGGATGCCGACCAGGCGTATGTCGAGAAGGTGGTTGGGCTGATGAAGGAGCGCGTCAGTTTTGTGCCCGAACTCTGGCCGCTGACCTATTACTTCTTCGTCGCGCCGACCGAGTACGACGAGAAGACCCGCAAGAAGCGTTGGCGCGAGGACAGCGCCGCACAACTCACGGAGCTGATCGAGGTCTTGCGTGGACGTGAGCCCTTCGACGTGGAGGGTACCGAGGCGTACGTCAAGGAGTGGATTGCAGCGAAGGGCTACTATCTCGGCAACATCATGAATGCCGTCCGGCTGGCGCTCGTTGGGCAGGGCATTGGGCCGCAGATCTTCCACATCACCGAGGCTATCGGCAAGGACGAAACCATTCGGCGCATTCAGCGCGCCATCGAAATACTCGGGTGATGCGTCCCCTCTATACGGCGGCTATCCGCCTCTACGCAGCGGCTGTCCACGCCGCTGCGCCTTTTCATGGGAAGGCGCGCAAGATGATCGACGGGAGGCGGAGCATTGATGACGTCTTGCGTGAGAAGATAGTCCCCGGTGCGCGCTACGTCTGGCTCCATGCTGCTTCGCTCGGTGAGTTCGAGCAGGGGCGACCCCTGCTTGAGGCCATCCGCCAGCGCCACCCCGACTACAAAATCGTCCTCACGTTCTTCTCCCCCTCTGGCTACGACGTCCGCCGTGACTACCCCGGCGCCGATGTCGTATGCTACCTCCCGTTCGACTTCCCACGCCGCATCCGCCGTTTCCTCGACCGTGTCCGCCCCACCCTCGCCCTCTTTGTCAAGTACGAGTTTTGGCTGAACACGCTCGATGAGCTGCGGCGCCGACGCGTCCCCACCTACCTTGTGTCCGGCATTTTCCGTCCCGGTCAACTCTTCTTCCGCTCCATCGGCCGACCTTATCGCGATGCGCTCCGCTGTTTCGATCACCTCTTTGTGCAGGACGAGACCTCGCGCCAGCTCCTCGCCGGCATCGGTCTGACGAACGTCACCGTCACGGGCGACACCCGCTTCGATCGCGTGATCGACATCCGCCATGCCGCGCGGCCGCTCCCCGTCGTAGCCGCCTTCGCTGAACGCGACGCCCGCCCTGTGCTGATTGCCGGTAGCTCGTGGCCAGAAGACGAGGCGCTGCTGATCCCCTATTTCAACGCCCACCCGGACCTGAAGCTCATCCTCGCTCCGCACGAGATCCACGAGGCGCACCTCGCCGCCATTGAGGCCCGGCTCACACGCCCTGCCCTGCGCCTCTCCCGCGCCGATGCCGACACGGCCGCGGGCGTTGACTGCCTCATCGTCGACTCCTTTGGCCTCCTTTCGTCCATTTACCGCTACGCCCGCATCGCCTACATCGGCGGCGGCTTCGGCCACGGCATCCACAACGCCCCCGAGGCTGCGGTTTACGGCGTTCCCGTTCTCTTCGGCCCCAACCACCGCAAGTTTCGCGAGGCCCTTGACCTCATCGCTTGCGGCGGCGCCTACTCCATCACTGACGCGTCCACCCTTGCTACCCGCCTCGATGCGCTCCTCGCCGACCCCGACGCCTGCACTGCGGCGGGAGAGTCTGCCGGCGCATATATCCAGCAACATAGCGGCGCCACTGAGCAGATCCTCCGCGCCATCGACCTATAAAACAGGCTGTGGGAGCCTATATATAGGTGCGTCTCCGGTTAGCGATGTCATACCATGGCTTGTTAGCGACGACCTATCTTACGTGATAGTGATGACCTACCTTATAGGGTAGTGGTGACAAACCTTGGGATGTGTTTTGGTTTGATTTGGGCGCATGAACCCAATCACTTTGGGTCTATATCCCCAATCACTTTGGATGCATAAACCCAATCTATTTGGGTTTATAGTTCTAATCATTTTGGACTTATAGGTCCAATCAAATTGGACTCGTCTACCCGCTCCTACTGGTAGGTGTGCATGCACTTTGCGTTAACGACGGCCCACCTTAGAACGTCCAGCGTAGCATGGCATAGAGGTCCGTGCGATTGCGCCCGCGGATGGTTTCGAGGCCTGAGCCGATGGAGTCGCCGGTGAAGAGGTGCGTCCAGCCGATTTTAGTTGAGAGGGTGAGCCGACGACCCGCGGGGCGCCAATAGAGCAGGCCGGAGAGGCGCAGTCCGCGGCCGTAGAGCGAGGGCGTGGCGAAGGTGTAGAGCAGGTTTTTCTCGTAGGAATAGAGTCGGGTGGCGAACCCATCCGTCAGGAAGAGGGCGGCGAAGAGTTCGGCGCGGACGGGCAGTCTTTGAGGGCGCCAACTGATGGCCTCGGAGAGCATGTGGCCGCGTGCGGTAGGGGCTCCGTCGGGCTGGTGAAGCGAGACGTCGAGGGCGGTGCGGAGCGCCCAAACGGTGTCGATTGTACAGGTGATTTGGGTGCGGAGTCGATGTCTGATGATGGGGCGAAGGGCGATCTCATGTCCGCGAACGGCATCGCCTTCAGTGCGTTGGCTACGGAAACGGACGTAAGCCGCGATGATCTCGCGTGGATCGGTCCAATCGATTCGCAAGGCGTATTCGCTGCCGGTGGAGGGGAAGCAGACGCGGGGCTTCATCCAGGGGAAGCGGAAGAGGTCGGCATGACCCGTGAGCAACCAGCGTGGGGCGGGTGTGAAGGTGAGGCCGAGGTAGAGCCCCTCTTCGTTGCGGACGCGGGCCGTGCGCGCGAAGGCAGAGGCAAAAAGGGCGTGGTAGCGGGGCGAATAGTTGCGGTAGAGTAGGGTGGCGATGATCTCGGAGCTGGGTGTCCATTGCAGGGCGGCGAGTGTGGCCGTGGCGCCAGAGGCGGTGGAAAGGGCCGTCTCACCGAAGAGCTTCAGACGGTCGTTCTTGATCATGTAGTCAAGGCCAAGGTCGACGTTGCTGCGGCCGCGGAAGTCGTAGTGGTTGTAAGGTTTAGGTGGTGGATCGACGCGTTGGCCACCGAAATCGTAGGCCAAGGCTGTAAGTCCGATGTGCATGCGGGAGCGGGCATAGCGCAGGTTGCCGCCGATGGCACGCAGGCTGACCGTGTGTCGGGTGAGGCGTTCGTTGCGGGTACGGTGCAGGCCGTTGATCTTGAGAGAGGTGATGGTGGTGCCGTCTGTCGTGGCGTCCACTTTGCGGCTCGACCCGAAGAGGCTCAGCTGCCAGTCCGAAAGTGTGAGGGTGGCAGCAAGACCGCGGAAGAACTGCTGTTCGTCGGTGGAATAATGGCGGCGGAAACCGTTGTTGCGATACTCGGGTTCGGCGGCGAGTGTGCCACGGGCGGGCGCATAGTCATGACTTACGACGAGCCCTTGCCCAAAGGTGGCCTTGAAGTCGCCCACAGCGAGGGTGCGCAGGTGCCCGAAATCTTTCAGGACGAGGTGAGCCGAATAGTAGTCGTAGCCCTTATGAGTCGCATTAGCAAAGGGCTCTCCGGCATCTTTCTCTGCCGCAAAGCCCGCTTGCAGACGGTCGTCGAAGGTGTAGACGTATCGGATGGCGTGGCCGAAGGGCTCGCCGAGGTAGCGGCGGGAGGTGCTGTCCGGAGCAGGGGAGTAGCCGCGCTTTCGTTCCACAGTCTGGTTGTATTTCACGATCCATTCGCTGGCGCCGTGGTGTAGCAGATTAGCAAGGGTGATAGCCGGGCGTTCGGGGCCATGTCTGTTTACGCAAACGAAGGGGGCGACGCGTCGGAGTGTGATCCAGTCGAGGACGTCGATGGTTCTCAGTTCGTAGACGGTGAGGAAGTAGTGGTGCCGCTGGCGGTAGGAGAGGATGGAGTCGACTTGTGCGTCGGAGAGGAAGGGAAGCTGGTGAAGGTCGTAAGTGGTGGCTGTGTTGAGGTCGATCGGATGTTCAGCCAGGTGGGAGAGGTCGGTGTAGAGTGCTTCAAGTCGCTTTTCGTCGAACTCATCGTCAGTGTATTCGGAAAGTTCACGCAGCTGCTCCATCCAATCGTCCGTCGGGTGGGTGTCCTGCGACCTGACGACGTTGCTTGCCACAACGAGTAAAAGCAGGACGACGAATAGGGGGCGGAGCATGGCATGTATAGATTCAGGTGTTGGTGGAATTTCAGGATGAGCTGGCCGATTTTACCGGACTCTCTCCTCGAAGATCTTGTTCCCTTCGAGCAATGCGCGGGTGTCTTCGAAGAATTGCGTGCAGGTTGCGCGTAGGTCAGCTGGTAGCGCGATGGAGTCAGCCGCAGACGGAGGAATAATCCGGTAGCCACCGGGACGACAGACCCATCCGGGCGTGTAGGCGGGAGCGATCCGGAGAGCACCATTGCGTTCTTTCTTAATGTCGAGCGTGACGATCAGTCCACCGTTCCGGTAACGCTCCTTCTGGTTCGAAACGAGGTTGCCGAGCGAATAGACGGTGACGCTGCGCACGACACCCTCATTGTCGCGCTTCGCTTCAATGGGTTGAATAACGTGTGGGTGACTACCGATGACAATCTCGGCGCCAAGTCGATGGCAGAGCGCGGCCAGTCGGCGCTGCTCGTCATTCGGTCGACGGGCATACTCTATGCCCCAATGGAAAAAGACGATCACGCAGTCGATGTGCTTACGGTTTACTTGCGATAGGTCTCTACGAATAGCATTCGTATCAATCAGGTTCACGATCATGCCTTTGGGTATCGGCATGCCATTCGTATCATAGGTATAGTTGAAGAGCGCAAACCGTAGCCCTCCAGCTTGGAACAACAGCGGATGTTCTCTGCGTATCCGACTACTGTCGACGAAGGCTCCCGTGTGTGCAATTCCGAGCGAATCGAAGCGTCGTGTCGTGTATTCGATTCCCGTACGACCGTTGTCACAGATATGATTATTCGCGAACATCACAGCGTCGATCCCTATGTCACACAGAGCGTCAGCCACAGCTCCCGGCGATCGGAACGTAGGGTAGCCGTGATAATCAGTTGTTGGAGTCAGAGTTGTCTCGAAGTTCAGGATGGCATAATCAGCCTGTTCGAAAAGTGGCTTGACGTAACGAAACGATTCGGAGTAATCAAAACGACCGTTTGGACGTTGGGCTGCTCTTACTTGCGGCATGTGCTGCATTAGGTCGCCCGCGAATACCAGTCTCGCCTCCCTGCGCACCGTGTCCGAAGCGCTTGAGTCGAGTTCACCCGATTGTCCCTCCCGCGGATGCATCGTGCATGCGATGCAAAATAGGAGAGCCACCGCGAGCCAGTAGAGGCGGTGGGGACGGGTGGCCGATCTGTGTATTACGCGTGCGATGCCTTTATTCATACCACGAGGCGTACATGTGATAGTTGCGAGCGATCTTCTGATTCATCTCTTTGGCCTGCTCTGGGTCTACTTTCTTTACAAATTTGGCAGGTACACCCGCATAAATACTCCACGGCTCAACTTGTGTGTGGCTCAATACAACAGATCCTGCGGCTATAATTGCCCCTTCGCCGATCACTGCGTGATCGAGCACTACGGACCCCATACCTACAAGGGCCCCTTTGCAGATCTTGGCTCCGTGGATAGTGACATTGTGTCCTACCGAGACATCATCCTCAATCTCTATGGTTGACTTTTGGTACAAGGTGTGCAACACTGATCCGTCCTGAATATTTACACCGTTTCCGATGCGGATAGAGTTTACGTCGCCACGTAATATCGTGCCAAACCAAACGCTACATCCTTCGCCAAGCACGACATCACCAATAATCGTCGCGTTGTCTGCGAGGAAAGTATCTCTCCCAATGCTGGGAGTAAATCCTCTTACCGATTTGATAAGCGCCATTGTTCTCTTCTTTGATGGGTTATGAATGAAATTAACGCCGACAAAAGTAGACAAAAGAAAGACAGCCATTTTGCGTGGGAGAGCATGGATGAAAATCCAACTGAAAGTTTTGCTGGGAATAAAATATCTCTACTTTTGCGCCTGATTTTTAGTATAAGTAGAAGAGAAACAGATACTGAGTAATTCTAAAAGCGATAATATATGATTGTAGTTCCGTTGAAAGAAGGAGAGAGCATCGAGCGAGCACTGAAGAGGTTCAAGAAGAAGTTTGAAAAGACTGGTGTTATTCGAGAACTGAGAAGTCGTCAGGCTTATACGAAGCCTTCGGTGGAAAAACGAAAGGAACGTATGCGTGCGGTCTACGTGCAGCACTTGCAGCAGGAAGAAGAGTAATTCCGCTTACACGAAGTGTCTTTCGTGTGTTTGTCACGATAGTAGGTGTATGGAGAGGTGATATGGAAGCATCTATCGCATCTTTTATAGACTATCTCCGATACGAGAGAGGGGCAAGTGCTGCTACGAGAGTTGCTTATAAAAATGACTTGCTTCGATTTGTGGCATATGTGCGTGGACACACGGAGAATGGCAAAGCAACCTTTGGGTCTGTCGATTCGGACTTAATACGTCTGTGGGTCGCATCATTGATGGATGGACATATGTCTCCAATATCAGTGAATCGAAAGCTGAGCGCATTAAGATCGTATTTTAAGTACTTGATGAAGCAGGGATTGGTCTTGAATAATCCGGCGTCTTTAGTTATTGCTCCCAAATTCTTCCGTCCGTTACCTCAGATCATAAAGGAAGATGAGTTGACAGAATTGCTTGATGGGAGTTGTTTTAAGGATGATTTTATAGGAATACGTGATCGACTAATGATGGAGCTCCTATATGAGACCGGACTTCGACGTCAAGAACTTGCTTTTTTGAAGTGCTCAGATATAGATCTAATGGCGATGGTGGTAAGGGTTTGTGGAAAGCGCAATAAGGAACGTCTAGTCCCTTTCTCGGAACGGTTGAAGGTGCAGATCGTTAGCTATCTACAAAAGAGAAGGTCTGTGCTGCAATGTGATAACACTCACTTTTTTGTTCGTAAGGATGGTCGTTCTGTCACTGGTGCAACAGTATACAATGTCGTGAAGAAATATGTCTCTAACAGGGGCTTGCGTACAAAGTGTGCTCCTCATATGCTGAGGCATTCTTTTGCGACGAGCTTATTGAATAACGGTGCAGAACTAAACGCTGTTAAAGAATTACTGGGACATAGTAGTTTAGCCTCAACTTCGATTTATACGCATATCACCTTTGATAAGTTGAAAGAAATGTATTGTGCTCATCCTAGGGCTAATAGATAAGGAGGTAATTATGGAAATTAGAATTCAGGCAATTCATTTTGACGTAACGGAACGCTTAGATGCGTTTATTCGGAAGAAAGTAGCTAAATTGAATCAGTACCATGATGGTATTTTGGATGCTGAAGTCATATTGCGAGTAGTCAAGCCGGAGACAGCGCGAAATAAGCAGGCCGGCATACGTTTACAGATTAAAAGCAATGACTGTTTCGCCGAAAAGGTAAGTGATACTTTTGAAGAAGCTGTTGACGAGGCTGTAGTTGCTTTGGAAAAGCAACTGATTAAAGCCAAAGAAAAGAGTAGATCCAAATAAAAAAGACCGGAGATTTGTTGCGTAACAAATTCATTCTAAATTTGCGGCCGTTTCGCGTGATAACGGAACGGCTCTTTTAAACTAGACTCGACCATTCATTGCTGAGTTTTCCATCCAGTGATGGCGATAGCTTCTTACGTGGGCTAGGTGTGAATGTGTCGTTTTCAAGAGGGTAATGCCTGTGTAGCTCAGCGGTAGAGCACTTCCTTGGTAAGGAAGAGGTCCCGAGTTCAAGTCTCGGCACCGGCTCAATATTAAAGATTAGAGAATTGAATGTATAAAGGCATTTGAGTTATGGCAAAAGAACATTTTAACAGGAGTAAACCGCATGTAAACATCGGTACGATTGGTCATGTTGACCACGGTAAGACGACTCTGACGGCTGCAATTACGAAAGTGTTGGCTGAGAAGGGTTTTTCTAGCGCAGAGGGCGTAAAGTCGTTTGATCAAATTGATAACGCCCCGGAAGAGAAGGAGAGAGGTATTACCATCAATACTTCGCATGTAGAGTATGAGACGGCCAATCGTCATTATGCCCATGTAGATTGTCCAGGTCACGCCGACTATGTGAAAAATATGGTTACTGGTGCTGCACAGATGGATGGTGCCATTATTGTAGTTGCTGCGACTGACGGTCCAATGCCTCAGACTCGTGAACATATTCTTTTGGCTCGTCAGGTGAATGTACCTAAGTTGGTTGTCTTCATGAATAAATGTGACATGGTAGACGACGAAGAGATGTTGGAACTTGTAGAAATGGAAATGCGCGAGTTGTTAAGTTTCTACAAGTTTGATGGTGATAATACGCCGATCATTCGTGGTTCTGCGTTGGGCGCTCTTAATGGCGATCCGAAGTGGGAGGAGAAGGTGCTGGAGCTTATGGAGGCTGTCGATACATGGATTCCGCTTCCTCCTCGCGATGTCGATAAACCTTTCTTGATGCCTGTGGAGGATGTTTTTTCGATTACAGGTCGTGGAACGGTAGCAACAGGTCGTATAGAAACGGGTATTGTCAAGACCGGGGATGAAGTTGAGATTATCGGCTTAGGTGCTGATGGTAAAAAATCCGTGGTTACAGGCGTTGAAATGTTCCGAAAGATATTAGACGAAGGTCAAGCGGGTGATAATGTTGGACTTTTACTCCGTGGTATCGACAAGAATGAGATTAAGCGTGGTATGGTACTTTGTCATCCAGGTCAGGTTAAGCCTCATTCTAAATTTAAGGCCGAGGTCTATATCTTGAAGAAAGAGGAAGGAGGTCGTCATACTCCATTCCATAATAAATATCGCCCTCAGTTCTATATCCGTACATTGGATGTGACTGGAGAGATAACATTACCGGCTGGTGTTGAGATGGTAATGCCGGGTGATAATGTTACGATTGAGGTTGAGTTAATCTATCCCGTAGCATGCAATGTGGGTCTGCGCTTTGCTATTCGTGAAGGTGGACGTACGGTGGGTGCAGGTCAGATAACGGAATTGTTAGATTAGGATTGGGTTAATTGCAGCCGATTTTCACTAACGGTGGGTCGGCTGCATATATACGGAAGTAACTCAGTTGGTAGAGTACCGGTCTCCAAAACCGGCTGTCGGGAGTTCGAGCCTCTCCTTCCGTGCAATAAATAGGATAATGAATGAAGAAGGTTATCTCATATATTAAAGACTCATATAACGAACTTGTATATAAAGTATCTTGGCCGACGAGGTCGGAGCTTTCGAGTAGTGCTGTTGTTGTTATGTTCGCTTCCCTTATCATAGCAGTACTAATTGGAGTTGTTGACTTTGGATTTGAGGCTGTGATGAATTTCATCTATAGCTTATAATGGTTATAATGCCGGATTCTCAGCAAAAATTTTATGTTCTCAGAGCTATTAGTGGCAAGGAGAACAAGGTACGTGAATATCTGGAGGCCGAAATCAAGAATTCGGACTTGGGTAATTATGTTTCCCAAGTTTTGATTCCTACTGAAAAAACTTTCGTTGTAAGAAACGGCAAGAAAGTGATGAAGGAGCGGGCATATTTACCTGGATATGTTTTGGTAGAGGCTAATTTGGTTGGAGAGGTTATTCATCGCTTACGTGAGATTCCTAACGTTATCGGTTTTTTAGGGGGAGAAGGGCAACCAGTGCCGTTGCGCCCATCTGAAGTAAGCCGAGTGTTAGGCACTTTGGATGAACTACAAGAGCAGCCAGAGGAAATGGAGATTCAGTATTTTGTGGGAGAAACCGTCAAGGTGATTTCCGGTCCATTTAATGGTTTTAGCGGCCTAGTCGAAGAAGTCAACGCTGAGAAGAAGAAGCTCAAGGTAATAGTTAAGATTTTTGGGCGCAAGATGCCTCTTGAGTTAAGTTATGTGCAGGTGGAGAAAGAATAGCCATTGGTTACGGATGGCGGATCTTTATTCTATGAGATAATTCGTGAATTGTTTTAGGTAAGAAAGATGGCGAAAGAAATTGCTGGACAAATTAAATTGCAGATTAAGGGAGGGGCGGCTAATCCTTCTCCCCCCGTTGGACCCGCATTGGGTTCTAAGGGTATTAATATAATGGAGTTCTGCAAGCAATTCAATGCCAGAACTCAGGATAAAGCCGGAAAAGTTCTTCCCGTAGTAATTACTTATTATGCGGATAAGACCTTTGATTTTATAGTAAAGACTCCTCCTGTTGCGGTTCAGCTATTAGAGGCTACTAAGCAAAAGGGAGGATCTTCTGAACCTAATCGTAAGAAGGTGGCTCAGATTACTTGGGAAACAGTACGGAAAATCGCTGAGGATAAGCTGGTAGATTTGAATTGCTTTACTGTTGAGTCTGCTATGCGGATGGTAGCTGGAACTGCTCGAAGTATGGGCATTGCTGTAAGGGGCGCTTTCCCAACGACGAATCAATAAACTCAATTAAGAAGATGGGTAAAGTAACTAAGAAACGAAAGTTGGCTGAGAGCAAACTTGAAGCGGGAAGGTCGTATACACTGCAAGAAGCTTCGGTATTGGTGAAAGAAATTTCGATGACGAAGTTTGATGCATCTGTGGATATTGATGTCCGCCTTGGGATAGATCCTCGTAAGTCTAATCAAATGGTTCGTGGCGTTGTATCTCTTCCTCATGGAACTGGAAAAGAGACTAAGGTTTTAGCTTTATGTACGCCTGATAAAGAAGCTGAGGCTAAGGCTGCAGGTGCAGATTTTGTCGGATTAGATGATTACATCGAGAAGATTAAAGGTGGATGGACCGATGTCGATATTATCATTACGATGCCGTCCATCATGGGAAAAATTGGAGCTTTAGGAAGAATCTTAGGCCCTCGTGGTTTGATGCCTAATCCAAAAAGTGGTACTGTTACTAATGATGTAGGTAGTGCCGTTAAAGAGGTTAAGCAAGGTAAGATTGATTTTAAAGTTGACAAGGCCGGTATCGTTCATACTTCCATTGGAAAAGTCTCGTTTAATCCAGAGCAGATTAGTGGAAATGCGAAGGAGTTTATTTCCACATTGGTTAAGTTGAAACCTACGGCTGCAAAAGGTACCTATATCAAGAGTATATATCTTTCTAGTACCATGAGTCCGGGTATTAGGGTTGAACCGAAATCTGTTGATGAGTAATACATGTAAGTACGATGAAGAAGGAAGATAAGAGCATTGTTATAGGACAATTGACTGAGACACTGAAGGAGTATGACAACTTCTATTTGACAGATATTGAGGCATTGAATGCTGAGAAGACAAGTGCGCTGAGAAGATTGTGCTTTAAAGAGAATGTGAAGTTAGTCGTTGTTAAAAACACCTTGTTTAAGAGGGCTCTAGAGAATATGGATGTTGATTATTCAGCATTATATTCGACGCTAAAGGGGAATACCGCTGTCATGTTCTCTAACGTGGTGAATACTCCGGCTAGGTTAATTAAAGACTTTACTAAGGGTACGAAAGGTGAGGGAAAACCTCAGTTGAAGGCCGCATATGTACAGGAAAGTTTTTATGTAGGAGTTGAACATCTTGACACGTTAGCAAGTCTGAAGAGCCGAGAGGAAATGTTGGGAGATGTGATCGGCTTGTTGCAATCGCCGATAAAGAATCTGATCTCGGCATTGCAGTCCTCTTCTGGACACGTTATACATGGTGTTTTACAAACTCTCGAGAAGAGATAGAAAATATTAATACAGAATAATAATCGATTAAATCATAAGAAAATGGCAGATTTGAAAGCTTTAGCAGAGCAATTAGTGAACCTCACCGTAAAGGAAGTTAGCGAACTGACGACGATATTGAAAGACGAATATGGCATCGAGCCCGCAGCTGCTGCTGTAGCTGTTGCTGCAGGACCGGCTGAAGGTGCTGCAGCTGTTGAAGAGAAGACCTCGTTTGACGTGGTATTGAAGGCTGCAGGTGCTAATAAGTTGGCTGTCGTTAAATTGGTGAAGGAACTTACCGGTCTGGGCTTGAAGGAAGCTAAGGACTTGGTTGATGGTGCTCCCAATAATGTAAAGGAAGGTGCAGCGAAAGCCGAGGCTGAAGATTTGAAGAAGAGGTTAGAAGAGGCTGGGGCTGAAGTTGAGCTTAAATAGTCTCTATCTCCTGTTTATCAGGTAATATGGTTAAGTCTCCCCTATGTGTGGGGATACTTAACCTTTTTGTGTCTATCTCATAAGTTCAGAATAAACTCGTTCAATAGAAGATGTCTTCAACAGCCCAAGTCCAGAGAATAAATTTCGCTTCGATAAAAAAGTTTCTACCCTATCCGGACTTTCTCGAAGTACAGTTAAAGTCGTTCCAAGACTTTTTGCAACTCGATACGCCTCCAGAGAGGAGGAAGAAGGAAGGGTTGTATAAAGTGTTTTCTGAGAACTTCCCCATAGCGGATACGCGAAATAATTTCGTGTTGGAGTTCTTGGATTATTATGTAGATCCGCCTCGTTATTCGATTGACGAATGCATTGCACGTGGACTGACGTATAGCGTCCCTCTAAAGGCAAAACTGAAATTGTATTGTACGGATCCGGAGCATGAAGATTTTGATACGGTCATTCAGGACGTTTATTTAGGGCCGATTCCGTATATGACGGAGCGGGGAACGTTTGTTATTAATGGTGCAGAACGAGTGGTCGTTTCTCAGTTACATCGTTCGCCAGGCGTCTTTTTTGGTCAGAGTGTTCACGCTAATGGGACGAAACTCTATTCAGCTCGAATTATCCCATTCAAGGGCTCATGGATTGAATTTGCTACAGACATTAATAATGTCATGTATGCCTACATCGATCGAAAGAAGAAACTGCCTGTTACGACTTTACTTCGCGCCATAGGCTACGAGAGCGATAAAGACATCTTGGAGATATTCCATTTGGCCGAAGAGGTGAAGGTGTCTAAGGCCAATCTGAAGAAATTTATCGGGCGCAAATTGGCGGCTCGTGTGTTGAAGACTTGGGTTGAGGACTTTGTGGATGAAGACACAGGTGAGGTGGTTTCGATAGAGCGAAACGATGTAGTGATTGACCGTGAGGCTGAGCTGGATGAGGACAACATCAACACCATCGTGGATTCGGGTGCACAGTATGTGTTGCTCCATCGTGGAGACCAAAATCTGTCAGACTACGCGATCATCTACAATACGCTGCAAAAGGATCCGAGTAATTCGGAGAAGGAAGCTGTGTTGTACATCTATCGTCAGTTGCGTAATGCTGATCCGGCGGATGAGGCAAGTGCCAGAGAGGTCATTACGAATCTGTTCTTTTCCGAGAAACGCTATGATTTGGGCGATGTGGGGCGCTTCCGGATCAATCGCAAATTGAATTTGTCGACAGCGGTGGACACAAAGGTGTTGACGAAGGAGGACATCATCGAAATCATCAAATACCTCATCGAGCTGATCAACTCCAAGGCGGTTGTTGATGATATTGACCACTTGAGTAATCGTCGTGTGCGTACGGTGGGTGAGCAGCTGTACAATCAATTTGGTGTCGGGTTGGCACGTATGGCGCGTACAGTGCGCGAACGAATGAACGTACGCGATAATGAGGTCTTTACTCCGATTGACCTGATCAATGCTAAGACGATCTCGTCTGTCGTCAATTCGTTCTTCGGAACGAACGCTTTGTCGCAGTTTATGGATCAGACGAATCCGTTGGCTGAGATTACGCATAAGCGCCGTTTGTCTGCTCTGGGACCGGGTGGATTGTCGCGTGAACGCGCCGGATTCGAGGTTCGCGACGTGCACTATACGCACTATGGCCGTCTGTGCCCCATCGAGACACCAGAAGGTCCGAACATCGGACTGATCTCGTCGCTGTGTGTGTATGCCAAGATCAATGACCTCGGATTCATCGCTACACCTTATCG
Organism: Tannerella serpentiformis; assembly: GCF_003033925.1. Lineage (NCBI taxonomy): Bacteria > Pseudomonadati > Bacteroidota > Bacteroidia > Bacteroidales > Tannerellaceae > Tannerella > Tannerella serpentiformis. The sequence goes on from NZ_CP028365.1 coordinate 1,939,244, forward strand.
AAAGGTTGAGGACGGAAAGGTGGACTTCTCGGAAGACGCCATAACCTATTACACCGCAGAGGAAGAGGAGAACAAGATCGTAGCACAAGGGAATACGCCGCTGGATGACGACGGTCACTTTTTGCTCGACCGCGTTAAGGCGCGCTATGAAGCAGACTTCCCTGTAGTGGAGCCGGATAAGGTGAGTCTGATGGACGTCTCTCCGACACAGATCGCATCGATTGCTGCTGGACTGATCCCCTTCTTGGAACATGACGACGCGAACCGAGCGCTGATGGGATCGAACATGATGCGCCAGGCTGTGCCGTTGATCCGCACCGATGCGCCGATCGTGGGAACGGGTATTGAGGGACAGGTGGCACGCGACTCGCGAACGCAGGTGATTGCCGAAAGAGAGGGCGAGATTGTGTTCGTAGATGCGACCTGCATAAAGATCAAATACGACCGGACTGAGGAAGAAGAATTCATCAGTTTCGAGGATGCAATTAAGACTTACAACATCCCCAAGTGGCGGAAGACGAACCAGAGTACGACGGTCGATTTGCGGCCCATTTGTCATCCTGGACAACGAGTGAAGAAGGGTGACATTCTGACAGAAGGCTACTCCACGCAGAATGGCGAATTGGCGCTGGGACGGAACGTGAAAGTGGCTTACATGCCGTGGAAGGGATACAACTATGAGGACGCCGTGGTGCTGAACGAACGCATGGTTCGGGAGGACTTCTTCACCTCGGTGCATGTGGACGAATACATCCTCGAGGTGCGTGAAACGAAGCGCGGTATGGAGGAGTTGACCTCCGATATTCCGAACGTCAGCGAGGATGCAATTAAGGACTTAGATGAACGCGGCATTATCCGCGTCGGTGCGCACGTGAAGCCGGGTGACATCCTGATCGGGAAGATCACGCCGAAGGGAGAGTCGGATCCGACACCGGAGGAGAAGCTGCTGCGCGCCATCTTCGGCGATAAGGCGGGCGACGTGAAGGACGCTTCGCTGAAGGCTACACCGTCATTACGAGGCGTGGTGATTCGGACGAACCTCTTCTCGAAGATGGTGAAAAAGCGCGCCTCGTCACGCTTGGCTGACAAGGCTATACTGCCCAAGATCGACGAGGAATATGAGGAGAAATTGGCGCAGCTGAAGACCTCGCTGGTCGATAAACTGCAATCGCTGACGAACGGAAAGACCTCGCAGGGCGTGAAGGACTATCTGAATACGGAGGTCATACCCCGCGGTGTGAAGTTCTCGCGCAAGATGCTCGAGGAGCTGGACTACAACGCGATCCAAGTCAGCAAGTGGACAACGGATGCAGCCAAAAACGAGCTAATCAAGCAGCTGATCGTGAATTACCTCAAGAAATACAAGGAGCTGGATTCGGAGCTTAGGCGAAAGAAGTTCGACCTCACCGTGGGCGACGAGCTGCCGACCGGCATTGTGCAGATTGCGAAGGTCTACATCGCCAAGAAACGTAAGATCCAGGTGGGTGACAAAATGGCCGGTCGTCACGGAAATAAGGGTATCGTGTCGAAGATTGTGCGCCAAGAGGACATGCCTTTCCTCGAGGATGGTACACCGGTGGACATCTGTCTCAACCCGCTGGGTGTGCCTTCGCGAATGAACCTCGGGCAGATCTTCGAGGCCGTCCTCGGATGGGCTGGAAAGACGCTCGACGTGAAGTTTGCTACACCGATTTTCGACGGCGCTTCGATCGACGACTTGAACGAATGGACGGACAAAGCAGGCATTCCTCGCTATGGCAAGACGTATCTCTACGATGGCGGCACGGGCGAACGCTTCGACCAGCCAGCCACCGTGGGCGTGACGTACTTCCTCAAGCTCGGCCACATGGTGGACGACAAGATGCACGCTCGCTCCATCGGACCGTACTCTCTGATCACACAGCAGCCACTCGGCGGTAAAGCCCAGTTCGGTGGACAGCGCTTCGGAGAGATGGAGGTCTGGGCCATCGAGGCCTTTGGCGCTGCGCACATCTTGCAGGAGATTTTGACCGTGAAGTCGGACGATGTCGTGGGCCGCTCGAAAGCCTACGAGGCCATCGTGAAAGGCGACAACATGCCGACACCGGGCATTCCGGAGTCGCTCAACGTGTTGCTCCATGAACTCAAAGGGCTCTGCTTGAGCCTCACATTAGATTAAAGATACAGCGCATGAATCAGGGCGGAAGAGAGGGCACACCCCTCGCTTTCCCTTGTTCATAGGGACGAATAGCAGGGGGCACAGCAGACTCCTGCAATCTGCGGGAGATGTTCGCCAACTGACGGTGATCCCCTGCAATCTGCGGGAGATGTTCGCCAACCGACGGTTGATCTCCTGCAACTTGCGGGAGATGTTCGCCAACCGACGGTGATCTCCTGCAACTTGCGGGAGATGTTCGCCAACTGACGGTGATCTCCTGCAACTTGCGGGAGATGTTCGCCAACCGACGGTGATCTCCTGCAATCTGCGGGAGATGTTCGTACACCTACGGAAGGTCTCCTGCAATCTGCGGGAGATGTTCGTACACCTACGGAAGGTCTCCTGCAATCTGCGGGAGATGTTCGTACACCTACGGAAGGTCTCCTGCAACTTGCGGGAGATGTTCGTAGACCTACAGTGATCCCCTGCAACTTGCAGGAGATGTTCGTAGACCTACGGAAGGCCCAAACACTCGAGGAAATTCAGTTTCACCCCATTTCATGCGACCCATCGCGATACAAATACGACTATATAATAGAAGAGGATTATGGCTTTTAGGAGAGAGAATAAGATAAAGACGGATTTCACGAAGATCACGATCGGACTGGCTTCACCGGAGGAGATTTTGGAGAACTCCTACGGTGAGATTCTCAAGCCCGAGACGATCAATTACCGCACGTACAAGCCCGAACGCGACGGACTGTTCTGCGAGCGCATCTTCGGTCCGGTGAAGAACTACGAATGCTATTGCGGAAAATACAAACGCATCCGCTACAAAGGCATCGTCTGCGACCGTTGCGGGGTCGAGGTGACGGAAAAGAAGGTGCGGCGAGAGCGTTCGGGACATATACAGCTCGTCGTTCCCGTGGCTCACATTTGGTATTTCCGCTCATTGCCCAACAAGATCGGCTATCTGCTTGGCCTGCCAACCAAGAAGCTGGATTCGATCATCTACTATGAGCGTTACGTAGTTATCCAGACCGGTGAGGCTGAAAATGTGAATGATATGGACCTCCTCTCCGAAGAGGAATACCTGAACATCCTCGACACCCTGCCGAAGGAAAACCAAATGCTCGAGGATACGGACCCGAACAAGTTCATCGCCAAGATCGGCGCCGAGGCGATCTATGACCTCTTGACGCGCATCGATCTCGACACCCTCTCTTACGACCTGCGCCACCACGCCATGACCGACACCTCGCAACAGCGCAAGAACGAAGCCCTGAAGCGCCTGCAGGTGGTCGAGGCTTTCCGTGCGTCAAAGGGGCGCAACCGTCCGGAGTGGATGATCATCAAAGTCGTGCCCGTCATTCCGCCCGAGCTGCGTCCGCTCGTTCCGCTCGATGGTGGACGCTTCGCCACCTCTGACTTGAACGACCTCTATCGTCGTGTCATCATCCGCAACAACCGTCTCAAACGGCTCATCGACATCCGCGCCCCGGAAGTCATTCTCCGCAACGAGAAGCGCATGCTCCAAGAGGCCGTCGATTCGCTCTTCGACAACTCGCGTAAGTCGAGCGCCGTCAAGACGGACGCCAACCGCCTCCTCAAATCTCTCTCCGATAGTCTGAAGGGTAAGCAGGGACGCTTCCGCCAGAACTTGCTCGGTAAACGTGTCGACTACTCCGCACGCTCCGTCATCGTCGTTGGCCCCGAGCTGAAGATGCACGAATGCGGTCTGCCCAAGGATATGGCCGCCGAACTCTATAAGCCGTTCATCATCCGTAAGCTCATCGAGCGTGGCATCGTGAAGACGGTCAAGTCGGCCAAGAAGATCGTCGACCGCAAAGAGCCCGTCGTGTGGGACATCCTTGAATACGTCATGAAGGGTCATCCCGTGCTCCTCAACCGTGCTCCGACGCTTCACCGCCTCGGTATCCAGGCCTTCCAGCCGAAGATGATCGAGGGGAAAGCCATTCAGCTCCACCCCTTGGCCTGTACCGCTTTCAACGCCGACTTCGACGGTGACCAGATGGCTGTCCATCTGCCGCTGGGCAACGAGGCCGTGCTCGAAGCGCAGATGCTCATGCTCGCTTCGCATAACATCCTCAACCCTGCCAACGGCGCCCCCATCACCGTGCCCTCGCAAGACATGGTGCTCGGACTCTATTACATCACCAAGCTCCGTAAAGGCACCCGCGGCGAAGGGCTCATCTTCTACGGGCCCGAGGAGGCACGCATCGCTTACAACGAAAAGAAGCTCGACATCCACGCCCCGATCAAGGTCTATGTCAACGACCGCGACGCCGAAGGAAACCCCGTCCGTCACATGGTCGAGACCTCCGTGGGCCGACTCATGGTCAACGAGTTCGTACCCGAAGAAGTGGGTTACGTCAATGAGGTTTGGGGTAAGAAAGCTCTGCGCGACATCATCGGCAACGTGATCAAGACCTGCGGCGTGGCCCGTACGGCACAGTTCCTCGACGACATCAAGAACCTCGGTTATTACATGGCCTTCAAGGGTGGCCTGTCGTTCAACCTAGCCGACGTGCTTATCCCGCCCGAAAAGGACAGCATCGTCAAGGAGGGATACGACGAAGTGGAGCAGATCACGTCCAACTACAACATGGGCTTCATCACCAACAACGAGCGTTACAACCAGATCATCGACACTTGGACGCACGTCAACAGTAAGCTCTCCAAGACGCTCATCGATCAGCTCAGTTCGGACAACGACGGCTTCAACTCCATCTACATGATGATGGATTCCGGTGCTCGTGGATCGAAAGAGCAGATCCGTCAGCTTTCGGGCATGCGTGGTCTGATGGCCAAGCCGCAGAAGAGCGGTAGCGACGGCGGTCAGATCATCGAGAACCCGATCCTTTCGAACTTCAAAGAGGGACTCTCCGTGTTGGAGTACTTCATCTCCACCCACGGTGCCCGAAAAGGTTTGGCCGACACTGCCCTCAAGACAGCCGACGCCGGATACCTGACGCGTCGACTTGTGGACGTCTCGCACGACGTGATCATCAACGAGGAAGACTGCGGTACGCTGCGCGGCCTCGTCTGCACGGAATTGAAGAACAATGAAGACGTCATCGCCTCGCTCTACGAACGTATCCTAGGCCGCGTATCTGTGCATGATGTCGTTCACCCGATCACGGGTAAAATCATCGTCCACTCGGGTGAAGAGATTCGCGAGAAGGAAGCCATGGAGATCCAGGAATCGCCGATCGAAAGTGTCGAGATTCGCTCCGTGCTTACGTGCGAATCGAAGAAGGGTGTCTGTGCCAAGTGCTACGGCCGCAATCTCTCTACGGGTCGCATGGTGCAGAAGGGTGAAGTGGTCGGCGTCATCGCCGCTCAGTCCATCGGTGAGCCGGGTACACAGCTTACACTGCGTACATTCCACGTCGGTGGTATCGCCTCGAACATCGCTACCGAAAACAGCCTCATCTCCAAGTACGACGGTGTGCTGGAGATCGATGAGCTGCGCGTGGTAGACTCTGAGAGCGATGGCTGCAAGATCGTAGTCAGCCGTCTGGCCGAATTGCGCATCGTAGACCCGAACACGAAGATTGTGTTGCATAACCACAACATCCCCTACGGTTCGAAGATCTTCTTCGACAACGGCGCCACTGTGAAGAAGGGCGACAAGATCATCGAATGGGACCCCTTCAATGCCGTTATCGTCTCCGAGGCCGCCGGACGGATCACGTTCGAAAGCATGGAAGAGAACATCACCTACAAGGTGGAAAGCGACGAAACCACGGGCTTGAAGGAGAAGATCATCATCGAGTCGAAAGACAAAACGAAGGTTCCCGTGGCGCACGTAGTCAGCGACGAGGGTACGACGCTTAAAAACTATGCGCTGCCGTTGGGTGCTCACGTGATCAAGGAGGATGGCGACCTGATCAAGACGGGCGAGGTGCTCGTAAAGATTCCGCGCGCCGTCGGTAAGACGGGCGACATCACCGGTGGTCTGCCGCGTGTCACGGAGCTCTTCGAGGCGCGTAACCCGTCCAACCCGGCCGTAGTGTCTGAAATCGACGGTGAGGTCAGCTTCGGTAAGATCAAGCGAGGCAATCGCGAAGTCATGGTCACCTCCAAGCTCGGCGAAACGAAGAAGTACATGGTGCCGCTCTCCAAGCAGCTTCTGGTGCAGGAAAACGACTATGTCCGCGCCGGTATGCCACTCTCTGACGGTGCCATCACCCCGTCCGATATTCTCTCCATCAAGGGCCCCACGGCCGTGCAAGAGTACATCGTCAACGAGGTGCAAGACGTCTATCGTTTGCAGGGCGTGAAGATCAACGACAAGCATTTCGAGGTGATCGTACGCCAGATGATGCGCAAGGTGGAGATTGCCGATGCGGGCGACACGCGTTTCCTCGAGCAACAGCTTGTCGATAAGATCGACGTCATGGAGGAGAATGATCGCATGTGGGGCAAGAAGGTGGTGACTGATCCGGGCGAGTCGGATACGCTCAACGCTGGACAGATCGTCACCGCGCGTAAGCTCCGCGACGAGAACAGTTCGCTCAAGCGCCGCGACAAAAAGCTCGTCGAGGCTCGTGACGCGAAACCAGCGACAACGATCCAGATCCTTCAGGGTATCACCCGCGCCGCACTTCAGACGTCCAGCTTCATGTCCGCCGCCTCCTTCCAGGAGACAACCAAGGTGCTCAACGAGGCCGCCATCAGCGGTAAGTCTGACCGTCTCGAGGGACTGAAGGAGAACGTCATCTGCGGACACTTGATCCCCGCCGGAACGGGCCGCCGCGAGTTCGATCGACTCATCGTTGGCGCCAAGGACGACTTCGATCGCATTGTTGCCGAACGCGAGCTGGCCGAGCTGGGCGAAACCCTTGAGACGCCTGCACCACGCAAGACGAAGAAGAAGAAAGCCGCCCCGGCGCCTGCCCCCGCACCTGTGGTCGAGTCCGAGACGGTCGTTCTGACCTCCGACGCTATCGTGGAGCCGTAAGCGCACACGTTACGAGTTACAGGCAGCCTATCCGGCGACTTGTAACTCGTAACTACTTCTCAGAAGCTCTCCTTACTTATAACAATCCATCACCTCATGCTTGACAACCAAAACAGAGCATGCATAGCCGTAACTGCGGGAGGGGGCGACGTCTGCCTTCTCCCGCAGATGGCTAATAGGCATGGCCTCATCGCCGGTGCCACAGGCACGGGCAAGACTTGCACGCTGCAAAACATGGCCGAGACATTCAGTCGCATGGGTGTCCCTGTCTTTGCCACCGACATCAAGGGCGATCTCTCCGGAGTGGCCCGCCCGGGCGGTGGTAACGCCGCCCTGCAACGCAGCGTGGACGCGCACCACCTTGCCGAACGAGGCTTTGCCTACGCCGCCTCACCCGTCTGCCTCTGGGACATCTTCGGCGAGGCCGGTCATCCGCTGCGCACCACCATCTCCGAGATGGGACCGCTGCTCCTCAGCCAGCTGCTCGACTTGAACGACATCCAAAGCAACGTCCTCTCGATCGCCTTCCGCATCGCGGACGACGAGCAACTCCTGCTGCTTGACCTCAAAGACCTCCGCAAAATGTTGGAGCACATCGGCCAAGAGCGCACCCGCTACACCACGGCCTACGGCAATATCTCCGTGGCCACCATCGGCGCCATACAGCGTGGACTGCTGGCGCTTGAGGAGCAAGGCGCCGACCATTTCTTCGGCGAACCGGCCTTCGACATCCTCGACTTCCTCCAGCCACGCGACGGCCGCGGCGTCATCCACATCCTCGAGGCCGAACGCCTCATGCGCTCCCCGAAGCTCTATACCACCTTCCTCCTCTACCTCCTTTCCGAGCTTTTTGAGCGCCTGCCCGAGGTGGGCGACCTCGACCGGCCGCGCCTCGTCTTCTTCTTCGACGAAGCCCACCTGCTCTTCAATGGCATAGCTCCCTCGCTGCTCGAAAAGGTCGAACAGGTGGTCCGGCTCATCCGCTCCAAAGGCGTGGGCATCTATTTCTGCACACAAAATCCGGCCGACATCCCCGACACTGTTCTCGGTCAGCTCGGCAACCGTGTGCAGCATGCCCTGCGTGCCTTCACCCCGCGCGACCAGAAAGCCGTCTCGACGGCCGCCTCCACCTTCCGCCCCAATCCCGCTTTTGATGCGCGCACAGCCATCACAGAGCTTGGCGTGGGCGAGGCGCTCGTCTCCTTCCTCGACGCCGCCGGACGGCCATCCATCGTCGAGCGCGCTGTCATCATCCCGCCTGAGGGCCGCGCCGGCGCCCTCACCGCAGACGAGCGTCGGGCCGTGATTCAGTCGTCGCCCTTCTTGGGCAAGTATGACCAAGCGGTCGACAACGAATCGGCCTTCGAACTCCTCACCGCTCGCATGGAGCGCGCCAGCCGTGAGCAAGCCGACGCCCTCCGCGAAAAGGAGGAGCTGCGTCAACAAAAGGAGCAAGAGCGTCGCGAACGGGCCGAGCGTGTCGAGCGAGAGCGCCTCGAACGCCAGCGCCAGCGCGAGAAGGACAACAGCCTCACGGGAAGCCTCACCAAAATGGCCTCCACCAAAGCCAAGCGTGAGGTGATCAATCTCCTCTTCAAATTCGGTCGCGGCCTGCTGGGATCGCTCCTGAAATAGCCATAAGGCCCGCATATCATACCGATGTGCGGGTCTTCTTTTTGGGGGGAATACCGACCTACACTGTCAATCCGGCTTTTCAGACTTGAAAAACGCCAACCTACACTGTCGATGGGGCATTTCGGATTTGGAAAGCCTCGATCTACACTGTCGATGGGGCATTTCAGACTTGAAAAACGCCAACCTACACTGTCGATTCGGCATTTCGGATTTGGAAAGCCTCGATCTACACTGTCGATGGGGCATTTCAGACTTGAAAAACGCCGACCTACACTGTCGATCCGGCATTTCGGATTTGGAAAGCCTCGATCTACACTGTCGATGGGGCATTTCGGACTTGAAAAACGCCGACCTACACTGTCGATGGGGCATTTCAGACTTGAAAAATACCGATCTACACTGTCGATTCGGCATTTCGGATTTGGAAAGCCTCGATCTACACTGTCGATGGGCATTTTCATGGGGAAAATGTGGATTTGAACAGCGCTGGAGGCCCTTCCGTACTTTCAAATGCGTCCCGTTCGGCATCTCCGCAATTCCGAAAAAAAAATACTTTTGCGCTCGTGCTACGAATCCCGCTACATATCGAACGCATCCTCCTTGTTAATGATTGCGTAATAATCCCGGATTTCGGAGGCTTCATCCTCCGGCGGCATGCTGCCGTCCACAAAACCCGGGAATGTGCCTTCCTTCCCGCCCGAAAAGAAATCGTTTTTAATCCCACGCTCACCCATAACGACGGCCTGCTGGCCGAGTCGTATATGGAGATGTACGGCATGGATTTCAACGAGGCGCAACAGGCTATCCGGCACGACGTCAGCGCCCTGCTGGCCCAGCTCGACGAGGAGGGCATCCTCCGATTGGACGCTATCGGAACGCTCCGTCGCAACGATGACGGTGCGCTCCTCTTTGATCCTATCGATCGAACGCCCCTTTATGGCATCGGTTCTTACGGTCTACCTTTATTTTATATGCCGCCGCTCATCCCCGAACCGTCCGAGGCCCAGCCGATCAACCAACCTACTGTTCCCGATTCGATACCCGTCACACGTCGCCTGATCCCTGAGAGTGTAAAGGCGCATCTCCCCGCCGCCCTGCGTGTGGTGGGACAGACGGCCGCCGTAGCCGCCGTCGCATGCGCCTTCTATTTTACGGTGTCCACACCCGTGAAGGAGGTGGATCGATCAGCCTATACCGCCGGCTTTGTCCCCTCTGAATTGCTCCACGATCTGAGCGAAAAAACGCCCGCCGCACCGCCCGCGCCTGTCCCAGAGATTCAGCCGGAAGGGGAGGGGCAAACGAAGACTCAAAAAGCAGCAGAGAAAAAGAGATATAGGATCGTCATCGCCAGTCTGGATCGTCTCGAAGCCGCTGAGCAGCTTGTCTCGAAGCTAACGCCCGCTGATCGGGCTCGAGCTCGAATCCGGATGAACGGAGTGGTCCGCAAGATCCGCGTGATAATCGGCGATTATACGGATCGGAAAGAGGCGGAGGCCGAGCTGGCGCGGTGGCGAAAGAATCCCAAGTTTGAAACAGCCTGGCTCATCGTCGGACCTTAAAGCATAGATCCTCTTCCTCTCCCCCAAAAAGTGAGGAATACAATACAGTCATTTTTTTACACAGTAAAACGAAGAAATTTATGGCAGAAGCAGCAAAAGAGAAACTGTTCTCGGAGTTCCCGCCCGTCACCACCGAAGAGTGGATGGCCAAGATCACAGCCGATCTAAAGGGCGTGCCGTTCGAGAAGAAACTGGTTTGGAAAACGGGCGAAGGATTCAATGTGAATCCGTTTTATCGCGCCGAAGACATCGAAGGACTGGCCACCGCCACCTCGTTGCCCGGAGAGTTCCCCTACGTGCGCGGTACGAAAGTCTGCAACACGTGGTTGGTCCGTCAGGACCTCGCCGTCGACGATTGTGCGGCGGCAAACGAGAAAGCCAAACGCCTCATCGCAGAGAGTGGCGTCACGGCCCTCGGTTTCAATGTAAAGAGTACCCTCATCGACGCTGCGAACATCGCCACGTTGCTCGACGGCATCGATCCGGTGGCTGTAGAACTCAATTTCCGCACCTGCAACCATCGCGTGACGGATCTGATCAGCATCCTCGCTGACTATTTCAAGGCCAAGGGCGTCAACCTCGACGAGGTCGTAGGCTCCGTGGCTTACGATCCGCTCAAGAAGCCCCTCGTTAAGGGTGTGGCTTTGACAGGCGCTTGGGTGCAGGAAGCTGTCGCTGTGGTGAACGCCGCCGAAGCTCTGCCGGGCTATCGCGTGCTGGCCGTCAACGCCGTCAACCTCAACGACGCCGGTTCGTACATCACCCAAGAGCTAGGCTATGCGCTGGCTTGGGGTAACGATTTGATCGCCAAACTGAGCGAGGCCGGTGTGCCCGCAGAGAAGGTGGCGAAGAAGATCAAATTCAATTTCGGTATCTCGTCGAACTACTTCTTAGAGATGGCCAAGTTCCGCGCCGCACGCTGGCTCTGGGCCGAGATCGTCAAGGCCTACAACCCCTCGTGCGACTGCGCCTGCAAGATCCGCGTCCATGCTCGCTCGTCGATGTGGAACATGACCGTGTTCGACGCCTACGTAAACCTGCTCCGCACGCAGACGGAGACGATGTCAGCCGCCATCGCAGGCGTTGACTCCATCACTGTCCTGCCGTACGACAGCGTATTCAAGACGCCCGACGAATTTTCGGAACGTATCGCACGCAATCAGCAGCTCTTGCTCAAGGAAGAGTGCCACTTCGACAAGGTGGTTGACCCCGCAGCGGGTTCCTATTACGTAGAAGTGCTGACGCAGTCGATGGCTGACGCCGCATGGAAGCTCTTCCTCGAGGTAGAGGATAAGGGCGGATTTGCCGCCGTAGCCAACACGGGCGAAGTGCAGAAGGCCATCAACGAATCGAACAAGGCACGCAAGAAGCTCGTTGCCACGCGTCGCATCAGTCTGCTGGGCACGAACATCTTCCCGAACTTCACGGAGATGTCTGGCGACAAGATCGAGAAGAAAGAAGAGGGCACCGGCCACGGATGCGGTTGCAGCAAAGACGCCTCGATCGAGAAGCTCGACTTCTCTCGCGGTGCATCGGAGTTTGAAACCCTGCGTCTGGCCACGGAGCACAGCGGCAAGCGCCCGAAAGTGTTCATGCTGACCATTGGCAACCTGGCCATGCGTCTGGCACGCTCGCAGTTCTCGTCCAACTTCTTCGCCTGCGCAGGCTACGAGATCATCGATAACCTTGGTTTCGAGACCGTGGAGGCTGGTGTGAAGGCCGCTCGCGAGAAGAAGGCCGACATCATCGTGCTCTGCTCGAGCGACGACGAGTATGCCGTTCATGCCCCTGAAGCTTTCAAGCTGATCGACGGCAAGGAATTGTTTGTGGTGGCAGGTGCGCCTGCTTGCATGGAGGAATTGAAAGCTGCCGGCATCGAAAATTTCATTCACGTGAAATCGAACGTGCTGGAGACCTTGCAGATGTTTAACGCGAAACTTCTTTGATGGAAAGATCTTATGAGACCGAACTTTAGAAACATAGATATCAAGTCAGCCGGCTTTGTCGCTACGGATGCGACGGCTTGGGCAAAGTCCAACGGCATCACTGCCGACTGGAAAACGCCTGAACACATTCAGGTGAAATCCGTATACACGAAAGAAGACCTCGACGGCATGGAGCACCTGCACTACGCTTCCGGTCTGCCCCCCTACCTGCGCGGCCCGTATAGCGGTATGTACGCCATGCGCCCTTGGACCATCCGTCAGTACGCCGGATTCTCCACGGCCGAGGAGTCGAACGCCTTCTATCGCCGTAACCTCGCTTCGGGTCAGAAAGGTCTCTCTGTAGCCTTCGACCTTCCGACGCACCGCGGCTACAATGCTGACAACCCCCGCGTGGTGGGCGACGTAGGTAAAGCTGGTGTGTCGATCTGCTCGCTGGAGGACATGAAGGTGCTCTTCGATGGTATTCCCTTGAGCAAAATGTCCGTATCCATGACCATGAACGGCGCCGTGTTGCCCGTCCTCGCGTTCTACATCAACGCCGGTCTGGAGCAGGGGGCTAAGCTCGAGGAGATGCAGGGAACGATCCAGAACGACATCCTCAAGGAGTTCATGGTGCGTAACACCTACATCTATCCGCCCGAATTTTCAATGCGCATTATTGCCGACATCTTCGAGTACACCTCGCAGAACATGCCCAAGTTCAACTCCATCTCTATCTCCGGCTATCACATGCAGGAGGCGGGCGCTACGGCCGACATTGAGATGGCTTACACCCTCTCGGACGGTATGGAGTACCTCCGCGCAGGTATCAACGCCGGTATCGACGTCGACGCCTTCGCTCCGCGTCTCTCCTTCTTCTGGGCCATCGGTATGAACCACTTCATGGAGATCGCCAAGATGCGCGCTGCGCGTATGCTCTGGGCCAAGATCGTGAAGAGCTTCGGCGCAAAGAATCCCAAATCGTTGGCGCTGCGTACACACAGCCAGACGTCGGGTTGGTCGCTCACGGAGCAGGATCCGTTCAACAACGTCGGCCGTACCTGTATCGAGGCCATGGCCGCTACGCTCGGACATACCCAGTCGCTCCACACGAACGCCCTCGACGAGGCCATCGCCTTGCCGACGGACTTCTCCGCTCGTATCGCCCGTAACACGCAGATCTACATCCAAGAGGAGACGCAGATCTGCAAGGAGATCGACCCCTGGGCCGGTTCCTACTACGTGGAGACGCTGACGAACGAGCTCGTGCACAAGGGCTGGGCGCTGATCAAGGAAATCGAAAGCATGGGCGGCATGGCCAAGGCCATTGAGACGGGTCTGCCGAAAATGCGTATCGAGGAAGCCGCCGCACGTACGCAGGCTCGCATTGACTCGGGCGTGCAGACGATTGTCGGTGTGAACAAGTACCGCTTGGCTAAGGAAGCCCCGATCGACATCCTCGAGGTGGACAACCGCGCCGTGCGTGAGGAGCAGGAAGCCCGCCTGAAGGAGTTGCGTGCCGAGCGTGACGAGGCCGCCGTACAGAAGGCGCTGGCTGACATCACCGAGTGCGTCCGGACGAAGAAGGGCAACCTGCTGGCATTGGCCGTTAAGGCCGCCGGACTGCGCGCTTCGCTGGGTGAAATCTCCGACGCGTGCGAGGCCGTAGTGGGACGTTATAAAGCAATCATTAGAACCATATCAGGCGTGTATTCATCAGAGACAAAGAACGACAGCGACTTCCAGCGTGCCTGCGAATTGGCCGAGAAGTTCGCCAAGAAGGAAGGCCGTCAGCCGCGTATCATGATCGCCAAGATGGGCCAGGACGGACACGACCGCGGCGCCAAAGTCGTAGCCACGGGCTATGCCGACTGCGGTTTCGACGTGGACATGGGTCCGCTCTTCCAGACGCCGGCCGAGGCTGCGCGTGAGGCGGTCGAAAACGACGTGCATGTGCTCGGCGTATCGTCGCTGGCTGCAGGTCATAAGACGCTCGTGCCGCAGGTGATCGAAGAGCTGAAGAAGCTCGGCCGTCCGGATATCCTCGTGATCGCCGGCGGTGTGATCCCCGCGCAGGACTACGACTTCCTCTACAAGGCCGGTGTGGCCGCCATCTATGGCCCCGGAACCTCCGTGGCCAAGGCTGCCTGCCAGATTCTGGAGATCCTCTTAGGGGAAGAGAATAAGTAAACGGCATCGGCGCAGAAAATGCGCTGAAGGTGGAGTCGAGGGGGGAGCGCCCTCTCTCCTCTCCCCACGCTCCACGACTATAACGAAACAGGGACGAACCCCCGCGATGGGATGTTCGCCCCTGTTTTCTTTTTGTATGCGGCGCCCCAACCGCCCGGGGGGGGACGCGCGCAATCAATTACTCCTCCGGCAGACGGATATCCGGATCGCCACCCGTACCGCCGCCTTCAGGCTTCTTGCCGCCGCCCTCTTCGGGCTTCTTCGGATCGGGCTTTTTAGGCCCCTCCTCCGGGTGCTTGATGTCCGGCTTATCGTCGGGCTTGGGCGTGTTCGGCTTAGGCTCCTTGGGCAGCTTGGGATCCTTCGGATCCTTGGGCTTGCGTTGCGCAGCCTTCATGCGATGCGTCGTCTTGTAGGCCGCCGTGGTCTTGTTCAGCTCTTTGATCAAGTTGGCGATGGCCTTGCGATCCTCGTCGGTGGCGGCATAGAGGAAGGCCGCCTCGATGTAGCAGCAGACCGTCTCGTAGGCCGCATCCGTCTCCGCCCGTACGACTCTCGAGTTGGGCAGATCACCCTCGGGCGACTCCACGCGGCGCTCGGCTCGCAGGTTGATAAACTCCGTGTTCAGCGCCCCCAGTCGGGTGACGGCGTCGGTCAGTCCGAGGGCGGTCACGTCAGTCGTCTGCTTGCTCAGATCCTCCAGCAGTCCGCGGATGTTGGCCGTCTCTTCGTCAAAAGCGGCGATCTGCGAACCCCCGTAAGGCTTCAAGGTGCGTGCGATACGTTCCGCTGCTTCGGCCACCGCTTCGGTGGGGGAGAGCCTCTGGCTGCGCACCGAGGTGAAGATGAAGGTCAACACCTTATCGCGCTTCTTGTCGGCCTCCTCCAACCGCTTGGTGTAAGCCGATTCCGTCACTGTTTTGTTGACCTGAATCTCTTTCTCACGCCTGCCGTCCCAGGCCGCCATCAGCCCAGCGGGCAGCTTCAGCTTCGTCTGGTCAAAAGCCTTGACCCGCGCATACTGTTCGTTCTGGTACTCTACATGCAACGATAGGGTGAAAATCCCGCTGTTGCTTGGCTCAATTTTCTCGACCCATGGAAGGTCCTTACTGTTCTCATTCATTTCCTATAGATTATTAGTGTATCTCTTTCTGTTTATCGGATAGGTGACCCGTCATGCGACATTTTGGGAAGCCTGCGTGCCAGCGGCGCCGTCATGCGACATTTTGGAGAGCCTGCGTGCCAGCGACGCCGTCATGCGACATTTTGGGAAGCCTGTGTGCCAGCGGCGCCGTCATGCGACATTTTGGGAAGCCTGCGTGCCAGCGGCGCCGTCATGCGACATTTTGGTGAGCCTGCGTGCCAGCGGCCCCGTCATGCGACATTTAGGGAAGCCTGCGTGCCAGCGGCGCCGTCATGCGACATTTTGGGAAGCCTGCGTGCCAGCGGCGCCGTCATGCGACATTTTGGAGAGCCTGCGTGCCAGCGGCGCCGTCATGCGACATTTTGGGAAGCCTGCGTGCCAGCGGCCCCGTCATGCGACATTTCGGGAAGCCTGCGTGCCAGCGGCCCCGTCATGCGACATTTTGACGCCACCTTCGACCCAGCAACCCTGTCAAGCGACTTTTTGCGGTGAATCCTATCCGACTTAGCGAGGGCAAAGGTAGGCGTGTAGAGCTGGAATGGCAACAGGAGTGCGTTATCCGTTTTTGAGGAATCGAAGCGGGAAAATCGCGCTGATGGCCCCGTTTTTCCCTAATATCCACCACGCATGACGCTGGAGATCCGTGAAAAAACGTAGCCGCTGGCGAAGGCGAAATCTTTTCCGCCCCTTTGCGGCGCATTTACGCTTGAACATGGCCCAACTATCAAACAAAAGAGTGCCCCCCGTGAACGGGTAAACTCGACCGTAATAACTAAAACGACGATAAAAGCGCTGGCGCCCCGAACAGAGGCGTCAGGGCAGATTCCAAATCAATAAAGTGTTACAAAATGAAGAAGAGAAGAATTTCTGGTAGGACGTTCGCTATGGCCCTTGCGGCCACGACGTTTTTTGCAGCACCATCCCACGACGCTTGGGCCTCCAGCCCGGACGCCAGTGGCCGGAATGGAGAGGCCAGCCTTCGGGCACCGCTATCCAACCCCGCAGTATCCGATGGTGATCTGCTTGGCACCTGGACCATCAACCGGGTGAAGGTCAAAAAGACCGTCGACGGT
Source organism: Tannerella serpentiformis (assembly GCF_003033925.1). Lineage (NCBI taxonomy): Bacteria > Pseudomonadati > Bacteroidota > Bacteroidia > Bacteroidales > Tannerellaceae > Tannerella > Tannerella serpentiformis. Next base: position 1,955,894 of record NZ_CP028365.1, read on the forward strand.
GTCTCCTCCGAGCGCACCTATTCGGCCGGTCAGAAGGTGGAGTCGTTCATCCCTTGCCCTCAGAGATGGAGGATGATGAATAGCAAGGAGTTGGAAATGTATTTTGAGGATGGGCGGAAAGAAGTGCTTGAGTATAAGTTGGGAGACGGACAGTTCTCCATCAACAGCTTGGGCGCCATTTTTGACTATTCGTATAGCGTGAATGGGAATACGATGACCTTAACGTCGATCTTTAAGTACGGCAAAGAGGAAGAACAATTGATCGTGGATTTGAAAAAGCAAAATTGATCGGAGTATGAAGCGAATAATTACACTATTCCTCCTCTTGGTATTTGCGTGTTCTCTTGGTGCGCAAGTCGAGACGCGAGGGTCTGATTTCTGGATTACGTTCGGTAATAATGCAAACGCCCCATCGAATGGCGTATATCTGCAGTTGCGAATCGTAGCCAAACAAGCGGTAACGGGTCGGATTACGTTTACGGAGAACAACAAGGTTGTTCCCTTCTCAATCTCAGATAATGACGCGTTCAATTACACCCTGACTCAAGAGGATAGAGCTGCCTCCTACTCCCTTGAAACGAGGATAAGCAGCAAGTCTATCCGAATCCAAACGGACAATGATATTCCCGTGACGGTGTATGCCTTTAATACCTATGCGGCATTGGCTGATGCGACGAATTTGTTGCCTGTCCCCACACTGGGAAGCGATTATTATCATTTGGGGCGAGCTGCTGTTAATAGTAATTTTACTGACAACTACATGGTTGTAGCCACTCAGGATAACACGATCGTCTACGAGAATGGAAATGATGTGGCACACCTTTCAAAAGGGCAAGTCTATTTCAGACGAGCTGATAACATGAGCCAAGATTTGAGTGGACGTCACATCACCTCAAACAATCCGATAGCCTACTTCACAGCCCACAATTATCATCAGATAGATGGTGGTGGTGACAATATCTTCCAGCAATTGACCTCCACCGAAACTTGGGGTACCAAGTTTATTGTACCGGTCAGCTTGAGAGGTGTTGAATTGATTAGGATTGTTGCGTCTCATAATAACACCAAGGTTACGCAGACCGGGGCGGTACTCCCTAAAACGTCTACACCTGCTCAACAGACTTATACACTTAACGCCGGAGAGTTCGTAGAGCTTCAGATTTCATTAGCTAATAAGGGCTGCTATATCGAGAGTGATAAGCCAGTGCAAGTCTGCTCCTACATGGTGGGAATGAATTACAATAATGGTGCGGTTGGTAATGGTGATGAATCGCTTGTGTGGATTCCTCCTGTTGAGCAGTCTGTGCAAACAGCCTTGATTGCACCATTTGGTTCAGATAGGTTGTCGTCTCATTATGCATTGATCGTGACCCCTACCGCGACAAAAGAGAAAACGACCATTAAGATTGGGGCTGGACAGACGATGCTTTTGAGTAGTCAAAACGGTACGTGGTATGACAATCCGAGCTCCGGTATGTCATTCTACAACCTACAGCTTACGGAGTCTTCGGCCTCTTATCTGTTTGACAACGAAGAGGGCCTTATTGTTTATGGATATGGCTTTGGATCTTTCATATCCTACTACTACATGGCAGCATCATCCCTACGGCAGCTGAACCCTTCATTCTATATCAATGATGTCCATTTCCAAAATGCGAATGGGCAGACGTACTGCAATGGCTCGTTCAAATTCAAGGCTGAATTGAATTTCCCGCTAAGTGCGAATCCCGGACATATAAAATGGTATGTCAACGGAGTCGAAGAGCCCACCGCTCAAGATAAGATCGAATGGACGAAGTCGTCATTCCCATTGAAGACCCCTCAAGAGATCAAATTGGTCGTTATCGGAGAAGATGGAAAGCAGCTCACGATAAAATCTACGATAACAGTAGTAGATCCCAAACCATTGAAGATTACGGGTGACCGTTTTATCTGCCCACCTGCAAAAAATACGGTGTTGACAGCTGAAAGTGGTCCGACACGTTATCAGTGGTACTATAATGGCAATCCTATTTTAGGAGCCATAGAGAATACATACACGGTTACGTCGGATAAAGCGGGTCAATACTCAGTAATTGGCTCGTATGGTAAGTGCACCTCCCCGATGAGTGACACCGTAACCGTGGTAGACGGCTGCAACGCTACGCTCAATGTGACCTACAACGGAAACGGCAGTAACAGTGGCACGGTGCCGACGGACGAGAAGAGTCCCTATGTCGAGGATGCCGAAGTGACCGTAAAGGGCTTGGGCGACCTCAAGCGTACGGATGCTACGTTCATCGGTTGGAGCTTTACGCAGAAGCAAGGCGTCATCACCGCCAAGAGCGACGAGCCGACCGACCTGAAGAAGGAGAACGACAAGTTCACCATCAAGACCGATACGACGCTTTACGCCACATGGGCCGTCGATAAGAAAGGTCCCAATGGCAACGGTGACAATGTGCCCGACTACCTGCAAAACGGGGTGACCTACAACGGTAACGGTGGAACCGGTGCCGCTCCGACGGATGATAACCTCTACAACGCCAATACGCAGGTTGAGGTGAAAGATTCCGGCAGCCTCGTTCGTACGGGTGCAGCATTCGTCGGCTGGAGCTTCACGCAGAAAGAGCTGATCAAGAAGGCCAGCGAGGTGCCAAGCGACCTGAAGACGAAAGGCCAGAACTTCACCATTACCCAGGACACGACACTCTTCGCCGTATGGGGTGAGGACAAGACCGGCCCGAACGGAACCTCTGACGGTATCCCCGACTATCTGCAAAAGGGTCTCACCTACAACGGTAACAACCAAACCAGTGGCGACGCTCCGGTAGATAACAACCGCTATAACAGCGGCACGTCAGTAGCTGTAAAAGATTCCGGCACGATGGTTCGCACCGAGGCCGTGTTCCTTGGCTGGAGTTTCGCGCAAAAGGGTCTGATCACGCAGGCCGCGGATGAACCCGCAGACCTGAAGAAGACCGGTGCCCACTTCAACATCACGGCCGATACGACGCTCTTTGCCGTATGGGCAATCGACAAGACGGGCCCGGGCGGTACCCCCGACGGTAAGCCTGACTACAGCCAAGCCGGCGTGACCTACAAGGGCAACGACAATACCGGTGGTACGGCTCCGGTAGATTCGAAGCTTTACAATGACAACGACGATGTGAAAGTGCTCGATAAGGGTAGCTTGGTTCGTACGGATGCCGTCTTCCTCGGCTGGCTCTTCGAGCAGAAGCCTCTGATCACGAAGAAGGCTGATGTACCGGCAACGATCTACCAGAAGGATGCCACCTTCAAGTACTCGGCTAACCAGAAGACCCTCTTCGCACTCTGGGGAGAGGATAAGACTGGCCCGAACGGGACCTCTGACGGTATCGCTGACTACCTGCAAAACGGTGTCACCTACAACGGCAACAATCAGAGCAGCGGCGCGGCTCCCGTGGACGCTAACCGCTATAACAATGGTGAGAACGTAACGGTGAAAGATTCTGGTTCACTGGCACGCACCGAGGCTGTATTTATCGGCTGGAGCTTCACACAGAAACCTGTAATCACGAAGGCCGCAGATGAACCTGCCGACCTGAAGAAGAAGGGTGCTACGTTCGCAAGCACAAGCGATACGACGCTTTACGCTGTATGGGCAATCGACAAGACCGGCCCGAACGGTACGCCTGACGGTAAGCCGGACTATAGCCAGGACGGCGTGACCTACTATGCTAACGGTGGCACAGGCGACGCTCCGACGGACAACAGCCTCTATAACGACAATGACGAAGTGACCGCGAAGGATAAAGGCACCTTGGCACACACGGAGGCCGTGTTTATTGGCTGGCTGTTCAATAGCCACGCCTTGGTTACGAAGGCTGCCGATGTGCCGACAGGTCTGAAGCAATCCGGAGACAAGTTCAATTACTCGTCTACGACCAATAAGCTCTACGCTATCTGGGGTCAGGACAAGACCGGCCCGAACGGCAACTCGGATAATATCCCCGACTACCTGCAGAAGGGCGTTACCTACGACGGCAACGAGAACTCTACCGGTACAGCACCGACGGATGACAAACGCTATAACAGCAATGACGCAGTGACCGTCCTGGGCAAGAATGATCTGACCCGCGATAAGGCCGCGTTTGTTGGCTGGAGCTTCGGTAAGAAGTCGCTGCTGACCACGAAAGCCGAGCACGATGCAGTGACCGACCTGAAGAAGGAACACGAGACGTTCACCATCACCACCGACACGACGCTCTTCGCCGTATGGGGTAAGGACGAAACCGGCCCAGCTGGACAGAGCGATGATGTGCCCGACTACCTACAGATGGGTGTGACCTACGACGGTAACGGTGGCACAGGCACAGCGCCGACAGATGCCAACCGCTATGACAACAACGCAACCGTAACGGTGAAAGACAAAGAACAGCTGACCCGTAATCAAGCCGTATTCATCGGCTGGAGCTTCGGCGTGCATCCTTTGGTTGAGACGTCGGCCGCACAAAGTGCAATAACCGATCTGAAGCAGCCAGGTGGAACCTTCGCCATCACGGCCGATACGACGCTCTATGCGGTATGGGCAGTAGATAAGACCGGTCCGAGCGGCACACCAGACGGCAAGCCAGACTATAGCCAAGATGGCGTGACCTATCATGCTAATGGCGCCAGTGGCACGGCTCCGCAGGATGCCAACCTCTATAATAATGACGACCAAGTGACCATCAAGGATAAGGGCGACTTGACGCTTAACCAGACGGTATTTATCGGATGGCACACTTCAAGTGTATCTGTAGTGACAACTGCATCCGCTGTACCGGCCGACATGAAGCAGCCGAATCAGCAAGTGTCTTACTCATCCGCACTCGCAAACCTATACGCCGTATGGGGTGAGGATAAGACGGGTCCGAACGGTCAGAGCGACAATGTGCCCGACTACCTGCAGAAAGGCGTGACCTATGTTGGTAACGGCAATGACGGTGGTACGGCCCCTGTGGATAACAATCGCTACAATGACAGCATGATGGTTACCGTGAAGGGCAAAGGCACCTTGACGCGTACAAAGGCTGCCTTTATTGGTTGGAGCTTTAGCACCTCAAGTCTGATCACAGCCAAGGCCGATGAGCCAAGCGGTTTGATGAAGCCAGATACAGCCATTAGGATCACATCTGATCTGACCTTCCATGCCGTATGGGCTAAGGATGCCAACCAGAATGGTATCCCTGACTATGACGAAGTGTTTGTTACATGGAATCCGGGAGCTCAGCCTCGGGCCGGTAAGCAGAGGACTGAGCCCGTATCGAAAGGCACCCTTCAGTTCAAGGCCAACGGCTTTGCCATACGTGGTTATGTTCTGCTCGGATGGTCTGAACAAAAGAAGCCCGTGGTGACAAGTCAGGCAGCGGAGAATAGCCTATCCAATTTCCATAGGCTCGGAAGTCAGTACGACATTCAGGAGGATAAGAAGTTCTTCGCTGTATGGGCGATCGATAAGGACAACAATGGTTCACCTGATTACAATAATGCAGTGGTTGAGAAGCGCTCGTAATTGAGAATCTTGTCAGAGGATCAGACAGATCAGACAGCGCCCCAGCTTGAAGCAGCCGCCATCCGCGTATGGGCTCATGAGGGTGTGCTCTATATCGAGTCCGACCGTCGTACACGTGCAGAGGTCTACACCCGTAGCGGTGCGTTGTACAAGCGTATCGACGTAGCCGAAGGGCAGACACGCGAACCGCTCGCCGAAGGCTTCTATGTGGTAGTCATCGACGGCAAGACGCACAAAGTGATAGTACGGTAAGCAGATCATCTGCTACGGCCCCCCCGATTGAATGGATGGGGTCGGAATAAGTGAAGAAGCGGGCATGCCTATCCAAGGCGTGCCCGCTTTTCTTGTCTATGAACCCCAATACAAGGAAGTGAGGGGAGAAGTAGGGTGACCGCATCAAAAATGGTGGTGGGCCTGAGGTATACGCCTGGTTTTGCTCTCGACACCCCTCCGGAACGTATGTTCGACGAAGGGATGGACTTTCTTATTCCAATAGGATGTTTCCGATAGAGCGTTGTAGCGGCTAAAGTGCTTTTGGAAATGCTTGCAACGGTGTTGCAAACGCCAGACAGTTTTTCGGAGTACTTGCAGCGTCCCTGCAAACTCCAAAAGGTTTTTCGCGGCATTTGCAGCATTCCTGCAAACGCCAAAAAGTTTTTCGCGGCACTTGCAGCATTCCTGCAAAGACCAAAAAGTTTTTCGGAGCATTTGCAGCATTCCTGCAGGTCTATTAGTATGGAGGAAGCCTAAGGAAGGCAGTGGGAAAAACGATCGGGTTTTGGGTGATAAGTGCATCGGTTCTAACGGATTTGCATCGGCAAAGAAAAGGCAAAGCGTTGGGATCGATGAAGACGGAGCGTAACCAAATCGTTACCTATGATTCGAGAGGTAACGAAAACGCAAAATACGGCGGTAAACGTCTTTTGGTGAAACGTGCGTATTGCGCTTATTTGTAGCGTTTTGTATAGCTCTGAATACTTCGCTGACAGGTAACTTTGTACACCCTAAAAACCCGAAGTAATGAAGAGAGAAACGATGAAGGTTTTGCTCTACCTTAAAAAGAGCAGCATAGACAAATCGGGACGGGCACCAATCATGGGGCGCATCACGTATGCCGGGACAATGGCTCAATTCGGTAGCAAATTTTCTTGCCCGCCCGACCTCTGGAATCCCCGTGAGAGCCGCCTTAGAGGCAAGAGCCGGGAGGCCGTCGTCACCAATGAGAAGTTAGACGATCTGATGTTGGCCATTAGTCAGGCTTACCGGACACTGGCCGATCGGGGTGTGGCCTTCACGGCCACCGACATCAAGGAACGATTGCAAGGCAATGCCCACAGTCGGACGACCTTCCTCGAACGCTACGACCGGCTGTTGGAGGAAGTAGATGCACGCGTCGGCGTCGATCTGACGAGGCATTCGGCGCTGAAATACCATCAAGCGAGAAAGCACTTCACCCGCTTTATACGGAGCCGTTTCGGCCGGGAAGACATGACTTTCAGTGAGATGACGGAGGACTTCTTCCCGCAGTTCGAGCGCTATATCAAAGGGGAGTTAGGACTCTCTGACAACTCCTTTCTTCGGCTGTCTTGCATGCTGAAAAAGGTGTGCCGACTGGCTTACCGAGAAGGTCTCTCCGACCGGCCGCTCTTCGAGGGAATCTGCATCAGGCGTGAGAAACGAAGCGCACCGCGATCGCTCGACCGGACGGCCTTCGACCGACTGCTGACACTCACCTTTCCACCGCATCAAAAGGACTTGGCGATTGCCCGCGATCTGTTCGCGTTTACCTGCTACACCGGGGCGGCCTATTGCGACATGGTGCGGCTTACGCGCTCACACCTCTTCCGAGATGATCGCGGCGACCTATGGCTAAAGTTCAAACGGCAAAAGACAGAATCGCTCTGCCGGGTGAAGCTCCTGCCCGAGGCCGTGGCGCTCATCGAGCGTTACCGCTCCGACGAGCGGGAGACACTTTTCTCGCCGATCCCTTACTACACTTACCTCATCCGACTGAAGGCCGTCGGACTGAAAGCGGGCCTCGCATTCCCGCTAACGGCGCACGTCGGGCGACACACGTTCGCTACGCTGATTACGCTTGAAAACGGTGCACCCATTGAAACCGTGAGCCGCATGTTGGGCCACGGTAGCCTCAAAATAACCGAGCGATACGCCCGCGTCACGTCGCGCAAACTCTTCGAGGAGTTCGATCGTTTCCTCGCCTTTACCCAAGATCTTCGTCTGACTCTTTAACCCCGGAATCTCATGCGCAGCACATTTAGAATCCTGTTTTACATCAATCGAAACAAGGCGAAAAAGAACGGAAAGGCAGCCGTGCTCTGCCGAATCACCGTGGACGGCCATTCGGCGGTTATCGCTACCGGTGAGGAGTGCGCGCCCGAGGCGTGGCAGACAAAATCGGGTGAGACGGGCGACCGGAAGATCAATCTTCGCTTGCAGGCCCTTCGCGAACGAATCGAAGCGAGCTACACGACCCTCCTCCGCCGGGAGGGTGTAGTCAGTGTCGAACGGCTGAAACTCCGGTTGCAGGGAGTGAACGAGACTCCGACGATGCTTTTGGAAACGAGCACAGAGGAACTGCGAACCGTGGAAGCCTGTGTGGGCCGCTCAAGGAGTCCCGGCACCTATCAAAATAACCGCCGTTCTGACAGTGGACTGCGGGACTTTGTTCGCAGCCGTGGCGAATCGGACATTCCGATCCCGACACTCGCGCCGGACTTCTTCGATACGTATCGTTTATTTCTGAAGCGAAGGGGCTACGCTGTGTCCACGACAAACCGGTACCTCCATTGGCTCGGCCGATTGATGCGCCGCGCGATTGCCCGCGGCGTGATCCGTTTCAACCCGTTCGAGGGGGTGCGATACGAGACGGAGAAGTATCGCCCACGCTTTCTGCAAAAGCATGAAGTAGAGCGTCTCCTGGCCTTTCCCGTCCGAGACGAAGCCACGGAGCTGAGTCGCCACATGTTCCTCTTTTCGGTCTTCACAGGGCTGGCTTACGCCGACTTGCGGACGCTCCGAAGGTCGCAGATCGAGACGGACGGCGCGGGTCGGCGATACATCCGAAAGGCGCGACAAAAGACCCATGAGGAGAGCCTCATCCCTCTTCACCCGATCGCCGAACAGCTCCTTTCGCTTTACCTGAAAGATGATAAGACGGAAGGCCGCAGGATCTTCCCTGACGCGAGTTACTTCCTATTAACCCATCGCCTCAAGGCTATTGGTAAGGCATGCGGCCTCCACGAACCGCTAACATTTCACGTCGGGCGTCACTCGTTCGGCACGCTCACCCTCGAAGCAGGGATCTCTATGGAGAGCATCGCCCGCATGATGGGCCACGCCTCCGTCACCACCACGGAACTCTACGCCCGCATCACCGATCAGAAGATTTCGGAAGATGTAGATCGGCTCATTGCCCGAAGAAGGAAGGCGGGGGAAGGCGGTGCCGCGCCGGGTAACCGGATGGGAAAAAGCCCGGAACAGGGCGCATAGGTTTGCAGTTGTGATTGTCAGATAAGACAGAAGAATAACCTCAAGAAATGAAGTGATTATGGACTATGTTATCATCGAATCGTCCGCATGGGAGGCGCTGAAATGCCGCATTGAAGGGCTGTGCGAACGCATGAGCGAATTGTTCGGATCGAGAGCCGAACCGACAGAATTGCTGCCCGGCGAGGCCGTTTGCCGGATCCTCGGCGTCAGCCGTCGCACGTTGCAATACTATCGGGATACGGCGGCGCTACCCTTCGTCCGCATCGAGCACAAGTGTTACTACCGGCGAGAGGACGTGGCGGCACTGCTCGCCGAAAGCGGAAGCCCCGAGCCTCCCCCCAATCGGTTGCCGGAAGGAGTGTGAGGAGCCATTGTATCATACAATCGCGCGGAAAAAACTTTTTCGGCCCATTGTATCGTACAATCGCATGAAAAAAACTTTTTCGGCCCATTGTATCGTACAATCGCGAGAAAAAAACTTTTTCGGCCCATTGTATCGTACAATCGCGAGAAAAAAACTTTTTCGGCCCATTGTATCGTACAATCGCATGAAAAAAACTTTTTCGGCCCATTGTATCGTACAATCGCGAGAAAAAAACTTTTTCGGCCCATTGTATCGTACAATCGCATGAAAAAAACTTTTTCGGCTCATTGTATCGTACAATCGCGAGAAAAAAATTTTTTCAGCCCAAATACTCAGTCAAACGGCTGTTGCAAATTCAGCCGATTGATCGAGTCAAACGGCCACGGGAACAATAATGATCTATCAGAAACAACCCCAAACAAGACACAATGACAGAAGAAGAAATCATCAGGCGGGAATCGCCTGAAATGGAAGCGCTCTTCGACGGGCTCGCGTCCGTCGCGGAGCAGATGAGCGAGATTGCCGCCACGCACCGCCCTCTCTTCGGCGGTGATGTCTACCTGACGGGTAGCGAGGTGACGGAAAGGCTTTTCATCAGCCGCCGCACGCTGCAGGAGTATCGCGACCGCGGCCTCCTGCCCTACACCCGAATCGGCGGAAAGATGCTCTACAAACTCTCCGATCTGGAGCGCCTGCTCCGAGAGAATTACCGGACGCAGACACCGCCTCGCCCCCTCCATCGTATCACCCACAAACCCCAAACCCCATGACACAGAGAAAAAAGGGATTCTCCTATTACCGACTGCGATTAGAATCCTATTTGAAAGATTATCACCCCGAACGGCTGGCTGACGAGGCGTTTATCCGTGCCCGATCGGACGCCGCGGCCGAGGCCTATGAAGACGCCTTCCGGCAAGGCTATCCTGTTCTTGAAGCCGGGTATATGGCTACGGAAGTCCTCTTCGCAGGACTGCATTTTTCGCCGTACTACACACTCGAACAGATTATCGAGAACGAATTTGCCAACGTGGTTCCGCCTGAACGTGCCGCGGATTTTGCGCTGCGGCTGTTGCAGAGCGACACCATCCGCGAGACCATCGAGAAGTATGAGCCGGGCGACGACTTCGACGGAAGTCCGGAATACGACCAGCTCTACACCGAGCTGACCGGCGTCATCGTCGAGTTACTCGAAGCGGACGGCGTTAAGGTGCTCCCGTAGCCTTCTTTTTCATCCCGTTTCATTCGGCCGTGGCACTCCGCTGCGGCCGTTTTTCTGACCCCAACACCTGCATACCCAATTCCGAGGATCTTTCCTCTACGGGTTTTCCTGCTTCCACTTTTTGTTCGCGGCTCGGAGCCGATGTCGGTTCCCTTGTCTTCGGGCAAAGGTCAGCAGACGATAAGGGTGACGTCAAGGCCGAACGCCCCTGAGTGTTCGCCACCGATAAAATCTTCCTGTTACACTGACGTTTCACAGTGTATTTTATCGGTGGAAAGCCTTGCCTTTTCCCTTCATCGTCTGCCCTTTGTGGCCCTCGAAACGAAACTGGCATACTCCGAGCTTTGAACGCAAAAAAAAATGTCAGCACGATGAAAACGGAAAGATCTTATCACCCCCAAAACGGATTTGAAACGAAACGACGCCTCCTCGCATTACCGCATAAAATCATTTGGATCGTCGTCTGTATTGTGGCGTTGAAAGCCATAGGCGTTTCGGAAGAATTGACCGCCATCTTGATGCTGTTTGCCTTCGTGTATCTTATTCGAGCAACGCTCCAAATCGCCTTCCGCCTTCTGTTCTTCCTGATCCGATGGATCTGCATTGCTGCTGCATTGGCTTGGATCGTTTGCCGACTACTACTTTGAGACGTTATAATAGCAATGACGGGGAGAGGATCTATCGAGACCTTCTTCCCGTCACTTTTCATAGAGCAGCGCAAGCTCCACGCGACGTCGTAAACGCAGTGCTTTCAGCTCTTTGCCGCGGTATCGGCAGAACGAGGTGTACTCACCTCGGATGTCTCTGTCGCCCGATTCCAGCTTCTGGACGAGGCGACTCTTCGGCTGTTTGCCGTAGCCTAAGAGGCGGTATTCACCGACGTTGTACGACAACACGGCAAGGAGTAAGGAGTCGCGACCAAAGCGACGAAACGTGACGAGCCGTTTCTTCAGATCTGCGCGAAGCAGAGAGTCCGCCTGCCGTTTTGTCATCGCACATGAAAGCCGCTCACCGGGCAGCAGACGGTGACCGTAGCCGACATAAGGGTGGTTCTTCGGGCCATGCAGCCCTTCGTAATGTTTGATGCATGCGACGGCGCGCTCGAAGCGTGGAAGGCTGAATAGCCGATCGGCTCCGCGCTGTGCCTGCGCGTTGGGCGCGGCGAGCGCTTGGACACAAACAAGGAGCGCGAGCAGGCTGCGTCCGATTTTCGTTTTCATAAGGTGGTCAGATGTTTTGGGTGGGTGGATAAAAGTAAAAGCACCGATCCGTCGCGGACAGATGCTTTTCATGTCAGGGTTATGAACAAAATAGGCGATGAAAAAAGATGTATTCAGACAGAGATGTCTTCCGAAGAGACTTTGTTCTCCTTATGGTTAAAGTCAAATGCGAGTGTTTGACTCTGGCCGTGGTTATCCTCGATCACGACCTCGAGCGACTGGCGTTCGGCAGAAAGCGAGTGATAATAGAGGGTGAAATGTCCCGGCGCGATGGCGTAGAGATCGTTGGGCGTGAGGGGTTTACCGCGTCGACCAATGCGCAGCGCTCCACTACCGTCGTACTGGAAATAGCGCAGGGTGTAGCGCGTGCCATTCACGATGCGCTCGGGCGCGAGCGTGCAGCGGATTTCGACTTCTTCGCCCGGCGCGATGGTTTTCGAGATGGGCATCGTGGTGACTTGGAACGGATAAACCGTTCGCACGTCCAGACGGCGATCACAGCCGACCAAACAAAACCCGGCCAGGAGCAGGACGCCTATCGCCCATGCCGCATTACGGATGTTCGTTTTCATGATTCTTATGGGGTTAGAGGTTGATGCGAAATCCTGCCGAGATAGCAGGTCGAAAAGGATAGACGTCCGAGCCGAAGAGGAACAGTCCGCGGCCGCCGACGACAAAGAGCAGGTGATCCGACAGGAACAGCTCTACACGGAAATGCAGCCCGCCGCCTCCGACAAGGCGCGAACCGCCTTGTGCTCTTTATCGATGTCGGCCTTCGATTGGAGGACGTTGGTGGCTTCCATAAGGATTTTCTCAAGGACGAGCGGCTGGATTAGTCCGGATAAAACCTCTTGTAAACCGGCATGCATACTCAGCGGGCAATAAATAATGTGAATGGGTGGTGGGAGCGGCGAGTAAAACCGTGGAAGTTTCTGTCAGAGGCCTAACAGCCGTTGGAGATACCGTGGAAGTTTCTGCCAGAGGCTCAACAGCCGTTGGAGATACCGTGGAAGTTTCTGCCAGAGGCTCAACAGCCGGTTGAAGTGCCGTGGAAGTTTCTGCCAGAGGCCTAACAGCCGTTGGAGATACCGTGGAAGTTTCTGCCAGAGGCCTAACAGCCGTTGGAGATACCGTGGAAGTTTCTGCCAAAGGCCTAACAGTCGTTGGAGGCACCGTGGACGTTTCTGCCAGAGGCCTATCTGCCGTTGGGGGTACCGTGGAAGTTTCTGCCAGAGACCAAACAGCGGTTGAGGATACCGCGGAAGTTTCTTCCAGAGGGCTAACGGCAGTTAGGGACAGCGCGGCTCATACCTTGGTACAGGTTGCCGGTAGAGCGCATCTGCGTGCGCAACGTGTCGGTACTTGTGGCGAAGGTTGTGGTGATAAATCCGCAGCAAAGGACGGCGGACAGGAGGAGTTTTTTCATGGTTTATGGGAGAATGAGAAAGGGTTATTTGGCTTGGACGAGGAAGAGTCGGTGACCGCTTTTGACTGTCACCTTGACCGTACGGAGCTTCTTCTGTAGGAGCTGACTGGCGCCCTGCATCACGCCGCGGGCGGCCTCTGCAATGAGTTGATCTTTGGCCGAAGAGGCGAAGGTGAAGCTCGTCCCGATTGTTCCACCGACGCCCGCGCCCACTTCTTTGAGGGCCGATACCTCCTCAGAGCCGGGGATAGCTAAGCCTTCTTGCCCGTCGAGGTCGAAGGCGGAGAGCTTGACGGCGAGGATGCGGCCGGCATGTTCTACACTTGTGACATGGAGCTTCATCCGATTGCCGTCGATCGTGGACTGCGCAATAAGTACCGTGTTAGGGGGGAGCGTCATGCCCTCAATGCGGGCCGATTCTGCGAGACGGAGACGGGCGGGGAACGCCCCGCGGCGAAGTTTGCCAGGCCCTCGATCTATGTTAGTTATCGGCCATTAAAACCTCGGGAAACGCCGGGCGCGCTACTATACACGATGCGAAGTCCGAAGACAATCCGCTTCTGCCACTTGGGACTGAGGCGGTCACACTGTCTGTGCAGCCATACGTGTGCCCGCAAGTAGCGGCGGGTGAGGGTGAATCTTGTACTCATGGCTTATCTCTTATATGTCTGGATGTCCCTATTCTCCCTTACAAGGAAGTGCTCCATGAGGAAACCTTGCGGGTTGTTGTCTGAGCGGATGGCGTTTTGCAGTGTGCATGTCGTGATTAGGTTGCGCTCCGTCACGTTGCTCGGGCGGACGATAAACTGGCGGGCGTAGGTCGTCACCTCATACGGGTAGCGATCGAAGTCGCAGCGGATCGAATCCACCTCCACGCGCTGGTTGATGTTACCGGAAATGATGCGATTGAAGTAGCCCTTCTCGGCGAGGTCGCGGTAGTAGTCGTATGCCGTTTTGTCGCACAAGAGGAAGGCGCGCTCCATGTTCTTCTCGATGGCGTCCTTGTCGGGTGCGACGGTGAAGAAGAGTTCGTGGAAGCGGCGGACGTGCTCGCGCGCCTCCACGGGACGATTGGCGGCCGCATCCTGACTGAGGGCGAGGATGAGCGACTTGCCGTTGTCCAAGACGTAGATCTTCTCCCGCTGACGGTTGGCAAAGGCGTACGACGAATAGACGACGATGCCCGTAATGACTACGCACAACACAACGAAAGCGGCGGCGTAGAGCCGGATCTGCTTGAACGAGGTCTCTATGTTAGTGAGTGATCTGAATTCCATCATGCATGAAGTAGTTAGAGGTAAGTACATGTTAAGAGCCACTTACTTAATGAGTAAACCCTTGATCCGTCCGCCGGCATTGCCGAGTGCGGCACCCGTTCCGGCCATCGTCACCTTGCCGCCGGTGTACGCGCCTTGCACGCCACGTTGCGCCGTCTGATTGACATTGCGACCGTAGTTGCCGATGCCGCCGCCGGCCTCGATGATCCAGCCCGCGACCGTCGGCACGCAGAAGAAACCCACGATGCCAATCAGGAAAAAGACGATGTAGTACCAGTCGCCCGAGTCGGGGATGTAGCCCGGATTCTGTAGTTCGGCGATGTCCTTGCTGATCATCAGCACCTGTATTTTGGTTAGAAGTGCGGTGAGGATCGAGCTGACGGGCAGCCAGAGGTAGACCGAGATGTACCTCGCGAACCACGCGCTGAGCGAGCCGCCGAGGCCGTCCCACACGGCAATACCGAAAACGATCGGCCCGAGGATGGAGAGGACGATAAGAATGAACGTGCGGAGGGTGTCGATGACGAGCGAGGCGGCATTGTAAACGAGTTCGAGCGCTTGATAGATCTTCTTCACGAACCACCGCTTGGTGTTGAAGGCCGTGCGCTCGGCATACATGCCGGCCAGCGTGATGGCGTCCTCCGGACCGATGAAGCCCATCTCCTGCACCTTCTCGTCCCACGCCGCATCGTCGACTAAGTAGGCCCGCGACTTGTCGCGTCGGTAGGCCTCTTCTTCGAGTTTGTCGCGCTGGTCGCGGAGCGATTGGAGGTCGTTTTGCTGCACGTGCACCAGCTTTTCGGTGCCTTGCACGACGGGCGAGAGTACGGCGTTGACCGTACCTAAGACGACCGACGGGAAGAACATGATGCAGAAGCCGAGAACGAAGGGGCGGAGGAGCGGGAAGACGTCGATCGGTTCGGCGCGGGCGAGCGACGACCAGATGCGTAGGGCGATATAGAAGAGCGCGCCGAGGCCGGCGATGCCCTTTGCGATCCCTGTCATATGGGCACAAAGGGGCATCATCTCCCCGTAGGTGGCGTGCAGCAGCGCGTGCAGGTCGGTAAAGTCCATCGCGCATCACCAATAGCGGTTATCGGCCGACCCGTAGAGCGCATTGACACGGGCCATCTCGCCCTTCTTAGCTGCCCGTACGAAGCTGACGGAGATGTTCTTACGTGTGAAGTACGACGTGGCCGCGCGGTATTCCTTCACCTCGTTGTAGATGCGATCGATCAGCTCGATCCGCTCCTTATCGTTCATCGAGAGCACGCCGCTGCGGACGAGCGATTTCAGCTCTTTGAGCGACTCGCTGGAGCGCTCCATCAGCTTGGCATAGCCCGCCGCCATGGCCGACAGTTCCTCGGGCGAGTAGTTCGGATCGGAGAGCATTTTCTTGTACGCGCCGACGTACATCTCCGTCATGTCGCCCACCATGAGTATGGTTTCCTTGACTTTATACGCGTCGCCGATCAGGTTGTTGACCTTCTTCAGCGCGTCGTAATAGCGCTTGGTGTCGTTGTAGAGCTTCTCGACTTCCTTGAAATTGCTCAGCGTGTTGTTCACCGTTTTGGAGGCGGTGGCGATCTCTTTGATCGTGTTCGCGATGTTGCCTGCCAAGTTGACAGGGTCGGTAACGATCCATTGGGCGTGTGCCGTTCGCGTAAGCAGCAGGCAGCACATGAGGCAGAGGATAAGTTTGTGTTTCATGAGGGTTGGGGGATAAGAGGAATAAGGGAATAAAGTAGTTCCGGACTATGCGGGTGATCGATTCACTTTTCTGTGATCAAAATTTGATGACGCACCAGCAAGATGAAGCTGGCGTGTGAGCATGATGAGGCTGGCGCGTGAGCAAGATGAAGCTGGCGTGTGAGCATGATGAAGCTGATGCGTGAGCTTCCCCTTGCTGGTGCGCGAGCTTGTCGTTGCTCACACACGAGCTTGTCGTTGCTGGCGGACGAGCATGATATAGCTGGTGCGTGAGCATGATGAAGCTGGCGCGCGAGCATGATGGAGCTGGCGCGCGAGCAGCAACAAGCTGGTGTGTGATCGAATTCTACCTCTCATGTGATCGAATTTTGTTCACGCGCCAACCGACTAATGGCCTGTTCGATGTCTCCGCCGAGGCGATCGGCCAAGCGCATGACCTCGACCTTCTCCGTTTCCTCGGTTGTGTACGCTAAGTACTCCTCGCGCGAGACTTCCGTGGCGTAGACGGCCGACTGCATGCCGCCCAGGCCGATCCACACCTCTTTGTAACGCCGCTCGGGGTCGTTGTTTTGATTGATCGAGAGGATCTGGTTTTTCTCCTTTTCGGACAACCCGAGCAGCGCCTGTATGCCGTCGAACTTGGTCATGTACTTGCGTTGGTCAAGCAGAATCTTACAGTCAGAATTGTTAATGATCGACTCCTTGACGATGGGCGACGAGATGATGTCGTCGACCTCCTGCGTCACCACGATCGCCTCGCCGAAGTACTTGCGGACGGTCTTGTAGAGGTACTTGATGTAGTCTGCCATATTGGCCGATGCGATCGCCTTCCATGCTTCCTCGATAAGGATCATTTTCCGCACGCCCTTCAGTCGGCGCATCTTGTTGATGAAGGCCTCCATAATGATGATCGTCACCACGGGGAAGAGGTCTTTGTTGTCCTTCACCGCGTCGATCTCGAAGACGATGAAGCGTTTGGAGAGCAGGTCGATGTTGCGATCGGAGTTGAGCAGGAAGTCGTAACGCCCTCCTACATAGTACTGTTTGAGGGTCGTAAGTAGGTTGTCGATATTGAAGTCGGAGAGGGTGACGCGGATCTCCCGGCGACCCATCTCCGGGCGGTAGACGTCCCGCAGGTACTCGTAAAACGTATTGAAGCAGGGCGTGATTTTCCGGTTTGATCGGATCGTTTCGATGTACGCATTGACGGCCGAACCTAACTCGCCCGCCTCTGTCTTTGTGACAGGTTCGTCGGCACTTTTCCACAGCGTAAGGAGCAGCGTGCAGATGCTTTCGCGCTTCTCCACGTCGAACACGTAGTCGTCGGTGTAGAAAGGGTTGAAGGAGATCGGCCGAGCGTCGGTGTACGTGAAATAAATCCCGTCCGCGCCCTTCGTCTTCCGGTTGATCAGGCCACACAGTCCCTCGTAGGAGTTGCCCGTATCGACGAGCAACACGTGCGCGCCTTGCTCGTAATACTGCCGCACCATGTGGTTCGTGAAGAACGACTTGCCGCTGCCCGAGGGCCCGAGGATGAACTTGTTGCGGTTGGTGATGATGCCCTTTTTCATCGGCAGATCGGAGATGTCGAGATGGATCGGGCGGCCGGAGAGGCGGTCGGCCATTTTGATGCCGAAGGGGGAGAGCGAGTCACGGTAGTTCGTTTCGGCGGTAAAGAAGCAGAGCGCCGGATCGATGAAGGTGTAGAAGGATTCTTCGGCCGGGAAGTCGGCGGCGTTGCCGGGGATACCTGCCCAATAGAGCGTTGCCGCGTCGACCGTGTTGTGCCGTGGGCGACATTCCATGAGCGCGAGAGCACTGCCGACGTCGTTCTTGATTTGGCGCAGCTCCTCCGCATCGTCGCTCCACGCCAGCACGTTGAAGTGTGCACGGATAGAAGTCAGCCCCTGCGACCGCGCGAGGTTGAGATACTCCTGAATCCACGCCTCGTTGATCTGATTGCTCCGGGAATAACGCGCTAGCGAATGCATGTTGCGCGCCTGTTTCTCGAAACGGTTCAGGTTCTCCTCGCTATCCTCGATAAAGAGGTCGAGTAGGTCGGGAGCATTACTGCTCCCGACCCCTCTAAGAACCGTACGTGAGAGTTTCCCCTCATACGGCTCAAGCAACTCAAAGTTTCTATTATGAAACCGGCTCATAAGCTCTAATTTTACGGGTAAGTGTACGACTGCATCTATCGTGGGCGATAAACTTGTATCTGCCGGACTTGTCGGATAATTCCTTGATAGTCCAGATTTTATCCGGTTCGATAATCTCACCGCACAACGGACAACGCTGGTTTTGTTTTTCCCACATTCTGAGGAAGCCCTGTCTTCCTTTGAAAGTGCTTAACATTTTCATTCTGTTACGCATCTCAAAGTATGGACGCCATTCCGGGTCGAATGGGTTGGCTTTACTGCGGATTTTGATAGGCTTGGTCTTCATGTCAATGTCGGATAAATACTTCAGTGTGTACGGGAATGTCTTCCCGTTGTTCTTCAGTGTCGTACCGAATGTCCACGCCCGGCCTTTCTTCGACAGAAAATACTTGTTGTAAACCCAGTTCTTTCCCTTGTGGCGGTGGCGGCGTAATGCCCACGCCCACAGTTTGTAGAAGATTTGTGCGTCTGCGTTCTTGAATGTTTTGGCGGCTACGCAACCTTTGTAATAGTTGCCCCAACCAGTTATGAAAGGATTTAGAAGTCCGATAAGTTTGTCCTGCCTAATAGCTTGATTCTTACGAATAATGCCTTTAATTTTGGCAAGAAACTCCTTAACATTCTTCTTTGACGGCTTAATAAGCAGCGTACCTTTGTATTTCCTGATATTGAAACCCAGAAAATCAAATCCTACCTCGATGTGAGTAACCTTCGTCTTTTCTTCTGATAGGGTAAGCCCCCTTGCTTGAAGAAACTCGCTTACTGCGGGTTTGATTAGCGATTCCAATGTTTCCCTGTCGGAACAGGTAATAATGAAATCGTCTGCGTAACGCACAAGATTTACCATAGGGTTGAAATACCCCTTGTTGATACGTCTTAGCTTGAACTTTTCCGCAAGCATAGCTTGCAGGCCGTCAAGTGCCATATTAGCGAGAGTAGGCGATATAATACCGCCCTGCGGCGTTCCTTCCTCGGTGGGGAATAGTTGTCGGTTGAATACAAATCCACTTTCCAGCCATTTGCGAAGCATGACCTTATCCATAGGGATATTGTCGAGCAACCATTCATGACTGATGTGATCGAAACAACCTTTGATGTCCCCTTCGAGTATCCATTGCGGAGACACCCCTTTTGAAAGTACCGTAAAGCATTGTTCTATCGCATCGACCGTACACCTTTCCTTACGGAAACCGTAAGAGTGCCTGTCGGCGGTAGTTTCTGCCACTGGGTTTAGTGCCATCAGGTATAACGCCTGCATAGCCCTGTCTTTCATCGTGGGTATTCCTAACGGACGGAGTTTGCCGTTACTCTTCTTGATATGTACCCTTCGTAACGGTTGCGGGTTGTAGCCACGCCTTTTCAGGTTGGCGATTGCACCCATTTTTGCGTTGGGAGTAGTCCAGAGAACTTTATCCACTCCCGCAGTGTTCTTACCTTTGTTAGAGGTAACTCGCTTGACTGCCAATGCTTTGGCGTAAAACGAATGGGTCAGTGTCCATTGCAAGGCTTTAACCTTGCCCGGACGACCTTCTTTCTGAGCCTTTACAATACGTCCTTGCAGCTTCTGAACCGCAGTTTCGCATCTGACCCAATCAATGTCGGTCCAGTTGTTCCACTGCCTACGGTCAGCAGGTGCACACGATAAGTTAATCTCGTTCATTTGCATTCCTTCTTTTTGAAAGTTCTACATAGTTTCTTGTAAAGAGTTACTTTGCAGAAGTCTGCCCGCTTTCGCGGCGGAGTAACGTTGAAACTCCTATCCGCCCCGTTACAGGACGGCATTCGCTTTTTCTGCGTTCCCATACCCGCACCCCATTCGGTCTTCCTTGCGGTCGGCTTACCTGCCCATAGGCAGGAGAGATACGGGCTTACCAAGTTTCGTGTAAGTAACAAATGAGCGGGTTAGGTTCTGTCCATTGCGCCGGCAGTGCTTTGTCCGTGTAACCCCACAATACAAGGGGTTATCCGACTGCGTTACCTTTTTGGTTCAAGCCTATCAGCAACTTTGGCTTGTTCATACATTACGACGCTTATAACAGTTCGCTTGTGCTAACCATACCGCCCAGCCTCGCTCCCCAGCTCTTTTGTGCTAAGAGCAGTTGCCGTTCCCTCGCGGTTCAGGCTCCTCCTTGCGGAAGGGCTACTTTGTCCGGCCAGCTTCGCACCCCGCCTTTTGAGCGACGCACGTGACCGTAGGCTACTATTGACGGAACAATAGGTTTAATCTGACTTTAATGACATTTGTTACTTCATTTAATTGTTAAACAATTACTTACACGACTTCTTGTCGCACATATTGGTTGAAAAGGTGATTGCACGAGAGCATGAGTCCGACGGGCGCGGCGAAGGAGAGGCGGCAGTCACTGCGGTCGGTCGAGAGGCGCTCGTAGCGGCTGTCGGTGGAGACCACGGCGGGGAGGTCGTCGGTGTCGCTGAGCGTGTGCAGGCAGAGCCGATTGTCGCCCACCCGAACGAGATCGGCGCCGAGGCGGATGTCCTCGAGTGACGCGTGACCCGTGTCGGAGAGCGAGAAGTAGCGATCGAGCAAACCGCTTTTCTCCTTCGTTCCGACAAGTTCTTCCTCGGTCATGCGCGTGAGGCTGATGCGGTCGTCGTCGTTGATGATCCGCTCGAACTGGTCGACGGCCTCCATGAACTTGGCCACCTCCTCGCGGTTGCCCACTTCCTTCGGTAGGATCGTTCCGCGACAAAGCGAGGAGAAATTGCTCTGCCGAGCCATGCGCTGGCGGGTCGTTTTGGTGAGGAAGAGGTAACAGGCATGATCGAGGAAGGGGCGTTCGTTGAAGTGGCGTTCGGAGGCGCGAGCGAGGAAGCTCAGCTCGCCATCCGAAAGGCGGCCGGCGTAGCGCTCCTTGACGAACCAATCCTGTTTGTGCACGATGGTGAAGTCGGGCAGCACCTTAACGGCCTTGTGCCATGCGGCGTGCATCGCCTCGTATTCTGCCGAGGTGACGGTGAAGAGTTCGGGCAGCTCGACACGGAAGGCGACGGTGATGTCGGCGTCTTTCGAGACGATGCACCCTTGTTCGACAGCCAGCAGCGGGAACTTGGATTCTAAGGTGGTGACCTTGGTGGTGTTTCTCATTGGTGTTGATGTGTTGATCTAAGGCAATGAAGAATGTGGCGGACAGAGCGGCGGTTCAGGAGATAGCGTGGGTGCATGCGGACGGCGGCACGTTTCATCAGACCATAGCGACCGAATCGGCGGTTCAGCGCGAATGTTTGCCACACCACGAGCGTGGCACCCGTTGCGCCGAGGCCGAGACAGAGGTACTGATCCATGCCGCACATGTAGCAGACGACGACAAGGAGGAATGTCGCCAGCAGTCCACCGGCGAAGAGGAAGAGGTACTGCGCCTTGAGCCCCTTGAACTCCACCGTCCGCCCCACGCCTTTATTGATCTCCCACGAAGCCATCAGAGGAAGAAGCTGCGTAAGATCGTGGCGGCCACAATCAGGAAGATGCACGCCCCGAACCACGAGGCGGCGGTCTTCGACGTGTCCGGGTCACCGGAAGAAAACTTTTGGTACACCTTGATCCCTCCGATCAGTCCGACGACAGCGCCGATGGCGTAAATGAGTTTCGTCCCCGGGTCGAAATAGGAGGTGACCATTTTCGTGGCCTCGTTGATGCCCGACAGCCCGTTGCCCTGCGCGAAGGCGGAGGAGGCGAGGGAAAGCAGTAATGCGGCGGCAAACAGTCGCCCGATTCGTTGTTTCATGTGGTTCTGGATTTATAGGTTTTCATTCGTGTATGCTATCTGTTACAAGTAAGCCATCCACGCCGTGTCGTCGACGTCATTTGAGCGAGACTTCTTCGATCCTTCGGAGGGCGAGCGAAGTAGCTCGTCGAGCGCCCGAGCGCGTTCCCGCTCTTTCGACGCATACTCGCGGAGCTTCTCCATGAAGTCAGTACCTCGGAGCTTGACGGCTGTCTCTTTGGCTTGATCCAAGTCTTCCGCGGTGAGACGATCCGGCGTTTCCACAGCCGTTTGCAGGCGGCGAAGCTCGCGGGTCGTTACGCTTTCACCCGAGACTTCAATATCTTCCTTGAGTAACAAGGATATCGCTTCGTCTTCTGGGGCAACCTCCGGTTCGTCCGCCTGTTCATCTTCGGCGACGGCGTTTCGATAGGCAAAACTATCGTCAGATTCCGTCTCTCCGCAAGCCGATTCCCCGGCTTCCTTCACGCTTCCCTCCAATGGTAAAACCGTACGCGTAGCCCCGATCAAACCGTCGTCCGAGGCGTCATCCGAGGTGTTGCCGGCAGAGGTGTCTTTCCGTGTTGGTTGCTCTGACCGATGCAGGTCGTACAACAAGATCGCTAAGAGGATCGCCCAAGTGACGAGCAGAAAAAGTGTCATGGCAAGGAGGAATTAAAGGGGTTCTTTCTGTTGCGCTCGATGGCCTCGGAGAGGAGCGCACGGTGGCGGTCGATGTGATCGGCGAGGATGTTCCCGATGTAGGCCGCGAGAGAAGTCCTTGCATCGAGGGCGTTCAGCACGCGTCGCAAACAGTCGATAAGCGTCCGGTCGCAGGAGAGGGTCGTCCGACTTTCTGACGAACGGTGAGCAAAGAATCGATCTCGATAAGTCGATAGCGATTCGTCTGTAAACGGCGTTTGAACACTGCTTAAATCGCTTTTCAACGGTGTTTCTTCGGGCGTGATGGGCGGCGCATCGTCGCCTGCCATTTGCTGAATCCGCTCGGCGATTCGCCTACGGCGTTGTTCTTCGATGGTCATGGGCGGGCGGTTTTCAGGTTGCATTTCTCGATGAGCTCCTTGACGAACGACTCGATGCCGCTACCCTCGGTCAGACTTTTGTCTGGTGGCAGGTAGGTGGATCGGAAGGCGGGCCGGCCGTCTGCGGTGAGTTCCTTTTTGAAGCGGGCGGAGCGCGGCAGCTGCGTGTCGAACAATCCCAAGCCTTCGCGCTTGATCGCCTCGTTGTAGAACGCGATGACGTCCGTCCGCACCCGTCGGTCGATCTTGTTCCAAACGAGGTAGATCTCTTTGATACGGCACCTATCGTCCGACACGCCGAGGTCACGGATGGCCGGCGCGTAGGTCATGGAAGCTACCAGCGATTGGCGGTCGGGCTCGATCGGCGAGATGAGATAATCCATGCCAAGGGTAAGCTCGACGAGTCCGGGATCGTCCGCACGGCCGGGCAGGTCGAAAAGGATCAGGTCGAACGTTTCACCCGCACGCTCGGCCATAAAACGGCGGACATCCTCCTCCGCACGTGCAGCGGTGCTTTTGATGACACGGTAAGCCTCCCGGCCGAGCGCTTCAAAGTGCTTCTTCATCCGTGCCTGCAACGCCGGTTCACCGTTCTGTATGGTTTGTTTGTCGCGTTCGCGCAGTCCGAAGAAGGAGTATTGCGAGTAGTCGCAATCGACGACGAAAAGGCGCAGCCCTTCGGTGTAACAGAGGTAGCTGGCCGTGATCTCCGCCAGCGTGCTTTTGCCCGTGCCGCCTTTGAGCGACCCGAAGCCGATTCGGATCGGGCAGCCGGGCAAGGTGTTCATGGTTTCTTCTTTCATAGGTTTAAGGTCTGAGGTATATGATTAATAGTTACGCGCGTACATTATATATAGGCGCACTTGTGAGTAGCTGTGTAAGTATATTCATATGCTCACTCACTTATATGCTTATGCAGTTACTCACTTATGCAGTTACTCACTTATGCAGTTACTCACTTATGCACTTACTCACTTATACAGTTACATGTGAGTAAGTGAGTAACCACACAAATAAACAGCTGCACAAACACAGCTATATATAAAGGCTTTCGGGGGCTTCCCCGGAGTGGCTCCCGCTTGAAAACAAACGTTTTACCCACGAAAAGCGCTGCCCTAATTTTGCCGCCGAATTGAAAGACTTTGGGGAGCCGAACCTTCTTCTCAGACATACGGCCCAAAGGCCGGGCAAGGTGTGTTTTTGTGCTACAAAAACCGTTTTGTGCTACAAAACGCCTTGCCCCGGAGCGGCCTCCGCGCGGTTCGGCTCCAAAGTCGCAACCTGATCTTATATGAAAAACCAGAGCCCCATGAATCGATCCAAGAAAACGCCTGCACGCCCCCCGAAATGGGACGCCTTCCACTTCCGCCTCCCCGACAGCCGCGACCAGCTCCGGCTGATCGAACTCTTCAAACGCTCCGGCGCCCGCACAAAAACGGAGTACATCCGTGCGCGCATCTTAGATGAGCATTTCCGCGTCGTGACCGTCGACAAAAGCCGCGAGGACTTCGTCCGCAGGCTAACCGAGTTCACCGCCGCGCTAAACAAGATCGGCGTGCTGTACAACCAAGCCGTCCGCGCCATCAATGCCTATCATTCTGTCGCCACTGCTAAACGAATGCTCGGCAAACTCGAAACTATTCCCAAGTTCTCGTCAGACTGCAACAGCAAGCCATGCAATTGACAGAAGAATATCAGGAAAAAGGATAATCTTCCGATACGCCCCATTATGAGCAAATACCCTTTGATGTGCCTCAAGGATGGGTGTGGTGTAGACTTGATGATTTAGCCTTTTATAAAAAAGGTCCTTTTGGGAGTGGTTTAACAAAGTCTATGTTTGTTCCCAAGTCAGATGATGCTTATAAAGTTTATGAGCAAAAAAACGTCATACAGAAAAACGCCTCATTGGGGTCGTACTACATAAGCAAAGACAAGTATAAGGAGTTATGTGGATTTGCTGTTCAATCGTCTGATATTTTAGTGAGCTGTGCAGGGACTATTGGGGAGACCTATGTTCTTCCAGAAGATTCAGAAGAGGGAATCATAAATCAAGCTTTGATGCTTATTCGGTTGCATATTAGAGATATAACAGATTTCTATCTTGTGTATTTTGATTATATTCTAAAAGAAAAAGTCAATAAAGAAAGCAAAGGTACTGCGATCAAAAACATACCTCCTCTCGATGTGCTAAAGCCCCTCTTATTCCCTCTCCCTCCTCTTGCTGAGCAAACTCGTATTGTGGCAGAGATAGAGCGTTGGTTCGCTCTGATTGATACGATTGAGCAAGGGAAGGCAAACTTGCAGACTGCTATTAAGCAGGCGAAGAACAAAATCCTTGAGCTGGCTATCAGCGGAAAACTTGTTCCTCAAGCCCCCACTGATGAGCCTGCTCCGGAGCTGCTCAAGCGTATCAATCCTAAGGCTCATATCACTTGTGATAACGAGCATTATCCGAACTTACCCCAAGGATGGATGGTTACTTCAATGCAAGAGGTATGCAGTTTGCTTGATGGAGAAAAGCAAAACAACAGAATTCTGATCAACTTAGATGTAAAGTTTTTAAGAGGAAACTCCAAAGGGACAGTTATAAATGCTGGCAAATACGTCCCAGCCAATACCTATATGATTTTAGTGGATGGAGAAAACTCAGGCGAGGTATTCAATGCACCAATTGATGGCTATCAAGGTAGTACTTTTAAGCAACTAAGAATCAATGAGAATATGAATAATGAGTATATCTTACATATTATTAATCTGCATAGAGAAGTGTTGCGAGAAAGCAAAGTAGGCTCTGCTATTCCACATTTGAATAAGAAACTTTTTAAGACTATTCAAGTGCCAATACCACCATATAAAGAGCAAGAAAGAATAGTTGCTATAATAAACGCTGCCAACAGAATGCTTGACAGCATTGAGGAGAGTTTATAAGCTCTCCTCAATGGCATCCAAATTGTCAAAGATTTGGTGGATGGCGTTGATAATCCTTTTTTGTTCAGCCTGTGGCGGAATTGGAATTTCCACCTTCGAATATTCTGAAATCCAGTATCGTTTATGTGTATTCCCTATAAGTCTTATTGTACTTATAAAAAAAGCCACATATTCTATTTCTAAAGTATCATGGATTTGTAGTATTTTCATCGCAGACGACTTGACCTTGAAAGGGAAATCTATTAATCGTGAGGCTGTTGTAAAGTCATCAAAAATAATACAAGGCAATTTGCTATATACACCTTCTGTCTCATTGGTATATCCTATTGTAAAAGATTTACCTGCTGTTAGTACAGGTGTTGGATAGTCGTCACAATATTCTGCTGTTCCCACTATGTACGCTGTCGGTTGCTCGTATTTCACAATGTCTTCAAGCCGACACAGCGTCCATCCTTGGGGCAAGTTCGGATAATGCTCGATATGCTCCTTTATATTGTTACCGTTTACATTATTCTAATTCAATGTTATATGGTAACAGCATTCCAAAAACACTTAGCCAAAACCAATTTGGCAAGAAACACTATTACGTCCTACGTTTGGACGGTGAACTACTTCTTTACTCACTACAAGGAGGTAAGTAAAAAGAACCTCTTATCTTATAAGGGGTATCTAGTAGAGAACTTCAAGCCACAGACAGTCAATCTGAGGATTCAAGCCATCAACAAGTACTTGGAGTTTACGAAGCAAGAGAAGCTCAAAGTAAAGTTTGTGAAGGTGCAACAAAAGAACTTCTTGGAGAATGTAATCAGTGATGCTGATTACAAGTTTCTTAAAACAAAGCTCAAGGCAGATGGCTATGATGAGTGGTATTTCATCGTTTGGTTTATGGCTGCAACTGGTGCTCGTGTGAGCGAGCTTCTGCATATCAAGGCAGAGCATGTACAAATCGGTTATCTTGACCTTTATAGCAAAGGGGGTAAGATAAGACGCTTATACATTCCTAAGAACTTGCGAGGAGAAGCGACAAAATGGATAAAGGAGAATGGGTTAACATCGGGTTATCTCTTTTTGAATCGCTTTGGACAACGTATCACAACACGTGGCATTGCTCAGCAACTAAAGCATTTTGCAGAGAAGTATGGATTGAATCGTGATGTGGTATATCCCCATTCTTTTCGCCATCGTTTTGCTAAGAACTTTCTTGATCGTTTTAACGACATTGCCCTATTAGCTGACCTCATGGGACATGAAAGTATAGAAACGACTCGTATTTATCTTCGCAGAACAGCAAGCGAACAACAGAAGATTGTTGACAAGGTAGTGAACTGGTAAAGTAATACTATCCCTTAGAAGTGTATTGAGCTACACTTCTAAGGCATTTTGAATCCCATCAAGAGTCGAGAAAAGTTCTTCGATCTTTCGAACTATACGTTGTTGCTCTGACAGCGGAGGAACAGACAAATTGATAGAGAGGTATTTGTCGAGTATTAAATTGTGCAATCCTATCGTTTGAGTCTGCATGGATCGCATCATTCCTTTTTGATACACATTTAATATGTGATAAATAAATATTTGTTTTTTGTCTTTGGGGCGTAATATCATTGTGAAGTTGCTGAAGGAGTAAAGGCTAGACTTACCCTCGTAGATAACAGCTCGTCCAACAGGATAAGCATCACTACCTCCTGATTTTTCTACTATCAAATCCCCATCTAACAAATGACGCTTTTCAAAAGCACGCTCTTCCACGTCAATATGCTTGATTTTTGAATAATCTAACTTAAAGCCTTTTGTGAAGTTGGCGTTTCGTATTACTCCAACATTTATAAGAGGTCCTTTCTTCCCCCTCCATAGTCCATTGATATTCTCGCACACTTCTCCTATCATGATTTTCCCCCAACCTTGGGGTAGCTTCCCATTATGCTCGTTATCACAAGTAATTTGAGCCTTAGGATTGATGCGTTTGAGTAACTCTGAAGCTGGCTCATCATTCGGGTCTTGAGGTACAAGCTTACCATGAATGGCGAGGTCTAGTATCTTGTTCTTCGCTTGCTTGATGGCTGTTTGCAAGTCCTCTTTTCCTTGTTCAATGGTATCAATCAAAGCAAACCAGCGCTGAATCTCGGCAACGATACGTTTTTGCTCCCTAAGAGGGGGGGTAGGGATCAACGTTGCTGTTATTTTCTCCTTTGATATATTAGGCTGTGCCCCCCTCCCCCCATAGCTATAAACATTGTTCTTCTTGCAAGTAGGAAGTAGAACAAATACATTTGCTCTATTTGGTAATTACTACAGGCACAGCATGCTTGGTTTGTGGTTGCAGGGAAGGTGAGTATGCCAATCTTTCCAATTGTGGCTCCATACATGGCTACAAGAATACTGCCTATTGGATTTAATTTGACAGAAGTCTCTTCCAGTGCTTTTTGCGTTATAAATTCCGGTATATCTACAATCATTCCATCATTCAGGTCTCCAGTTTTTAGCCAAGGAATATCACCTTCGTAATATTCCTTACACATTCGACTTGGCGTGCCTCCCGATTGCCATACCCCAATCTCCCCCAATGTAGCCCACATCCACCCATTGGGCAGTTCAAATGGCACATTCTCATAATGGGGCGTATCGGAAGTCTTGGTAGATTTTCGACTACGCTTGATTTTTCCTTCTTTTATCAAGCGTTCTTTCTCTACACGAATACGTTGGAGAAGCGCAGAGGCTGGTTCATCAGCAGGGTCTTGGGAGACAAGTTTGCCATGAATGGCAAGGTCGAGTATCTTTTGTCGTAATTTCTTCGTGTTCATTGTGTTTGGTTGGGATTATTCCACGTCAGTTTTATCCTCCAAAAAGAGGTTGCAATACTCATTGAGTTGTTGTTGCATACGTTCTTGCGGAATAAGGATACGTTTGTACTCCGCGATCATCGTTGGGCTCATACTGCGACTCATAGCATATTCCACTACCACCTTATCTGCTTCAGGGCAGAGAAGAATACCGATAGAGGGGTTTTCGTTACTTCGCTTGACATCGCGATCAAGGGCTTCAAGATAAAACTCCAATTGTCCAAAGTCTCGTGGATGGAATTTTTTCTTTTTCAGTTCTACTGCAACAAGAGCTTGCAAACCACGATGATAAAACAACAAATCGGCTTTGAAACTTGAAGCTCCTACATTGAGGAAGTATTCTTGATCCATGAAGATAAAGTCTTTACCTAATTCAAGAATAAACTGCTTCATGTGGTCAATTAGTCCACTTTTCAGCCTTATTTCACTATGCTTTTGAGGAAGATCAAGAAAATCGACAAAGAGTGTGTCCTTGAATAAAACAGGAGCGTTGGGGTAAGTTGCCAACAACCCCTTAGACATATTCTTTTTATTGCCTAACAGAGTGGCATAGGTCTGATTGGAAATGCAACGCTGTAATTCTCTTTTTGTTAATTGTTCTTTATGAGCATAAAGGATATAGAATAGGCGTTCCTCATCACTTTGGCATCGACAAGTAATTTCCATCAGATTCGTTAGCGTGGTATACGTCAGTATCTTGGGTAATTGTGTAGCTAATGGCTGCACAATTATAGATGGAGACCTAATTGTGCTGTCTATATCTTCTTTAGGGTATGCTTTCAATTGTCCAGCCACTGGTTGGACAAATTCCGAGCGGAGATATTTCTGCACTGTACTTTGAAAAGATGAGGAAGAATATTCATCGTAAAGCATTACCATGTTATAGATACTACTTCGACTATATCCTTTAATTTCAGGATGGTGTGAACGAATGAACTCTGAGAGCTGACTGACCACCTTGCTTCCCCATTCCTCGCTTTTCAGTTTTGCTGACACGTAGCCACCAATATGCCAAGCCGTGAGCAAAACTTCCTGATTGAGGGCTTGGGAAGCCTTGCTCCGGTGCTGTTGAATGATGTGGACGACTTCATTAAATTGCTGCTCTTGGCTAACCTTAATATGCTGTTTCATTTTGATACCTATTCTTTGATCTCTGCCATTAGCTTTTGCAACTCAATTACAGCTTGGCTGATAGTATTGCTCTGAGTCGTGATGCTTTCCATTAACTCTTGCAAGGAGTATTCCTCTTCCTCTCCTCCTGCTTTTATCCAAGTGATGTCAAGACTGGTCTTATCTCGCGTCAGAATATTGTCAATTGTGTATTTCCTCCAGCGACCAGCTGTTTTCGATGTCTCATTGTAGGTTTCCACTCGTGGAGAAGCATTGTAGCAAGCAACAAAGTCGTCAAGATGATGGCGATGTAATTTGTTGGTTGCCAATGTATGTTTTACATCTGTCCGATAGTCATAAAACCAAATATCCTTCGTTGGTTGCCCTTTGGAGAAGAATAGTACATTTGCCTTTACACCTTGTGCATAAAAAATACCGGTAGGTAATCTCAGGATGGTATGTAGATTAAAATCGCTTAGCAATTTTTCGCGAATAATCTCACCAGCTCCACCTTCAAAGAGTACATTATCTGGTAACACAACGGCAGCACGTCCTCCATTCTTCAACATCAGCATCATGTGTTGTAGGAAATTAAGCTGGTTGTTCTTGGTTTCTACATAGAAGTCGGGACGGTTGATGTCTACTGATCCTGCAGGGCGAGTACCAAATGGAGGATTGGCAAGAATGACATCTACCATTGTATCTGGCTCTTTTTCCAGAGAGTCTTCGCATGCTATTGGGCTTCGATTTGTACCAATGCCGTGCAAATACAAGTTCATCGAAGCTAACGTAACGACCAAAGGCGTGTTGTCCACACCATGCAAAGCATTGTTATTCAAGAAATCACGCTTTCCTTTATCTTGAGACTGCTCTTTCATATAGTCGTATGCAGCTAAAAGAAAACCGCCTGTACCACAAGCAGGGTCACATACCGTTTCGCCTATTTGTGGTTGGAGGCAATCAACCATAGCCTGTATTAACGGACGGGGGGTGAAGTATTGTCCGGCACCACTCTTCTTATCTTGTCCGTTCTTTTCCAAGATTCCCTCATAGATTGCACCTTTCACATCGCCATCCATTACGAGCCACTGTTGCTCATCAATCATGGAAATCACTTTTTTCAGATAGACAGGTTTGTCTATCTTATTCTGAGCTTTTGTGAATATCGTGCCTATCAAGTTATCTTGCTCGCTAAGTATTTTGAGTGTCTTCTCGTAGTGACTGAGCAAATCTAAACCATCCATTTCTTTTAGGTTAATCCACCTATAGCCTTCCGGAATAGATGATTCCTCCTCGAATAGTTCTTCGTTTTCTGCATCCATCTTGAGGAATAGCAGATAGGTAAGTTGCGTTACATAATCTGTATAGCCGACACCCTGTCCAGCCAATGTCGTTGCCAATTTCCAAACTTCTTTGGTTAAAGCTTGTTCTGTTGATATGTTAGTTGTCATATTACGCTACTTTTCTATAGATGATAAATTGAGCCAATGAAGATAACGCTTCATTGGCCATTTCTTTACCGGCAAAGGCTTTTATGAGTTGTGCAGCCAAAGACTTATCGTTTTCCTTGATTTCTGTGATCGCACAGTATCCATTAGATGCAATGAAGTTTTGTATTTCGTGCATCAATTCTATCTGCTTAGAGGATAACGGACGCTGAATCTGTCCGCACCAAAGATTGAATCGCTGTCCTGCCGATGGATATAGACTCTCAAGTTTTTCTATTTGATGAAAAGCAAAGCGAACAAGTTGTATGATGTTGGTCAAAGCTTCTTTCTCATCCCTTGTAGAATACCGTTTCACTGACTGCGGATTTATGATGGTGTACGAGTTCCAAAGCAAAGATTTATTGAATTTACTATTTACCCATTTTAGCTTGTTCTCCAAGTCTTTCAACATAGCATACGTAATTGGCTCTCCGTTGTTGTTGTAAATTAGTCGCAGAGCTTCTATTTCATCCTTGTGCTCCTTGCAATAGTTTTCGAAAGCAGAGGTCGTAGATTTTGCTTCCTCTTGTGAGAAACCTTTAGATATAAGCGTGTCTTCGCCAGGCATCAAGGTTTCAACAAAACCAGCATTCAATATTAGTAGGTATGTACGTGCATCAGGATGATTAGTAATACTTCGTACCAAAGCCTTACGCTCTGTATTAGGCTCATTTACGTTGATGTATGTAGGCAATGCGTTATTCTCAAGGGCTTTGAAGATATTTGAAGCTATCTCCATCATACTTTGATTTGCAAGGCGGGTAAATTCGGCTCGTTCTTTCTCCTCACACTTATGGTTGATACGAGATAGTCTGCTTGCCAATAAGCGTAAATAGTCATCGCTTACATTACCATGTGCAATCTTCTCCAGAAGTTCTTTCAAAGAAATCAGTTTGGTTGATGGTCCATCAGGAGGAGATACTATCGTTTTTTCATGCTCAGTTACTCCTACGGCATCTATCAAGAAGAAGCAATCCTTGCTATAAGCATTGGGAGTAACATTGCGCAGCTGTTCATCCCCAATAGTACGCACACCACGCCCTTTCATTTGGATATACAGAGACTCAGAAGCAACATCACGCATAAACATTACTACTTCAAGTGGCTTGATGTCTGTTCCTGTAGCCACTAAAGTACAAGTTACAGCAATACGGAAATCCTTGTCATTTCGGAATTGGCGTATCAGTTCATTACTATCTCCTGAAGAATAAGTGATTTTCTGCACAAAACGATTGTCTTTACGACAAAACACTTCTTTGGCAATCTGCACTATATTAGTAGCATGGCTCTCATTCAGTGCGAATATAAGCGTCTTTGGCAGATAATCCATATTAGGCTCACGCTGAGGGTCTGTGAACATTTCTGTGTACACTGCATCTCGATAGGTTTCCAAAATGAGTTTTATCTGTGCAGGATTGACAATACTTCTATTTAATTCCTCACGTGTGTAGTTTTTAGTTTCTTTATTATTGACAGTTTGAACCTGTCCTGTATAGCGCGTTTCCTTTTTTACATTTTCACCTTCAAGGATAGCTCCGCCATTTTCGGTAACCTGTGTTTTTATGCGATAAACACGACTATCAACATTCACTCCATCTACAATAGACTTTTCCAATGTGTAGTTTACGATGATATTGTTGTTGAAGAAAGCCTTTGTTTCTGGTATAGGGGTAGCCGTCAAACCTATCAATTTTGCTTTTGAGAAATAATCAAGTACTTTTCTCCAATTTCCATAGATGGAGCGGTGGCACTCATCAATGACAATCATATCAAAGAAGTCTGAGGGTAAATTGGGATTTTCAGGAAGTTCTATATCTCTATCCTTTATGTTTTCATCATCCTCGTCATTATCCTCTATTTCTTCTCCATTGAGTAAAGAGAAAAGGCGTTGTATCGTAGAAATCAAAACGTTGCTATCATTGGGGATTTTTGAGGACTTCAAACGATTCACCGTAAAGATAGTATTGAAAGGATCTCCAGTTTCTGTAAGTCTAAAAGTGCCAAACTCATTCTCGGCTTGCTTGCCTAAATTATTTCTGTCCACCAAAAACAGAATATGTCTCATCGGCGTAAAAGAGAGCATACGGTAGGCGGCAAGACAAGCCGTATAGGTTTTTCCTGCACCTGTGGCAAGCACCATCAACGCTCGTGATTCTCCCGCACGAAAACTCTTCTCTAATTCTGTGATAGCTCCAAACTGACAATCACGTAATCCTTTCGAACTAAGTGTTGGTAGACCTACATACTCATCGTGCAGTTCTAATATTTGGGCGATTTCCTTGGGGGTATGAATACGATTGCAAAATTCAAACTCGGGATTACCTTGACGAGAGTTGTAAAACATCAAGTCCTTGCTATTAGAAACGTATGCGATAGGAAGGGTAGGAAACCACGCCTGACACCAAGAAGGACAACTGCGAGTATATATTACGGCTTGTTCCTGAACGCCATCAGCGTTTATAGTAATCTCTGCTCGTTTGGCTTCCAATATCCCGATAGCTTTTCCATTGAGAAACAGTAGATAATCGGCTTCTCGATTACCTTTCATCATCCCCTCTTTTACAGCCACGGCAGTCATATTAGGAGCATAACCGCTCCTATCTACGACTTTCCAACCTGCTTCTTCAAACATTCTATCTATAACGACTCGTGCCTGTTCTTCTGGATGCATAACGTTATGTTCTTATAGTTTTGCATTATGAGTAACTCTGTTGTAAAAGAAAATCTTTGTACGACAACTAGTTGTTGTTACTCTTTGTTTGACCTAAGTCATTCTCTTACATCTACCCTCAATGTTTCTGCGATTTCAAGTAGATTTTCAAGAGATGGTTGTACTTTATTAGAACACCATCGAGAAACGGCATTCTCTGTGCGACCTATTTCGTTTGCCAGCCATTTGCCTGATACTTGCTTTTCTGCTAAGACTGCTTTAATCCTATTTATTGCCTTCATCTGTTGATTTTCTTCTCTTCTTTGTAGAATACAACAAGTACAAAGGTACACATTTAAGGTTATTGTTCCAAGCAAAACCGGAATTTATTATGCGGAATGATTGAAAAAATCATATTTTAATTATTTCTCTTCTAAGAATGATTATCTTTGCAATATCGAAACAGGGCTTTTTTGAAACATTACAGAATGAAGAGAGAAAGGGAAATTTGCTCGTTTCTTATTCGTTCCCTTTGGGTGAGTAGAATAATCAGTATTCACTCATTGACAAACACTTAAACTCCCATTCTCTTGTTTTATGGGGAGATTTGCGATTTCCGCACGGCAAAGGACATCGGCATCGACCGTCCGGAGAAGCGCGAGATCCTACACCACATCCCGCCGACGCCCGAGCAAGAGGCGTTCATTGGTAAGCTGATGGAGTTTGCCAAGACGGGTGATGCCACCCTCTTGGATCATGCCCCGCTGAGTGAAAAGGAGGAGAAGGCCAAGATGCTTATCGCCACAGACCTCGCCCGGAAAATGAGCCTCGATATGCGCATGATCGATCCGGTGAAATACTCGGATCACATCGACAACAAAGCCAGCCATTGCGCCAAGCTGCTCAGCGAGTACTATCGAAAGTATGACGAGCAGAAGGGTACGCAGTTCGTCTTCTCCGACCTCGGAACATACAAGCCGGGCGAATGGAACGTGTACTCGGAAATCAAACGCAAGCTCGTGGAGGATTACGGCATCCCCTCATCAGAGATTCGCTTCATCCAAGAATGCAAGAATGAGAAAGCCAAGAAAGCGATGGTAGAGGCCGTGAACCGTGGTGACATCCGTATCGTCTTCGGCTCGACATCCATGCTCGGCACGGGCGTGAATGCCCAGCAACGTGCGGTGGCAGTCCATCACCTCGATATAGCTTGGAGGCCTTCCGATCTCGAGCAGCGCAACGGGCGTGCCGTCCGTAAAGGCAACGAGGTGGCCAAACAGTTTGCCGATAATAAAGTGGACGTGATCATCTATGCCGTGGAGCGCTCGCTCGACAGTTACAAGTTCAACTTGCTGCACAACAAACAGCTCTTCATCAATCAACTCAAGACGAACACGCTCGGCAGTCGCTCCATCGACGAAGGTTCGATGGACGAGGACAGCGGCATGAACTTCTCAGAGTATGTGGCCGTGCTGTCGGGTAACACCGACCTACTCGAGAAAGCGAAGCTGGAGAAGAAGATTGTTACTTTGGAATCGGAGCGGAAGGGCTTCCTTAAAGAGCGCGATACCGCCGCAGCCAAGCTCGAGGAGATCAAGGGCTCTATCGCCTTCCATTCGGACAAGATCCGGGAAGCGCGGGCGGATCGAGCACATTTTGAGAGCCAGCTACAGCGTGACGCCGACGGGGTGCCGGTCAATAAGCTGTTGATAAAAGGTGTGCCGGACGGTGCGGATGTTAAGGTCGTGGCTGCGCGACTACAGGAGATCGCGGAGAAGGCGCGCACCGAAGGCGAGTACAATAAGATCGGTGAGATCTACGGGTTTCCAGTCATGGTGAAGACGGAGAGCACGGCAAAGAACCTTTTCGATTGTTCCGTCAATCGCTTTTTCGTGCAGGGCCGCAGCGGCATCCTCTATACCTATAACAATGGTCGTCTGGCCGCTGATCCGAAGCTCGCCTGCCAAAACTTCCTGAACGCACTAGAGCGGATCCCGAGAGTCATCGAGACGCACGAGAGGGAGTTGGCCAAGACGAAGGAGCAGATTCCAGCCTTCGAGGCAGCCGCCTCAGGCGTCTGGCGGAAAGAGGACGAGCTGCGTACGCTGAAGAGGAACGCGGCGGAGCTGGATCGGAAGATTGCACTCTCACTTGCACCACCGACGCCGCCGGAAAAAGAGGAGCAGGCAGCGGACAAGAACGTGGTCGGGCAAGGGAATAATGCCCGCTTTCATCAAACGGACAAGGTGAAGCAGGACGTAGCGAGTCGTGTGGTGATTGGGAAGGTGGGATGGAGATAAACAGGCCCTGTTTACCCTTGCGCAGGCCTCTGCCGAGGCAGGGAAGTTTGCCTGATACAAGAGAGGGTGGAAATAGCCTTGTACCCAGCCAAACTTCGCAGGCGGCCGCAGCCGCCCCCAAACAGGCACCTGTTTAGCTTCGTGCAGACTGCAGGACACCAAACAGAGGTTGGTTTTGAGGCAAAGGTTATCGTGATCTGATTACCATTGCACCATTTTTACGCAGAAGAGCAGGTGTGATTCCGGTCAGTTACTCATCGGACTCCTAATCTTTTTGAGCTCCCGGACCTTTCGATCTTTTTCATTTGATGTCCACCTCTCGGAACCGCCTCTGCAACTCCTCTATACGAAGCAGCAATTGGCGAAAAGGCAATTTATCCCCGTAGACAAACGCGTCTTGCAGTGCCTTATAGTCGCTTTCCCACGTTTTCAGGCTCCTCTCGGGAGGATAGAAAGCGATTCGATCCGGATAATTCTTGTCGTAGTCTGCATAAGAAACGTGATAGGACTTCCTGCGATGTTCGACGATGGCTTTGTAAAGCTCCGCATCAGCCAGTGCCTGCATACCAAATTCGGTATCCATCAACCGCTCCAAGTCATATAGGTGTCGGCTCATCCGCAAGCTGCGAGGCGCTTCTTTCTGAAATTCTTCGCAGAGCAGGAAGGCCTTTTCCAAGAATGTTCTGGAGGGAAGCACGATGGGAATGACGGCCGAGGTGTCTCGGTCGGCACGTGGAAACGCATCGCTGATCAAGGTTGTAATCTCCTTTACCTCAAAAGGTCCCTTCATGGATAGACAGCTGATTTCCACTTTGACTGCTGGCCGCACATAGTCGGAGGTCGTTTCGATGACGGACGGGTACTCGATGATGATCTCCGTCGGATCGCTATCGGTAGACACCTTGTTGCCGCCCTGTTCCACCACCGGATAAATCCGATAGCCGGACAGCCCCATCGCCTCCATTCGGCAATCTATGTCTCCGACCAACATATCGACAACGTAACGTCGGCATTGCTTGCGCAACATCTTTAGCTGGTTGTTGTTTTCGACTGTTTCCCTGAAATATTGATGGTCGATAGAGAGGTCAATGTCTTCGCTGAATCGCTGGATCAGCTTCCAGCCCTTGCTCAAGCTCGTGCCGCCTTTGAACAGTAGAGAAGCGGCGCACTCCGTTTGGAATATGGCCTTCAGCGTCATCGTTACCCACTAGTCTTTTTCGATCGCATATTCCGGAAGACTTTCCGCCTCGGCCGTTTGACAGAGTATGATCCGCCGATCCCCTATGGAATGAGACAGCCAGTTCATTCTTGAAGTGCTTTGGTCGTTTGGGTAATGATTTTCTTGATCCATAAGGGAGCCAGCGCCAAGTCGTGTTCGAAGGTTTCCGGCTCATTATAGCTGCTTAGCAACTCCTTGATTCGAGTTCGCTGTCGGTCAGTCAGGTTGCCACGGCCGATCGACTTCATGGCTTGAATCAGTGTGGGGATCAATTTGCCTTTGTAGGCAAAGTTCCTCGGTGCACTGCGTTTGAATACGATCCGGGTATTTCCTAATACGATGCTTCGAGCCGATCCGGTGGTCAAATACACATGGTTCAGGGGAATCTGCGTGGATAGCCCTAAGCGATTTTCAGCTGTTTGCCCCGTTGGCATGATTTGTGCGTGATCTCGCCTAGCAATGGCGCGGACGATCTGCTCGATGCTCGGCTTGACCATCCCGAAATCGGTTTCGCGAGGCTTATAGTATACACCGGTAGCCAGCCGAGCTAATTTCTTTTGATCTACGAGCCTCGATAAGACGCGACTGATAAATACGTCATTTCCCGAACGGGAAAAGTCAGACACGAAGAAGACCTCCCCATGCGGAGCGTCTTCGATCCGTGCTGCAATACTGTCAGTGATATACATATGTCTTGAAGAGAGTGCAACGATTACGGCGCAAAGGTTGATCGTTTTTGCAAAACTTTCTACCTCTCATTGCGATTCTCCGACTTTTTGAACGCCAAGATGCCTTCGGCGGGGAAGTAGCGGCGGTTGCCGATCTTGACGGAGGGTAGCATACCTTTCTTCCCCCAAATTAGGGCCGTCTTGTGGTGGATGCGCAGGATACGAGCCGCATCGAAGGCGTCGTAATATTTCGGTTCATCTGGTTTGGTTTTCATCTTGTTCGTCATTTCTTCAATGTGTAATGGTTGTCTTTCTGTAGCTCTATCAGGCCGCTCTCTTGCATGTGGCGGATGTAGTCTTTGGCGGTCCGCTCTTTTACTTCTACTGTCTGCATGATCAATCGAAGAAGCTCGTCATGCGAGAGGCGGTCACGCTCACGGAACACTTCGCGGGCGATCAGCGACAGCTCAGCCGTCTTGCGTCGCTCACGCTCTTCTTCCGACTTCTCGCCGCGGGAGACGTGCATGTCTTGCTGCTTGTCCCACCCGAAGAGCATGATCGGGACATCAAGCGGACTGCCGTCGCGCACCTTCAAAGCCTTGACGACCGACAGTGCTGGATTGTCGTCCTTCTCTATCGACAGGATGGCGGCCGACTTTCGTTGCAGTTCCGAGCCGATATGTCCGCGTAGCTTGATGCCGTTGGGGACGAAGTGGAGTACGCAAAGGATACATGTGTGGTAGATGCCCGCCAGCCGATAGAGCTCGTCCACCACAGCGATGCTCTCGGCTTCGTCGTTGGCTGAACGGATCAGGTTTGCGATGCCGTCAATGACAACAAGGTGGATGCCGCCATGCCGATGATGGTAGAGGTCGAGGCTGTCTTTGATGAGCTGCAAGCGATCCTTGCGAGAGAGTGCAGCGAGGAAAACAGGGTGGTAAAAGAAAAGGAGACTGTGGACAAGATTGTGCAAAGGCACTCTCTTAGTCTCTTAGAGAGCTAACCTTCGCATACGTGCAAAAGCATCCACGTACAAACAGAGTGAGCACTTCACTCATATGGGGGTTGTAAATACACAGGAAGTACAGCTTTTAATAATTGAAAAAAGAGAAGAGAATGCAGGTACAACTGCCGAAGCCAAATGAATTGGCCTTGTCTATCCCGTTGATCTGATAGGTCAGGGGAAATGTTCCAGCCCGTATAAACACTTGCTTCTTCCATGTCTTTTACTCCGTTTGTTCGTCTAACTGAGAGCAAATGTAAACCGTATTCTGAACACAAAAAAGGTGCTTTTTCTTTTCCCCATAAGGATATAGACCCGTCTGCAAGCAGAAAGTCGGCGGATAACACGCCTAAAGAGGCAGGCAATCTTTTTAGGCATCATTCGGGGAAAGGGACGTCTCCCCAAAGGGGCCATTCCCAAAAACACCTCCACAGGTGGATACCCTCCGAGAATACGGTAGCAGGCAGCATGTGCAGGTTTTGTGCCTAAAGGCAGAGACCTATCCCCATAAGGTAAAAACATCACCACAGGCAGAGACCCTCCAAGATGGCGGCAGCAGGTTTGCGGGCTTTACGCCCAAGGTCAAAACCTGTGCGACAACATTCCGTCATTCGCACAGAGCACAGAGATGATAGACCCCATCCTGATTTTTGTCTTCATCTTGGGGGTGCAGTATTCAAACCCCTTCTGGGTGCACGGGCACGTCCCCCCTTAAAGGGGGACGTGCACCGTGACACATGAAGAGGGGTATGAGACTGCAGAGAAAAAGAGATTACGTGATTTGAAAAGAGAAGCATCCTGCATGGATCAATTAACAACTTTGCTATCAATACATTACGTGGTAAAATAGAGATGATCTACCTTGTCATTTCACGACATTTGACCGTTATGACTATGGGGAAAAGACCGTTTACACCTGCTTTCGTTGGTCACGAATAGGGCACCCAAAGAGCAATCGAGAGAAGATTGTAGTGTTCTGCGCATATGAAAGTCGCAGCAAAACGGCAACGTTCTCACGAGGGAAAACTATCTTTGCGGGCAGAAAGTGAGTGTTCTCATGTTATACATGAACAAAGCAGGTCGAAGCACTTAGCTCATTACCTAATCGTTACCTATTCCCTTTTATGTTATAGGTAATATTCTCCCATTCAGATAGATAGATTCTCGATGCAGAGTTCCTGCAGAGGCCAAAAAGTTTTTCGCGGCGTTTGCAGCATTCCTGCAAAGTCCAAAAAGTTTTTCGTGACACTTGCAGCATTCCTGCAATCATTTCCAAAAGCTATTTAGCCGTCGCGAGGCTTTCAGAGATGCTCTCTGCAGGCCTTTTTCTTACATCGAACTCCGCAGCTCTCCAGTTCACTCTCCCCTATGCGTTTGACCTCTGCTAACTGATGGAGAGCACTGGAGAGCTATGGCTTTTGACACGGCTTCCTTGACTGAAAAGCACGTCGTTTGGCACTAAAATGGGCTATGGAAACAGAATCTTGTCGAGTTTGGGTCGCTTTTAATAAGTGGAACAAGCCTCACTTCAGGAATATGCGACGTCCCCATTGTTGATGGTTTCCGTCGTAATCATTTGCTTTGCGAGAGCAATTTTCATAGACAAACCATCATGAAAACAATAGAGACAACCAAAGATCAAAGAGAACAGACAGCGGGAACTTCCCTGCCTTTATCGTTTGAGACTCGGCGAACGGCTCGCCAGAGTCATACACACCGTTTTAACTCCGGCAAGTTGCTTACCGAAACTCTTCATTCTCAACGCCCACTTCTGTTTACCCTTCTACTCCTATTATTCATCAGCTATCTGTGTGCATCGGCCACGCCAGCTCCAGCCCATCCCGGCGACATAGTGATCAACGAGGTTATGGCCTCGCCGAAGGGAGCCAAAGGATTACCGGAGACGGATTACGTAGAACTGTACAACACAACGGATCACACGATCTCACTCAAGGGCTGGAGTTTTATCTATGACGGGACTGTGATCCGCTTGCCTGACGTACCTCTTGCCGCGAATCGTTACGCCGTGCTTTATCGCAAGGGGAAAAGTCTGCCATTGAACAAGAAGGTATTGGGATTGGGGTTTAGCAACTTTCCGCTCAATATGTCTGACGAGGGAAAACAGCTGGCCTTGAAAGATCCATCGGGTACGGTGATTCATAGCTACACTTACCCGAAAGCCGAGGCTGGCCGATCCATCGAGCGCAGTGAAGGCGACAAGTGGCATCTCTCGACCGATCCGCGTGGCGGTACACCGGGCGAAGAGAACTCTGTGGCGCCATCTGTTCCCACGCCTAAGCCAGACGATCCGGCTACGTCGCCAGATACACCGTCAGCACCACCCTCGTCGCCCTCCGATACGGTTAAGTCCGGCGACATAGTGATCAACGAGGTTATGGCCTCGCCGAAGGGAGCCAAAGGATTACCAGAGACGGATTACGTGGAGTTGTACAACACAACGGATCATACGATCTCACTCAAGGGCTGGAGTTTTATCTATGACGGGACCGTGATCCGCTTGCCTGACGTGCCTCTTGCCGCGAATCGTTACGCCGTGCTTTATCGCAAGGGGAAAAGTCTGCCATTGAACAAGAAGGTGTTGGGATTGGGGTTTAGCAACTTTCCGCTCAATATGTCTGACGAGGGAAAACAGCTGACTCTAAAAGATTCATCGGGTACGGTAATTCATAGCTACACCTACCCGAAAGCCAAGGCTGGCCGATCCATCGAGCGCGGTGAAGGCGATAAGTGGCATCTCTCGTCCGATCCGCGTGGCGGTACACCGGGCGAAGAGAACTCTGTGGCGCCATCTGTTCCCACGCCTAAGCCAGACGATCCGGCTACGTCGCCAGATACACCGTCAGCACCACCCTCGTCGCCCTCCGATACGGTTAAGTCCGGCGACATAGTGATCAACGAGGTTATGGCCTCGCCGAAGGGAGCCAAAGGATTACCAGAGACGGATTACGTGGAGTTGTACAACACAACGGATCATACGATCTCACTCAAGGGCTGGAGTTTTATCTATGACGGGACCGTGATCCGCTTGCCTGACGTGCCTCTTGCCGCGAATCGTTACGCCGTGCTTTATCGCAAGGGGAAAAGTCTGCCATTGAACAAGAAGGTGTTGGGATTGGGGTTTAGCAACTTTCCGCTCAATATGTCTGACGAGGGAAAACAGCTGACCTTGAAAGATTCATCGGGTACAGTGATCCATAGCTACACCTACCCGAAAGCCAAGGCTGGCCGATCCATCGAGCGCAGTGAAGGCGACAAGTGGCATCTCTCGTCCGATCCGCGTGGCGGTACACCGGGCGAGGAAAACTCGGAGGGTGCGCCGGACAAGCCAGACAAACCCGAGAGGGAAAAATCTTCCCCCGGTGATGTGCTGATTAATGAAGTGATGGCTGATCCACACGGATTGACAAAGCTCCCTGCTACGGAGTACGTGGAGCTGCATAACACGACCGATCATGAGATAAACCTTGAAGGCTGGGCCTTTGTGTATGACAAAACATCCATCCCGCTCCCCGACGCTGAACTCCCGGCTGGCGGTTATGCTGTGTTATATAAAGCAGGTCGTGAGATTAGTGTAGCAGACGGCGCTGCGGAAGTCGCGGTGAAGCGTTTCCCTGCCAATATGATCAACGCGGGTAAGCCGTTGGCCTTGAAAGATCCATCTGGGACGGTGATCCATAGCTACACTTATCCAAAAGCCAAGGCAGGCCGATCTATCGAGCGTGGTGAAGGCGATACGTGGCATCTCTCGACCGATCCGCGTGGCGGTACACCGGGCGAAGAGAACTCGGAGGATACGCTTGACAAGCCAGACAAACCGGAGAAGGAAAAGTCTTCCCCCGGTGATGTGCTGATCAATGAAGTGATGGCTGACTCGCGCGGACTGACGAAGCTCCCTGCTACGGAGTACGTGGAGCTGCATAACACGACCGATCACGAGATAAACCTCGAAGGCTGGACCTTCGTGTATGACAAGACATCTATTCCGCTTCCCGACGCCGAACTCCCTGCTGGCGGTTATGCCGTATTGTATAAAGCGGGGCGTGAGATTAGTGTGGCTGACGGTGCTGCGGAGGTAGCAGTGAAGCGTTTCCCGGCTAACATGATTAACGCGGGTAAGCCGTTGGCCTTGAAAGATCCATCGGGCACGGTGATCCATAGCTACGCTTATCCGAAAGCTAAGGCAGGCCGATCCATCGAGCGCGGTGAAGGCGATACGTGGCATCTCTCATCCGATCCGCGTGGCGGCACACCCGGTGAAGAGAACTCGGAAGGTGTGCCTGATAAGCCAGACAAACCGGAGAAGGAAAAGTCTTCCCCCGGTGATGTCCTGATTAATGAAGTGATGGCTGACCCGCACGGATTGACAAAGCTCCCTGCCACGGAGTACGTGGAGCTGCATAACACGACCGATCACGAGATAAACCTTGAAGGCTGGACGTTTGTGTATGACAAGACGTCTATTCCGCTCCCCGATGTCGAACTTTCGGCTGGGGGTTATGCCGTGTTGTATAAAGCGGGGCGTGAGATCAGTGTGGCTGACGGTGCTGCGGAGGTCGCGGTGAAGCGTTTCCCTGCCAATATGGTCAACGCAGGTAAGCTGTTGACCTTGAAAGATCCATCGGGCACGGTGATCCATAGCTACACCTACCCGAAAGCCAAGGCTGGCCGATCCATCGAGCGCGGAGAAGGCGACAAGTGGCATCTCTCGTCCGATCCGCGTGGCGGCACACCGGGCGAGGAAAACTCGGAGGGTGCGCCTGACAAACCGGATGAACCAGAGAAGGAAAAATCTTCCCCCGGCGATGTGCTGATCAATGAAGTGATGGCTGACCCACGCGGACTGACGAAACTCCCTGCTACGGAGTACGTGGAGCTGCATAACACGACCGATCACGAGATTAACCTCGAAGGCTGGGCCTTTGTGTATGACAAGACGTCTATTCCACTCCCCGACACTGAACTCCCGGCTGGCGGTTATGCCGTGTTGTATAAAGCAGGGCGTGAGATTAGTGTAGCTGACGGTGCAGCGGAAGTCGCGGTGAAGCGTTTCCCGGCTAACATGATTAACGCGGGTAAGCCATTGGCATTGAAAGATCCATCAGGCACGGTGATCCATAGCTACACCTATCCGAAAGCCAAGGCAGGCCGATCCATCGAGCGCGGTGAAGGCGACAAGTGGCATCTCTCGTTCGATCCGCGCGGCGGTACACCGGGCGAGGAAAACTCAGAGGGTGCGCCGGACAAGCCAGACAAACCCGAGAAGGAAAAGTCTTCCCCCGGCGATGTGCTGATCAATGAAGTGATGGCTGACCCACGTGGACTGACGAAGCTCCCAGCTACGGAGTACGTGGAG
Source organism: Tannerella serpentiformis (assembly GCF_003033925.1). Classification (NCBI taxonomy): domain Bacteria; kingdom Pseudomonadati; phylum Bacteroidota; class Bacteroidia; order Bacteroidales; family Tannerellaceae; genus Tannerella; species Tannerella serpentiformis. The sequence goes on from NZ_CP028365.1 coordinate 2,000,638, forward strand.
CTGCATAACACGACCGATCACGAGATAAACCTCGAAGGCTGGGCCTTTGTGTATGACAAGACATCTATCCCGCTCCCCGACGCTGAACTCCCTGCTGGTGGTTATGCTGTGTTGTATAAAGCGGGGCGTGAGATCAGTGTGGCTGACGGTGCTGCGGAGGTAGCGGTGAGGCGTTTCCCGGCCAATATGATCAACACGGGCAAGCCGTTGGCCTTGAAAGATCCATCGGGTACGGTGATCCATAGCTACACTTACCCGAAAGCCAAGGCTGGCCGATCCATCGAGCGCGGTGAAGGCGACAAGTGGCATCTCTCGTCCGATCCGCGTGGCGGTACACCGGGCGAGGAGAACTCGGAGGGTGCACCTGACAAACCCGACGAACCGGATGAACCCAATAAGCCGAATGAACCAGACGCTACGGGGCAAGTGGAGCCGAGGGAGATCATCCTCAACGAAATACTCTTCGACCCGCAGCCGCGCGGCAGCGAGTATATCGAGCTATACAACCGATCCGACCGGACGCTGTCAACCCATGGACTGGCCATCGCACTCCGCAAAAGTGATGGACACCTTGGCACGCGTCACTCACTCACCTCGCTTGCCACGACCCTCGCACCGGGTGACTACCTCGTTCTAACGTCCGATCCCAACGGAGTGACCAGCCTCATCCGTACGCCTGCCCTCGACGCCATCCGCCGATTCAAGCTGCCTGCGCTGAATAATCAGGGGGCTACGATCGTCCTGCTCCGGACGGCCGACAGCACCGTGGTCGATGAGGTGACCTATTCCGCGAAGTGGCATAGTAGCGCAGTTAAAATCCGGAGGGGTGTGGCGCTGGAGCGTATCAGCCCCGATGGCAGCTCGCAAGAGGCCGCTAACTGGACATCGGCCAGCTCTGAAACGGGTTATGGTACGCCGGGCTATAAGAACTCACAGTCCGGAACGTCGTCACAAATCGAGGAGGGTGCGACGATCAGTGAGCCGGAATACAATGCCTCCACACGTGACTACCTGATTCGCTACCGGATGGACAAGCCCGACTATCGATGTCAGATGGCAGTCTATTCGAGCAATGGCCAAAAGATGGCTGTAATCGCCAACAACCAGCTGCTGACCTCCGAAGGCGAGATCCGCTGGGATGGTGCAGGCCTCTCTCCTGGCGTCTATGTCTTCTATGTCGAGCTCTATCATCCCGACGGCAGCAGCCAGCATATCAGGAAGCCCCTTCTGGTACATTAACCCCCATCGGTCATAAGGGAAGAAGTAACCCTGAGGGTTTCGCCCTTGGACGGTCGTCGGAGCCCTGAACCCTGAGGGTTTTATCCTCGGACGGTCGTCGGAGCCCTGAACCCTGAGGGTTTTGCCCTCGGACGGTCGTCGGAGCTCTGAACCCTGAGGGTTTTGCCCTCGGACGGTCGTCGGAGCTCTGAACCCTGAGGGTTTTGCCCTCGGACGGTCGTCGGAGCTCTGAACCCTGAGGGTTTTGCCCTCGGACGGTCGTCGGAGCTCTGAACCCTGAGGGTTTGGCCTTCGGACGGTCGTCGGAGCTCTGAACCCTGAGGGTTTCGCCCTTGGACGGTCGTCGGAGCCCTGAACCCTGAGGGTTTTGCCCTCGGACGGTCGTCGGAGCATAAGCGTAGGTCCATATGAAAAGCGCCCGGCCTTACATCTTGCGTGTAAAGTCGGGCGCCTTCTTTTTGTGTAAGCTGTTATTGGAATAATTCGTGTGGAGCATAGCGGACTCGAACCGCTCACCTCGACACTGCCAGTGTCGCGCTCTAGCCAGATGAGCTAATGCCCCTTCGGTTAAGACGGCGCAAATATAGATCTTTCCTTCAGACGCCCTAATTTTGATCCAAAATTCATTCGAATAGATATGCTTGTTTTCTACACCACGTTCCATTTCTCAAACCAGACCTATGAGGATGGACTAAACTATTTGCGAACGACCCTTTTGCCTGCCATCGGGCAGCACCCAGAGTTCCATACGCTGCGTTTGCAGCGCATTCTGCACGAAGTCGAGGACAGCAACGGCCGATCCGTATCCATGCAGTTTTGTGTCCCAGACGAAGCCGCGTTGCATCGTTGGTTAGAGGCTTCCGGCGACGAACTGCTGCAGGCCGTCGCAAAGCGATATGGCACAGAGGTAGCCTATTTCTCCACCCTTTTGGAGGAGTTGGCGCTGCAATGAAACTTCCGGAACAGACCGCGGAGCGCGTCATCATTGGCATCGACCCGGGCACAGTCGTGATGGGCTACGGCGTGCTCATCGTCCGAGGCCGCACGACGGCCTTAGTGACGATGGGGGTGCTGAAGCTCGACCGCTACGAGAATCATTATCTCCGCCTGCACCGCATCTATCAGAAGGTGCTTGCCCTGATGGACGAGTATCACCCCGACGAGATGGCGATCGAGGCGCCCTTCTTTGGGAAGAACGTGCAGAGTATGCTCAAGCTCGGACGTGCGCAGGGTGCGGCCATCGCGGCGGCCTTGAATCGCGAGATCCCCATCTTTGAATATGCCCCGCTGAAGATCAAAATGGCTATCACCGGCAATGGTCAGGCGTCCAAGGAGCAAGTGGCAGGCATGCTGCAGCGCATCCTACACATCCCCGAGGCCGACATGCTCCCCCAGCTGGACGCTACGGATGGCCTCGCCGCCGCCTATTGCCACTATATGCAAACCACCCGGCCCATGCCTGAAAAAGCATACGCCGGGTGGAAAGATTTCATCGCCAAGAATCCGGGTAAAGTCCGCGGATTATAGGCGGGAGACTGACAGGCTTAGACAATACCTTGCGCCATCATTGCGCGGGCTACCTTCATGAAGCCGGCGATGTTGGCACCCTTTACATAGTTGATGTATTTGCCTTCGCGTCCGTGAACAACGCACTGTTCGTGGATGCTGCTCATGATCTGGTGCAGACGTTCGTCTACTTCAGCAGCCGTCCAAGAGAGGTGCATAGCGTTCTGTGTCATTTCGAGGCCAGAGGTAGCTACGCCACCGGCATTGACAGCCTTACCCGGCGCAAACAGCTGCTGGTTCTCCAGGAACAGGTCGACAGCCTCAGCGGTGCATCCCATGTTAGAGATCTCGGCTACGCAGAGCGTCTTGTTGTTGATCAAGGCGCGAGCGTCGTCAGCGTTGAGCTCGTTCTGGGTGGCACAAGGCAGCGCGATGTCTACCTTCTGCTCCCACGGACGTTTGCCTGCGGTGAAGGTAGCTTCCTTGAACTTGTCAGCGTACGGAGCCACGATGTCGTTACCCGATGCGCGGAGCTCCAGCATATAGTTGATCTTCTCACCCGAAACGCCAGCCGGATCGTAGATATATCCGTCAGGACCGGAGATGGTAACCACCTTCGCGCCCAGCTCAGTAGCCTTCGTTACGGCACCCCAAGCCACGTTACCAAAGCCTGAAACGGCTACGGTCTTGCCCTTGATGTCGTGTCCGTGCTCGCGGAGCATCTGGTTGACGAAATAGAGACCGCCGAAGCCCGTAGCTTCCGGACGGAGGATCGATCCGCCGAACTCCATGCCCTTGCCGGTGAGTGTGCCGGTGTGTTCGCGGGCGAGCTTCTTATACATGCCGTAGAGATAGCCTACTTCACGTGCGCCAACGCCGATGTCACCAGCGGGGACGTCGGTGTCGGGGCCAATATTACGCCAGAGCTCGAGCATGAACGACTGACAGAATCGCATGACTTCAGCGTCGCTACGTCCGCGGAATACGAAGTCTGCACCGCCCTTGCCGCCGCCCATGGGGAGGGTGGTAAGAGCGTTTTTGAAGGTCTGCTCGAAGCCGAGGAATTTGAGGATGGAGAGATTCACGGATGGATGGAAGCGGAGGCCACCTTTGTACGGGCCGATCGCGTTGTTGAATTGGACGCGGTAACCCAAGTTTACGTGCACTTCGCCTTGGTCGTCGACCCAGGGCACACGGAAAGTGAAGATGCGATCGGGCTCGACAAGACGCTCGATGATTTTCGCTTTCTCAAACTCTGGATGCTCGTTGTAGACGCCCTCAATAGAGGTGAGTACTTCTTTCACGGCCTGCAGGTATTCCTTTTCACCAGGATGCTTGGCCTCTAATGATGACAGAATTTCTTCGGTTTTCATGTTTATATGTTTTTTAAACGTGCACAAATGTAAGCCCTTTCCAACAACGCCAAAATCTTTCTCGAGAAATGTGTCGAAAGCGCTGTCGTTGTGTTTTTGGGGGTGAGTTAGAGTGTTGAGATGGAGGTCTTTGTGTTTGTCATGTTTTTTCGGGATGCGTAGCCAGATTCGTGGGTGAATGCCTGAATCAGGGCCGTGATATGGCCTTTCAAGGCCTATGTCGGGGGTAGAGAAGGGGAGCGATGACTAAAGACGTACCATCCATGAGGCGCGTTCGTGTGATGAAATCGCTCGAGGAGGCTTCGAGTAGGCCTTAGCGGGTGAGGAGGGCGACGCCGGACATGATCAGGAGGACGCCCAACCAACGGACGGGGGGGACGGGCTCGTGAAGGATGAGGATGGAGGCGAGGAGGCCGAAGATGTAGCTGATGCTGAGCAGCGGGTAGGCCAGGGAGAGATTGTGGTGGCGAAGGATGTAGAACCAGAGCAGGGAGGCGGAGCCCATGGCAATCCCCGAGGCAGAGAATTGCCAGTTGAAAAGGGCGCTGCGGAAGAAGGCCCACGTCCAGGAGAAGGGGAGCATCTTGGTGAGGGCAAACTTGAGGAAGATCTGGCCGGAGACAAGGAGGATGGACTGGAGGGTGGAAAGGATGAGTAGTCTTAGCATGCGGAAAGGAGGGTGAGGGTGTGGGTTTTGTTCATCGAGTGATTGTGGATGAGGATGCGGCGGGCGGGGAGAGACGCGGCGGCGGAGTCGAGGCGGAGGTGCGACGGGATGTGACCGCGACGGAGGCAGTTGGCCGCGACGTAGTGCGCGAGGGCGGAAGCGGAGAAGGATTCGCCGAAGAGGTGCTTGTAGCGGATGAGTGGCGTCGCGGGGTAGAGTTCGGCGGCAGTGTCGAGGTAGACCGTGTCGTTATCGGGGTTGGTGTTGAGGCCGATGAGAACGGCGTCGATGTCACCTAACGAGCAGCTGTTGGCGGTGAGGAGATCGTGGAGGGCGTGGCGGAGGGTGTCGGGCGTGGGGCGATAGAGGAGGCGGAGGTCATCGAGGCGGCAGAGGGTGTTGGCGTGCTGTTGGCCGTCGAGGAGGAAGCTGACGGCGGCTTCGCCGGCGAAACCGTCGGGGGTGAATTGCCAGCGGCCGGTACGGCGAAAGAACTGGAGATAGTCGTCGGTGAGTTCGTCGAAGCCGCCCACGAGCGCGTTGCGGATGCTACCCGAACGGAGCCGCAGGAGGGTGTCGAGGAGGGCGTTCTCGAAGGAGGTGCCGCGGTGGACGTAGGTCGTGTTGTAGGCGTGGCACTTGAGGTCGATGGCGATGGTGGAGCTGATGATGTTGTGCGTGGACTGCATGAAGGCCGTGGGCTGAAGGCATTGCTCGCCCTCCTGGCGAATGGCGTGGAGGAAACGCTCGGTGTTTTGGATGCAGCCAAGGCCTGTGCCGCTGATGATAGCGTCGGGTAGCTCGAGGTCGGCCTCGCGAAGGGTAAGGCGAGAGAGGACGACGGCACGGCGCAGCAGGGTGCAGAGGCGGCGGGCGACGAGTGGCGGGATGTGCTCCGAGAAGTTGGGGTCAAGGCTGCGGACGGCCGCGACGTCGCGGTGCAAGATGGGGCTGTCAAACCAGTCGTCAGTGAGGGGCGTCTGGGCGGAGATCTGTCGGGCGGAGCGTATATATATAGGTATAGGCATATAGAGGGTAGAGGGTAGAGAGTAGAGGGTAGTTATTAGACGGCGGAGAGGACGAGCGCGGTGTCGTTGCCGCCGAAGCCGAAGGAGTTGGAGAGGATGTGGCGAACGGGGCGCGTGGGCTGCGGGTCAGTGAGGGGCCGGAAATTGTGCTCCGGAATGGGGGTCCGGAAGTGGAGGTTGATGGGGAGGAATTGATGCTCGATGGCCAGGAGCGCGATGATGGCTTCGATGCTGCCGGCGGCGCTGGTGGTGTGACCCGTGTAGGCCTTGACGGAGGCGATGGGCGGGACGCGGTCGCCGAAGAGACGCATGGCCGCGAGGCCCTCGGTGAGATCATTGTTGGGTGTGCCGGTGCCGTGCGCATTGATGTAATCGATGTCGTCGGGGGTAAGCCCGGCGTCCTGAACGGCTTGCCGCATGACCAGATAGGGGCCGAGGCCGTCGGGCGAGGAGGCCGTTGGGTGGTAGGCATCGCAGGCGTTGGCCGCGCCGGAGAGTCGGCCGATGGGGCGGACACCACGCGCTCGGGCGTGTTCGGCCGTTTCGAGGACCACGTACCCAGCCCCTTCGCCGAGATTGATGCCAGCGCGGTCGCGATCGAAGGGTCGGCAGACGTCCGGATCGAGGATTTTGAGGGTATTGAAGCCGTTGACGTGGTAACGCGAGAGGCATTCGCAGCCCCCGGCCACAACCACATCGGCGCGCCCCGAGCGAAGAAGCTCAGCGCCCTGCATGAGCGCGTTGGCCGATGAGGAGCAGGCGGTGACGATGGTCGACACGAGTGTGAAACGGCTGCCGAAAAAGTCGGCAATCTGCTCGGTGCATGCGCCGCAATCGTTCAGTTCGATGTAGGCGTTGCGGGAGTCGTTCTGGAGAAAATCGTCGTAATACTGCTCGGCCTTGTCCATGCCCCCGACGGTGATGCCGGAGAGCAGCGCGACGCGTGCTGTCGGTGCCAGCTCGCCGATCCGGGCCTGCTCGAGGGCCTCCTTCACGGCCGGGATGGCCAGGAGGGAGGAGCGGATGAAGGCCTCCGCGGGCGGTATGCCGAGCTGTTCGCAGAGGGCGTCGTTGCTATGCTTGACTTCGCCCGAGGGCAGGTGGCGGTGTGCAGTCTCGAGGAACTGGATGGGCTGGACACCCGATTGTTGGTTGATCAGTGCGCGCAAATTGGCGTCTTTGCCGAGTCCGAGGGCGGAGACGATGCCGGCTCCGGTGACATAAATTTCTTTCTTCATTCTGTTTCGTGCTGTCAGCCCATCCGTTTGTTTGTGGGGAGAACTTGCTGCGGACGGGGAAAAGCGCGGCAAAGAAAGGGCAAAAGGGTCAAGCGACGGGCGCGGGGGCAGATCGCAGCTCTCGGCTTTGCCTTGCAGCGAGGGTTCTGGGGGCGTTCAGGGGGCTAATCGACTTCGCACAGTGTGCGCAGGGCGTTTAGGGCGCCTGTTTGATAAGCCTCATACTTGTAATTTAGCAGACAGGCACCTGTTTGATAATCCTCAAAATTGTGATTTAATAGACAGGCGCCTGTTTGATAAGCCACGAACTCGTGCTTTAATAAACAGGTACCTGTTTGATAAGCATCAAACTTGTGCTTTAATAAACAGGCGCCTGTTTGCCTGTGGAGAGTTTGCGCGGAGCATTTCGAGGGGGCTGTTTGATAGTGGGCATCAGAGAGCGAGTTGGGCTGCATCGCGGATGGCCCGCCACCGGTTGCCTCTATGGGGAAGGGGGTGCTTGTCGGGGAAAGACAAGGCTGCGCGCATAAAGAAAGTCCCCCGAACGAAGGGTGAGAACCCAGCGCCCGGGGGACTTGTCTGTGTTTGTGTGACTGATTTATTGCGGCTTGATGTTTGGCTCCTCGAGGCCGAGGTGGTGCTTCTTGTCGACAGCCTTCAGCAGGATGCCGAGCACGAGGGCGGCCACACCGAGCATGGCGAGCATGAGCAGCGCGTTGGTATAGTTGTACGACACGGCGGCTTCCGTCGGCGTGAGTTGGCCCGAGGCCAGAGCTTGTTCTACCTCCGGATTGGAGGCTTTGAGCACCTTGCCGATGAGCAGAGGGAAGAGCCAAAGGCCGATGTTCTGTATCCAGAAGATGAGCGCGTAGGCCGAGCCGATCACTTTGCTATCAACCAGCTTCGGCACGCTGGGCCACAGCGATGCGGGCACGAGCGAGAACGACGAACCGAGCACCAGGATGGTGGCGAAGGCCAGCACGACGCCGCCCACGGGGCTGCCCTTGAACAGCGGCAGGACGAAGGCGAACGTGAGGTGACAGATGATGAGCAGGATCGATCCGAGCATCAGCATCGAGGCGGCCTTGCCTTTGTTGTCGACGTATTTGCCGAGGATCGGCGTGATGCCGACGGCCAGGAGCGGGAAGACGGCAAAGATGGATTCGGCCGACTGGCGGCAGTAGGCCATGTAGCAGAAGACAAGCAGCGAGGCGATGGAGGCCACGAGCAGGATGCTCTTCATCACGCCCCGGCTGAAGTTGCTCGTAAAGGCGGTGATGGCGATGATGAGCATGACGACGTATTGCACGTAAGCTACCGTGCTGGAGGCCCAGAAGCTGCCCTCGGCTGGCGGGTTGAAGGTGATGTTGCACTGGAGCATGTTCACGGCGTACTTCTGGAACGGGAAGATGGCCGAATAGTAGAGCACGCAGAGCAGGGCCACGAGCCAGAAGCCGCCGTCGGAGAGGATGCGGCCGAGGTCCTTGATGTGGAACGGCTCTTCGGCCTCTTCGGCCTCGCCCGTCTCAGCATCGAGCTTGCGATCCATGAAGAAGTAGGCGACGAACATGATCAGGGCGATGAGCAGCAGGATCACGCCGAAGGCTACGGAACGCGACACATCGGGCGGTGTAGACATGCGGGCGATGACGGGCGAGAAGATCATACAGGTGGCTACGCCGAGGCGCGCCAGAGCCATCTCTGATCCCATCGCCAGAGCCATCTCTTTACCCTTAAACCACTTCACGATACCGCGCGAAACGGTGATGCCGGCCATCTCTACGCCGCAACCGAAGATCATGAAGCCGACGGAGGCAAACTTGGCCGAGGCGGGCATGCCCTGATAGAAGGGCGAGACGCCCAGCTCGTCGAGCAGCGGGATGTAGTTCAGGTTGGCCGTGAACCAGGCCTCGAGCGAGGAGCCCATGAAGGCGTCCGTGACGGCGTACCAGTTGATAGTGGCGCCGGCCACCATCACCACGCCGGAGAGGAGCGCTGTGAAGCGCACGCCCATCTTGTCGAGGATGATACCGGCAATGATGAGGAAGAAGATGAAGACGTTGAGGAAAGTTTCGGAGCCGGCGTAGGTGCCGAAGGCGGTCGAATCCCAGTGGCGCTGGGTTTCCAAAATGTCTTTCAGCGGCGAAAGGATGTCCATGAAAATGTAGGAGAAGAACATCGCCATAGCCAGCAGGATGAGTGCCGTCCAACGTGCTGACGGCTTGTCTCTGAGGGTTTGTAATGCTTGTGTCATTGTTGTGTATAAGTAGTTAGTAATAGTCTATCGTTAGGGCAGATCGACGGGGGAGTGATGCGCCCTAGGTTAATTCTGAGTGAGTAGTGGCAGGGCGTCGGCCAGGACGAAGTGGCTGCCGCCGACGAAGATCATGTCGTCCGTCGTGGCCGCGGCCTGTGCCGCGCGAATGGCCTCGGGGACGGTGGCGTAAGCCGTGCCCTGAAGGCCGGCCTTGGCACCCAGCTTGGCCAGCTCGTCGGCCGAGAGGGCGCGGTCGGTGTCGGCTTGGGTGAAGTAATACGTAGCCTGCGGAGGCATGAGGCGGAGCACGGCGGTGATGTCCTTATCGCTGCTCATGCCCACGACCATATGCAGGTGGGCGTGCCGTTTGGCCGTCTCTTTAAGGAGCGGGCGGAGGCGGCTCCATGCGCCGACGTTGTGCCCCGAATCGCAGACGATGGTCGGGCGGCGGGCGATGGTCTGCCAGCGGCCTGCGAGCCCGGTCATCTCGACCACATGGGCGAATCCCTGGCGGACAGCCTCGGGCAGTATCTTTCTTAATACGGGGGGATGGAAGAAGATGTTCAGCGCCGTGAGCACCGTACGCGCGTTGGCCACTTGGAACGATCCGCCCAGCTCGCCGATGAGCGTGCCAAACTCGGTAGATTCAAACTCCCAACGCCCGTCGGGCAATGGGCGGACCTTCCGCAGCACGTCTTCCTCTTCGGCCCAAAAGATGGGCGTGTCGCACTCGTCGCCCTTGTCTGCAAACACACGGCGCACAGCCTTGTCGTCGACTTCACCCACCACGACGGGCACGCCGGGCTTGATGATGCCTGCCTTTTCGGCTGCGATCTGCGCGAGCGTGTCGCCGAGGTACTGCGTGTGGTCGAGGCTGACGTTGGTGATGACGCTGAGGATGGGCGTGACGATGTTCGTGCTGTCCAGGCGGCCGCCGAGGCCTGTCTCGATGACGGCAATGTCCACCTCGCAGCGGCGGAAATAGTCGAAGGTCATGGCCGTGGTCAGCTCGAAGAAGGAGGGCTCCAGGCGGTCGATGAGGTGTGCGTTTTCGGCCACGAAGTCCACCACGCGCTGCTGCGGGATGGGCTGGCCGTCAACGCGGATGCGCTCGCTGAAGTCGATTAAATGCGGGGAGGTATAGAGTCCTGTGCGGAGGCCGTGCGCCTGAAACGTGGCGGCCAGCAGGTGAGAGACGGAGCCTTTGCCGTTGGTGCCGGCCACGTGAACGATGGGGTAGGCCGCGGAGGGTCGCCCCAGTGCGTCGTCGAGTGCCCGACTGCGTTCCAGCCCGGGCTTGTAGGCGTCCGCCCCGACGCGATGGAAGGCGGGCGTCCGTACATAGAGATATTGAAGGGTTTCTGCGTAATTCATACGTCGCCGAATTGTTTAGCGGCGTAAAAGTAGAAGATGTTTTAAGGGAACGTCTAAAATCTAACCATAGACAGCCTTCGGAGATACATTATTTCCATTCGCCGCAGGTTTTTGGAGCCTCGATATACAGTATATCAGCCCCGCGCAGGCTTGCATGGCCTCGATATACAGTAAATCAGCCCCGCGCACGCTTGCATGGCTCCGATATACAGTAAATCAGCTCCGCGCAGGCTTGCATGGCCTCGATATACAGTATATCAGCTCCGCGCAGGCTTGCATGGCCTCGATATACAGTATATCAGCTCCGCGCAGGCTTGCATGGCCTCGATATACAGTATATCAGCTCCGCGCAGGCATGCATGGCTCCGATTTATCGTAAATCAACCCCGCACAAGCTTGCATGGCCTCGATTTACCGTAAATCAGCGTCAAGCAGACTTGCCCCGATTTACCGTAAATCAGCCTTACAGGATTTCCCGGATCTCGTCGAGGGTGCGGACGGTGAACTGTGGGCTGAGGTCGCCGGGGAGCGGTAGGCCGGCGGGGTTGTACCAGAGGGCGTCGATGCCGGAGCGGAGGGCGCCGGCGATGTCGGCCGCGTAGCTGTCGCCGATCATGAGCACCTCCGTGCGACGCGTCCGGGTGTGATGGAGGGCGTAGTCGAAAAAGACGGGGTTGGGCTTGCGGGCGCCGACCCGCTCGGAGAGGATCAGCCCACGGAAGAAGCGGGCTATCCCGGCGCGCTCCATCTTCAGGCTTTGCACCTCGTGAAAGCCGTTGGAGAGGACGAAGAGGCGGTACGAACGGCTGACGTGCTCGAGCAGCTCCGTGGCGCCGGGGATGAGCGTCGTGTGGCGCGTAGTGCGCTCGTTGAGGTCACGGTTGAGGCGCATGGCCAGGCGGGTGTCACGGATGCCCATCGGACGGAGCACATGCAGCATGCGCTCTTGCAGCAGGGTCCGGCGATCGATCTCCTGGTTCTGATAGCGCTCCCAGAGGCGTTCGTTATAGGGAAGGTAAAGGGCATAAAAAGCCTCGAAGGAGGCAAAGTGTCGATCGAATTGATAGTCGACAAAAAGCTCTTCGAGGCATTTTTTATTGTCGTGGATGGTGTCCCACAACGTGTTGTCCAAGTCGATAAACAAGGACGTGTAGCGGCGCTCGGGGCTGGTCATCCGACCTCCACGACGAGGTACTTGCTCATGCTCCAGAACGATTTTGCGTTGACGATCTCGAGCGTCAGGTTGCCCTCGGCGTCCTTGACGAAGCGATACGAGTTCTCCGGGTGGCTGGAGCGTACGGTGGCCTTGCGGGCGTAGAGCGGGATGGAGGTCACCTCGCGGGTGTCGATGGAGATGAAGTAGTCCTCGTTGAAGTTCTCCTTCGCCATCTTGGACTTCGAGAAGAGTCCGCCGCCGGTCAGGATGTTCTGATCCTTGAGCTCCTTCTTCGTGCCGAAGCAATAGTAGGCGCGGTGGAGCTGCTTATCCTGCTCGTTGATCTTCTTGGTTTGCTCGGCGCTGGTGGCGTTGAGGGTCTCCACGTTCTCGTTGAGGTTAGCCACGATGTCGTCCAGCTCCTTGATGCGGATATCCTTCTTAGCCAGCTCCTCTTGCAGTCCGGCTATCATCTGGGCCTTCTCGTTGAGCTCCTTGGAGATGCGGTCGATGGTCTTCTGCAAGGCCGACGACTGGATGTTGCTCTTCTTCAGTTTCTCTTGCAGGGCGTTGAGCTGCTCACGGTTGTTCTTGAGCGTCTCGGCAATGAGCTTCATGTTGTTCCTGATCTGCTCCTTCTTGTTGGCGTTCATCTCGCCGCTGGTGGGTTCGATCTTGAGGTACTGCTCGGCGTCCTTGATGGACTGGATGTCGGTCTGGATGTCATTCAGGGTGGAGAGCATCTCGTTCAGCTCTTCGGTGCTCTTGGCCTTGTCAGCCTTCAACTCTTCATTCTCGCTCTTCAGCTTCTGATACTCTGAAGAGTTCTCTACGCAGGAGGCCGTCAGCAGGGCCGTGCTCAGGAGGAATAATACGATCCTTTTCATTGTTACAATATGGTTTTTAAGTAGATGAAACTGTGGATGGATGCCGGTCTTCAGACGTCTCGTCCGCGCCGGCCACCACTATAACAAACTCTCCCCGCGGATCGTTCACGGTGAAGTGCGGAATTATTTCGTCCACCCGTCCGCGGACGGTCTCTTCGAACCGTTTCGAGATCTCGCGCGAGACGGACAGGCGACGCTCCGGGCCGAGCACTTCGGAGAGCTGATCGAGCGTCTTGCGGAGTCGGTGAGGCGACTCGTAGAGGATCACCGTGCGACGCTCCTCGCGCAGTGCCTCCAGGCGTGTCCGCCTACCCTTCTTGGGCGGCAGGAACCCCTCGAAGCAGAAGCGATCCGTCGGCAAACCAGACACCACCAAGGCCGGCACAAAGGCCGTAGCGCCCGGCAGGCACTCCACCTCCACGCCAGCCGCCACACAGGCCCGGACGAGCAGGAAGCCGGGATCGGAGATGGCCGGTGTACCGGCGTCCGATACAAGCGCCATGTGCTCACCGGCCTGCATACGCTCCACGAGCTCCTCTGCCGTGCGATGCTCGTTGTAGGCGTGGTGCGACTGGAGGCGGTTCTGTATCTCATAATGACGGAGCAGGACGAGCGTCGTGCGCGTATCCTCGGCCAAGATCAGGTCGGCCTCACGGAGCACACGCACGGCGCGGTAGGTCATGTCCTCCAGGTTCCCCACCGGCGTGGGGACAATCGTGAGCTTACCCATCAGACGAAGCGTCGCTCGATGAACTTGAGGAAGTCCGTGGCCGTCTCGCCCTCAAAGTCCCACTGGACACGGGCGCGGAGCAGGTCGAGGGATTCGCTGTAGGAGTGGGCCTCGTTGAGCGCACTCAGCGTGTCGTTCATGCGGGCCTCGTCACGGTCGAAGAGCTCGCGGCAGAAGCGGAAGCGGTCGTTCAGCGTGAAGGCCTTGCGGAGGTCGGTCAGCTTCGTGCGCTCGATGGCGTCGTTGAGCGATGTGTCCGCGTGCGACAATGGGGCCGGAGCCATTTTGGGCACAGGGATGGGCGTCGGCTTGGGCGCCGGTGCTGGCATGGGGTCGGGCGTCGGTTCCGGCTCCGGCGTAGGCGCAGGGTTGGGTTGAGGCTCGGGGGTAGGTGCAGGGTTGGGTTGAGGCTCGGGGGTAGGTTCGGGCATGGGCGTGGGTCGCATGAGCGGCTCCTCATCGACGGGCGGTGCCGACGGTGGAGGAGGAGGGGTGGGGGCGACGGGTCGAGGGGCGGGTACCTCGAAGGTGGGGCGTGCCTTGGCCTCGAAGGCACGGATCTGTTCGCGGTGTTCGCGGAGTTGCCGGTCGAAGAGCTCGATTTGCCCGATCTCCATCTCGTGCAGGTCGACCTGCATCTTGCCCGTGAGGTCGAAAGCGCTGCTAAAGAAAGACACGGGATAGATCTCCATGCCGCGGATGCTGTTCACCAGCTTGGCCAGTTCGTCGATATGTTGGATCAGCTGATCCAGTCGTTCTTGGTTGCTCATAAGTGTATTGTTGAGGGGGGTATATATAAATGTATGTATGCCTTGAGAAAGCCTGTCGAAGAGGAAGTCTTGGGGCGGGCAAAAGTAGGAATAGCCGCGTGGGGCGCCGCGTTTCCCCCTCCGCTGCACCGATAAGCTCCGAAAAGTGTCGCGTTTAGGCCGTCGACCGGCGGCACAAAGCACACGAGGCGCAATACAGGCAATTCCTATTTTTGCATCGTAAAGACGACGTCTGAAAATGCGCAAACTCAAGATTATATTGATGGACGAAACGAAGGATTTCATATCTGGACTCCCTCAAGCTGCTGCATACAAGATATACTACAACATGAAGCGTCTAGCTGAAGGAGAGCGTAACAGCGAACTCTTCAAAAAGCTGGAAGGATCGGAGATCTGGGAGTTTCGTACACTTTACAACAAGACGAATTACCGGATATTCGCCTTTTGGGATACGGTAAATGACACCTTAGTAGTCGCTACTCACGGCGTGGTCAAGAAGACACAGAAGACACCTTCAAAAGAAATAGCGAAGGCTGAAGCAATCAGAATAGAGTATTTCAAAAACAAATCTCCCTTATGACACAAATGCACTTTACCCCGCTGGATGAGGCGCTGGATGAACACTTCGGCAAGCGGGGATCCCCCGAAAGGGACAAGTTTGAGGCCGACGTTGAAGCCGCTGTAAATGCTTACCACATAGGGGAAGTCATACGCAACGAGCGGCTGAAACAAAATCTCACGCAAGAACAATTGGGCGAACGGATGGGCGTGAAAAAGGCGCAGATATCCCGCTTAGAGCGCGGATTGAGTGTTTCCGTCCCCACGTTAGGACGTGTTTTCAAAGCATTAGGTATCACCTCCGGTACACTCGATTTAGGTATGGCCGGAAAAGTTGTGCTATGGTGAGTAAAGGAATCTCCCCTCTTTATCCCTGACACGGACAAATGCTTCTACCATCAAATCCTCGGGTCGTACTTCCCTTTAGAGAAGGTATGATTCGAGGATTCTTTATCGCTTTACATTTGGGGCACTTATCATCAGAGAAAGGAGAACGAAACAATGAAGATCAATTTGGGGGTAAAACCCTACCTCTTTCCCATGCCTGTGTTGATGATCGCCACGTACGGCGAGGACGACCGGGTGAACGTAATGAACATGGCTTGGGGCGGCATCTGCGACGACAACAAGGTGGCGCTCAACATCAGTGACACGCACAAGACGGCCGACAATCTGCGGGCGCGGCGTGCCTTTACCATCAGCGTGGCCAACCAGGATCACTTGGAAGCGGCCGACTACTTCGGTATGGTCACGGGCAACAAGGTGCCGGACAAGTTCGAGCGCACGGGGTTGCATGCTGTGCGGAGCGAACGGGTGGACGCACCCGTGGTGGTGGAGTTTCCGTTGACCATCGAGTGTCGCGTGGTGGACATGAAGACGACGGACGGCACGATGCGCGTGGTCGGCGAGATCGTCAACGTGCTGGCCGATGAGACTGTGCTCGACGAGCGGGGACGTGTCGACCCAACGCGCCTTAACGCCATCCTCTTCGATCCCTTCCAAAGCGGCTACTACGCCATCGGAGAAAAAGTGGGGCAGGCCTGGAAGAGCGGCGCGGTGATCTCAAAGAGGGACGCGAACGCATGAAATAAACGGAGGCTTCTGTGGTGCATACGCCGCAGGGCCTCCGATTCATTTATATACACCATAAAAACTACAGCGTAATGACAAACGAAGAATTGAAGCAAGGCGGAGCTTATCCGTCAGAGTGTACGACCGTGATCGTGGGCAGCCGCATGACGGCCGATGGGTCGATGATCCTGGCCCGGTCGGAGGATTGGAATATGTCCTTCGCCAAGAATCTGGAGATCTATGAGGACCGCGAAGAGGGGCCGAAGGAGTTTGTGGCCCAAGACAGCGGCTTCCGCTGCGAATTGCCTCGCGAGGCGTTGGGTTACACCGCGCTCGCACCCTGCCACCTGCGTGGCAGCTGGGGTAGCGCTGGGTATAACACGGCGGGCGTGGGTATGAGCGCCACGGAGAGCATCTTCAGCAGTGAGAAGGCGCTGGCTGTTGACCCGCTGGTGAAGGACGGTCTGGCTGAGAACTCGGTCTTCAACATCGTCCTGCCCTACATCCGTACGGCACGCGAGGGCGTCAGCCGTTTGGGCAGCTTGATCGAGCAGTATGGCATCTCTGAGGGCTTCGGCATCGGCTTCGTGGACGAGAGCGAGATCTGGTACCTCGAGACGGCTTCGGGCCACCGGTGGCTGGCCTGCCGCATGCCCGAGGATATGTATTTCGTGACCGGCAATCAGAGCCGCTTCCGCACCTATGACCCGAACGACAAGGCCAACTATATGGCTTCGGCCGACCTCATCGAGTTCGCCGAGAAGCACGGCCTCTACGACCCCGCCACGGGCCCCTTCGACTTCCACACGGCTTACATCCGTGACGTGAAGCTGGATACGACCTACAACTATCCGCGCGTCTGGGGACTTCAGGCCATGTTTAGCCCCGCGATCGAGAACGACGTGACGAAGAACACCTTCCCCGTCTTTGCCAAGGCCGAGCACCCGCTTTCTTTAGACGATCTGCGCCGCGCCTTCCGATTCCACTATCAGGGCACGGAGCACGACCCCTATCTGCACAACAACCCGAAGGAAAAGTATCGCCCCGTCTCCATCTTCCGCACCACGCAGACGCATATCCTGCACGTGCGGCCGGAGCTGCCGCAGGCCATCGGCCGGGTGGACTATATGGCGATGGGCATGGCCGTGCTGGGCGTCTTTCTGCCGCTCTATCAGGGTATCACTTCCTACCCCGAGGCGTACACGAAGGGCGGGCTCCGGTCGGATGCTGATTCGGCCTATTGGAAGTTCCGCAAGGTGCAGACGCTGGGCATGGTGAACTATAACCGATACGCCCCGCTGATTCAGGAGACCTATGCCCGCTGGGAGGCCGAGACGACGCAGCGTCAGCGTGAGATGGAGGCGCAATACCTGGCCGTCTATGAGACGCAGCCCATCCACGCCCGCGAGTTGCTGCAGGCCTTCTCGGACAAGATGCTCCAGTCGGCCCTCGACGTGACGGATCGCCTCATTGAGGAGCTCTTTACCCGCCTGGCCGAGGACATCCAAGCCGAGTATCGCTTCGCTGGCGCGTGATGGAGCCGCTGAGCCGCGAGTAGCTCATCGATAAGCACGGGGGGCACGGACGCAAGGTCTGTGCCCCCCTTCTTTTTCGTGTCACGTCACCGCGCGGAGCCCTTCAGCGGGAAAGTGGGATGAAAACGGAGGTAGACGCCGAAGGAATAGCTGAGGCGCTGGCCCTCGAAATCGTGTCGGCCGGCGGGGTCGGTGATCGGCGAGGCGAGGCGATGGAAGGCGTCGAAGTCGATGCCTAACGAACAGTCGCGGCTGAAGTGGCGCGTGTATTCGGCCCCGAAGCGGAGCATCTGCGGGCGGCGATAGACGGCGCCGTCGAGATAGGTGGAGATGACGCCGAAGTAGGGGTGACCGAAGAGCGACACGAAGCCGTCGCACTGCCAGTAGGCGGCGCGGAGGTAGAACGAGGGCGAGAGATCGGCGCGGAGGTCGAGGTAGCGGCCGTAGCCCCGCTTGACGGGCCAGAGGTTGCCGGCGTGTTGGTAATAACCCGTGAGGGAGTATTCGAGCGCCAGTCGGCGGAGCACACCACGCCTAATGTGCCACTCGAGGCCCGCCCCAAGGGCGCCGTTGAGCATCGTTTGCACAGCCTGATCGCCACTGATGGTGTCTATCTCGCCGCCGCGATGCTGCGCCAGGCCCTGCGCCAGGGCGTAGAGATGGAGCGGAGCGTCGGGCGGGGTGATGTGGAGGCGGGAGGAGAGCCCGAAGGTGAAGGCCTCTTGGTGGGTGTCGAGTTTATAGATGAAGCTCTCCCAATTGAGCCAGACGTCGAGCTGGGCGTGGCGCGGGTGGTAGAGGATCTGGAGGCCCGCCTCGGGGTCGGCCGAGAGGTTCAGCTCGGGGTTGTAGAGCGGCTCAATGAGGCGATGATTGGCGCCGCCGTAGAGGTCGCCCAGGATGATATCCACTTGGGGCGAGAGGGCGGCGCGGGCGCGGAAGAAGGGCAGCAGATGGACGTGGTGGCACGACGATTCGCCGCGCCAGACCGCGATGTCATTATAGGCAAAGGCGGGGTATCGGTTGGCCCCCCAGAACCAAAGTGTGTGCAGACCGGCCTCGACCGTCACCCGCTCCGCCGGCCGATAGGCAGCCCGGACTTGGAGCCGAAAGCCGGGCAGGGTGTACCCCTTGGCGGCCAGGGTGGCGCTCTCCACATTGCGGAAGAAGCTGAGGTTGTCGAACTCGAGCGAGAGTCGGTGCAGGTCGTCCGACGGGCGCGTGGTGTCGGTCGTGAAGACTTGTTCGTTGATTTGGGCCCAGACGGACGGCGTGACGACCGTCAGCAGCAGGATCAGCCAGGCGGCTGGGCGCAGGATGTATAGACGCATAAAATCGAATAGGGGCGATGATTTTTCGGGCGGCAAACATAGGGCGCCGTGGAACTAAAATCTAACGGTGGAGAGCGAAAGGCTAAAAAACGGAGCCGCGCAGGGTGGCGGCGTGCTAAAGGCGGCGCCGTTTTGACCGCGCAGCTAAGAATGGTGAAAAACGGGCCGCCTTTTTCACCGCGCACCCAAGAACTGTGAAAAACAGACCGCCTTTTTCACCGCGCAGGCAAGAACTGTGAAAAACGGGCCGCCTTTTTGACCGCGCAGCGAGGAATGGTGCTAACGGCGGCGCCTTTTTGACCGCGCAGCGAGGAATGGTGCTAACGGCGGCGCCTTTTTGACCGCGCACCCCGTCGGGCTCCCAAACGGGCCGCCTTTTGCAGGCCAACACCCCGTCGGGCTTCAAAACAGGCCGCCTTTTGTAGGCCAACACCCCGTCGGCCTCCAAAACGGGCCGCCTTTTGTAGGCCAACACCCCGTCGGCCTTCAAAACAGACCGCCTTTTGCAGGCCAACACCCCGTCGGGCTCCAAAACGGGCCGCCTTTTGCAGGCCAACACCCCGTCGGGCCCCCAAACGGGCCGCCTTTTGCATGCCAACACCCCGTCGGGCCCCAAAACGGGCCGCCTTTTGCAGGCCAACACCCCGTCGGGCCCCAAAACAGGCCGCCTTTTGCAGGCCAACACCCCGTCGGGCTCCAAAACAGGCCGCCTTTTATAGGCCAACACCCCGTCGGGCTCCAAAACGGGCCGCCTTTTGCAGGCCAACACCCCGTCGGCCTCGAAAACAGTCCGCCTTTTGCAGGCCAACACCCCGTAGGTATCCAAAACAGGCCGCCTTTTGCGGGCCAACACCCCGTCGGCCTTCAAAAAGCAGTCTCTCTGCCTCGGTTCGGTTTCAGTCCGCCATCATCCGCCGCCACCGCACGTACCCGAAGATGGGCACGATGGTGTAGACGACATAGGTGACGGCCGTCGGCGTCATGCCCTTCCAGAAGTAGAGCGCGGCCGAGACGGCGTTGATCACCATCCAGACGCCCCACTGCTCGATGTATTTCTGCGCCAGCATCCACATCGCCAGAATACTTAGCGCCGTCGTGAAGGCGTCGCCCCAGGGCACGGGGCTGTCCGTGAAGCGCGAGAGTACGAGGTAGAGCGCCGTCTGCAGCAGGATGTAGGCCGACGCCAGTCGGAGCCACGTCCCGCGCGGCGTCCGCCGGATCGCCACCTCCGCCTCCGAGGTCTCACGACCGCGGCCGCGCTGCCAGCGATACCAGCCGTAGGCGCTGGCGAAAAGGTAGTAGACGTTGACGCCCATATCGGCGTAGAACTTGTTGACGTAGTAGATATAGATGTAGAAGGCGGGGATCACCACGCCCACTGGCCAGAGCCAGATGCTGGCTCGGTATTCGAGCCAGAGGTAGAGCAGCATGATCCCCGCCGCTACGATCTCGATTGCGTCGTAGAACATAGAGGGTAGAGGGTGGAGAATAGAGGGTAGATGGGGGGTTAGAATTTCAGCGTCAGCCGCGCCATAAAGTTGCGGGTGGCTTGGGCGAAGTAGTTCAGCTGGTTCACACGCTTTCCGTCATTGATGAATGTGTCATAGATGTAGCCGCCCGACTCATACTCGGCGTTGAAGAGGTTGCGGACGCTGAGGTCGAGGGCGATCTCTTTCATGAAGCTCGGATGAAAAGCGTAGCCTACGCGCAAGTCGCTCAGGAAGTAGGGATCGATGCTGCGCTCGAGGGCGGAGGTGTTGTCGAGGTACTGCCGCCCGACGTACGACGACATCAGCGCCGCAGTGAAGCCCCGCCAACGCACGTCGAAGGTGCTGCCGAAGGTCAGGTTGGGCGAGAAGGCAATATCCGTCGTGCCCAGCTCATTGACCGTCTGCGGCAGTTCTTTCCTGCCCTGGTAGGTGTTGACGTACTCCGTGAAGTTGCGGATCTTGTTACTGCTCAGGGTTACGTTGCCACTCCAATCGAGCCACGGGGCGAGGCGTACGCCGCCGCTTAGCTCCACGCCCATGCGATAGCTGTCCTTGATGTTCGACGTGAGCGCCTCGCCAATCTCGGAGATCTTGCCCGTGAGCACGAGCTGGTTGTCGTAGTCCATATAGTAGAGGTTGGCGCCGAGGTGGAAGGCGCGGCCGGTGTATTCGTAGCCCGCCTCGTAGTCGTAGAGGGTCTCGTAGGTTGGCTGCGCCGTGGGTCCGTTCTCGGTGAAGTTCTTGCGGTTCGGCTCGCGGTGTGCCACGGCGAACGAGGCATAGGCATGGTTGCCGCCGCGTTCGTAGGAGAGTCCCGCCTTGGGGTTGAAGAAGGAGAAGGTGCGGTGCACGTCGATGTCGCCCGCCTTGTCGTCCGTGCCCGTGATGCTGTAGTTGATGCCGCGGTATTGCAAATCGGCATAGGCGCTGAGGGCGTTCGACAGCCGATAGGAGGCCTTCAGAAACGTGTTGTAATCGAGCTTCTCGCCCCGGCTGCGGTAATACTCATAGTCGGGCTGCGGCATAGCCTCGACGGTCTTCATCCAGATGACGCGCCCGAAGTGATCGCCCGTGTAGTTGTTGATCGAGGCGCCCCAGACGGCCTGCAGTCGGTCGTGGGTGTAGGTCAGGCGGGCCAGTGCGCCGTAGAAGTCGTTCTGGAGCCACTTGCGCCGCACCAGGTCGGTGCGCTTCTGCTCCTTGCCATCGGCGCCCTTGAAGTTGGGCAGCTTGTAGGCCGCATACTTGGCGCCAGCCTTGTAATCCTCGTAATACCCGCGGCCGTCGGTGTAATGCAGCGTCACGTTCAGGTTGAGGGCGTCCGTGAGGCGTTGCGTGGCCAGAAGGTGGTAATGGTGCTGCCAGTAGTTGTCCGTCTGGTTGTCGTAGAAGCGCGTCACACCGTTCTCGTCAGTGTACTTGCCGCAGCTGTTGTACCGCCGATTGGTGCGCAGCGTATCGGCGTCGACGCCGTTCCACGCCTGATAGCTCACTTCGCTGCTGCCGAAGGTCTGGAACTTGAGCATCGTGCCGCCGTTGTAGTAAGCCGCCGAAGCGTAATACGAGCTCATGTTCGCCCGCGCACGCTCGATGTAGCCGTCCGTTTGCACGTTGGAGTAACGGGCATCGAAGACGAAATGGTTGCCGATGAGTCCCGTTCCGCCACGCACGGTGTGCGCAAAGGTGCCATAGCTACCCGCCGCAGACGAGGCCTCGAAGTACGGCTCTAACCGCGGACGCTGCGTTTGCATGGCCACCGTGGCGCCGAAGGCCGCGGCACCGTTCGTCGACGTGCCTGCGCCGCGCTGGATCTGTATCGACTCGACCGACGAGGCGAAGTCGGGCATGTTGACCCAGAAAACGCCGTGGCTCTCGGAGTCGTTCACCGGCACACCGTCTACCGTGAAGTTGATGCGCCCCGCATCCGTGCCACGCACCCGCATGGAGACGTAGCCCACGCCGTTGCCACCGTCCGAGGTGACGACCACCGAGGGCGTCTGGGTGAAGAGGTAGGGCAGCGACTGGCCCGTGTTGTTCTCGCGCAGCTCCGCCGCCGAGACGTTGCGAAAGGCCACAGGCGTCTCTCTCCGTGCCTGCACGGCCGAGACCACGACCTCGTTCAGTTCATACACATTCGTCGTGTCCACGACCGCCTGTTGCGCCGTGATCGACATTCGGCCGGAAACGATCAGCAGTCCGGCCACTACATAGAAAATCTTCCTCATTTGATTGTGTCTATTAAATGGGGAGCGATTTACGATGCACAAAAAAGAGATGAAAACCACCTATTGTCCCTCCGCCGGCATTACCCGGATCAGGTTTTGGGGCCGCCCCGAATTATCTCGAGAACTCATTCGGTGGGCAGTCCTTAGGGTATGATCTCAGCCTGTGTAAGTAAGGCACCCCTTGGGAGGCAACCTTTACGGCGCCTCCGATGTGAATAATTCGTTATCGGCGGCAAATGTAAACGAGCAATGGAAAAACGAAAGCCTTTGCGCCGATAGGTGTGGCCTCGATATACAGTAAATCAGCTCCGCGCAGGCTTGCATGGCTTCGATATACAGTAAATCAGCTCCGCGCAGGCTTGCATGGTCCCGATATACAGTAAATCAGCTCCGCGCAGGCTTGCATGGCCTCGTCGAAGTCTTCGCCAGCGTCAAACGGGCATGGCTCTCGTATCCCGCGGGGCGATTGGGGTGGCGGTCAGTCGTGGGGGTGGAAAGAAGGATTGAGCGCAGGAATCTATCTTTGTCCACGCTTCAAACCAAAGAAGAAACAGATTTATGAACAATTCGATTTACCGATTCCCGAATCCGGGAAATGAGCCGGTCAAGACGTATGCTCCCGGCACGAGTGATAAAGCAGCCTTGAAGAAGGCTTTGTTGCAGCTGAGCGCTGAAGAATGGGACATCCCGCTGGTGATCGGCGGGAAGGAGATCCGCACGGGTCAGACGGACAAGGTGGTGATGCCGCACGACCACCGCCATGTGCTGGCGACCTACCACAAGGCGAGCGAAAAGGAAGTGCAGATGGCTATCGACGCGGCCATGAAGGCACACCACGACTGGTCGATGCTGCCGTGGGAAGAGCGCGCGATGGTGATGCTGCGTGCGGCTGAGCTTTTCGCCACGAAGTATCGCTACCTGCTCAACGCGGCCGTGATGCTGGGCCAGAGCAAGAACCCCTTCCAGGCCGAGATCGACGCCCCGTGCGAGCTGATCGACTTCCTGCGTTACAGCGCCTTCTATGCCGGGCAGATCTATGCCGACCAACCTTATTCGGAAAAGGGCATCATCAACCGCTTGGAGTATCGCGCCCTGGAAGGCTTCGTCTTCTCGCTGACGCCATTCAACTTCACCTCTATCGCCTCGAACCTCAACATGGCGCCGGCTATGATGGGTAACGTGGCCGTGTGGAAACCCTCGACGACGGCTATCTATTCGAACTACCTGCTCATGAAGGTCTTCAAAGAGGCCGGTCTGCCGGACGGCGTGGTGAACTTCATCCCCGGCCAGGGCAGCACGGTTGGGCGCGTGATCTTGTCCAGCCCCGACTTTGCAGGCTTCCACTTCACCGGCTCTACGAACACCTTCAACACGCTCTGGTGTCAGATGGGCGAGAACCTGAAGAAGTACAAGTCCTATCCCAAGGTGGTGGGCGAGACGGGCGGCAAGAACTTCATCTTCGCCCATCCCTCGGCTCCGGCGGAAGACGTGGCAGCAGCCATCGTGCGCGGCGCCTTCGAGTATCAGGGCCAGAAGTGCTCCGCCGGATCGCGTGCCTACCTGCCCAAGTCGCTGTGGAAAGAGATCAAGGAGCGCGTGGGCGAGATGCTGAAGGAGATCAAGATGGGCGACGTGCAAGACTTCACGAACTTCATCAACGCCGTGATCGACGAGGCTTCGTTCGACAACATCATGGGCTACATCAACTACGCTCGTGAGGCGTCCGACGCAGAGATCCTCTTCGGCGGACGGGGTGACAAGTCGACGGGTTACTTCATCGAGCCGACGGTGATCCAGACGACGAACCCGACCTTCAAGACGATGACCGAAGAGATCTTCGGCCCGGTGATCACCATCTACGTCTATGACGACGAGAAGTATGAGGAGACGCTCGACGTCTGCGATCGTACGTCGCCTTACGGCCTGACAGGCTCCATCTTCGCCTGCGACCGTTACGCCATCGAGACGGCTTTCCGCAAGCTGCGCTATGCGGCGGGCAACTTCTACGTGAACGACAAGCCGACGGGAGCCGTCATCGCCCAGCAACCTTTCGGTGGTTCGCGTGCCTCGGGTACGAACGACAAGGCGGGTGGCCCGCTGAACCTGATCCGCTGGACGAACCCGCGCTGCATCAAGGAGACGTTCGTTCCGCCGGTGCATTACGGATATCCGTTCCTCAACGAGAAGTAAGGCCGCTGCAAAGTTGGCCGGCGTCCCTGACGCCTTGATTTTCTTTTGCTTCTTTTCTTGCATCAAGGCAAGAAAAGAAGATCCCTCAAAGGAAAAGGCAAGGCCATAAACAAGGAAATCCCGGAAGCGCTCTTTTGATAGAAGCACTCCCGGGATTCTTTTTTCCCCGAGCTTGGAGTTTTTACCCCGCGTCCTTCATCGGGCGGGGGCGACGTGTATCCGTAAAGCTCAACCCAAATAAGTTTTCAGCAGCTTGCTGCGTGTACCCTGCCGTAAGCGTCGGATAGCTTTCTCCTTGATCTGGCGGACGCGCTCGCGAGTGAGCCCGAATTTATCGCCGATCTCTTCCAGTGTGACTTCTTGGCAGCCGATGCCGAAGAACATCTTAATGATGTCGCTTTCGCGCTCGGTGAGTGTAGCAAGTGCTCTGTCGATTTCCCTCGACAGCGATTCGTACATCAATGTCCCATCCGTGTTGGGGGTGTCCTCGTTGACAAGCACATCGAGCAGGCTGTTATCCTCGCCTTCGACGAAGGGGGCGTCCACCGAGACGTGTCGGCCGGAGACCTTGAGGGTGTCCGTGATCTTGTCCACGGGGATGTCCAACTCTTCGGCCAGCTCTTCGGCCGACGGGCGACGCTCATTCTCCTGCTCAAAGCGGGAAAGCACCTTGCCGATCTTGTTGAGCGACCCGACCTGATTGAGCGGCAAGCGCACGATACGTGACTGCTCGGCCAGGGCCTGCAAGATGGATTGGCGGATCCACCACACGGCGTAAGAGATGAACTTGAACCCGCGTGTCTCGTCGAATTTCTCGGCGGCTTTGATCAGTCCCAGGTTGCCCTCGTTGATGAGGTCGGGCAGGCTCAGGCCTTGGTTCTGGTACTGCTTAGCCACGGAAACGACGAAGCGCAGGTTGGCTTTGGTGAGCTTCTCCAGCGCTTTGCGGTCGCCTTTCTTGATGGCTTGTGCAAGTTCGACTTCTTCCTCGACGGTGATCAGGTCTTCGCGGCCGATCTCTTGGAGGTATTTGTCTAACGATGCACTCTCACGATTGGTGATTGACTTGGTAATCTTTAATTGTCTCATTCGATAAGATGATGATATATATCAATGGAATACAGGGCGCAAAGATAGGGCGAGGCGCTGCATCTTCACGCATAGGCGCTATGCTGCGGCGTCTCGCCCATCGGTTTACTCCGACAGATTGATGGCGTAGAACTGGGTGCGACCGTTCGGGTAGAAGCCTTTGATGAAGAGGCCTTGCTCCTCGGACGAGCCTTTCTGCACACGCTCCACGATCTGGAAGAGGTCTTCGGGCGAGGAGATCCGCTGGTCGTTCACCACCATGATGATGAAGCCCTTGCGGATGCCAGCCTCCTGCACTTTGCCGCGGCTGATACCGTTGACCTCGATGCCATAACTAACACCGTACTCGCGTTTTTGTTCGTCGCTGAGGGCGCGGAAGGCGGCTCCGAGCACCTCCGAAGCATCGCCATTCTTCTTCACCACCGCCGTACTGCCTTGCGAGTTGCGCAGCTCCACGGTGAAGGTCTTCTTCGATCCGTAGCGATCCACGTCGAGCTTCACCTTGTCACCCGGGCGGAACTTGCCGATCTGCTCCTGCAACGCATTGCCCGAGCGGACACGCACGCCATTGACGGCCGTGATGACGTCGCCCACCTCCAGGCCGGCTGTCTTCGCCGAGCTGTGCTGGCCGAACTCAGCCACATAGGCGCCCTCGAGCTCCTTGACCTTCTTGTCTTGCGAGGCTGCGGCCTCCGCGTTCTGGATCGATATACCTAAGACGGCACGCTGCACAGCTCCGTATTGCTTGAGGTCGCTGACCACCTTGCCCGCAATGCTGATGGGTACGGCGAAGGAGTAGCCAGCGAAGTTGCCCGTCTCGGAATAGATGGCCGTATTGATGCCTACCAGCTCTCCGCGCGTGTTGACGAGTGCGCCGCCACTGTTACCCGGGTTCACGGCCGCGTCGGTCTGGATGAACGACTCGATCTTGTTGCGATCCGAGCCGCCGGACATGATGCCGCGGCCTTTGGCGCTGACGATACCCGCGGTGACGGTTGAGTTCAGGTTGAACGGGTTACCGACGGCCAATACCCATTCGCCCACCTTGAGCTGCTCGGAGTCGCCGAAGGGGAGCGTCTTGAGGTCCTTCGCCTCGATCTTGATCAGGGCGATGTCCGTGCTGGGATCGGTGCCGATGATCTTGGCGGGGAACTTACGGTTGTCGTTGAGCGTCACCTCCAGTTCGTCGGAGTTCTCGACCACGTGGTTGTTCGTTACGATATACCCGTCGGTGGAGATGATCACGCCCGAGCCCGACCCGACGCGCGGCTGCGGTGTGCGCTGCTGAAAGCCGCCGCCGTTGCCGAAGAAGAACTCGAAGGGGTCGAAGATGTCGCCGCCGCGCTGCATGCGTGTATCCACCTTGGTGGTGGCTTTGATGTGCACCACGGCGTGCACGGCCATGTCGGCGGCGTAGGTAAAGTCGGTGCGTTCGGCGGGCGCAGCCTCATAGCCCGTCAGGTGCACCGGCTGTTTGAACACATCGTTGTCGCCCACCATGGCGCGCACGTCGGCGTTGCGGTGAGCCATATACGTGACGGCGCCCAGGGCCGACACGAAGCTGATCGCCGCTACGAGGGCGACCGCCAATCCTTTTTTCCACATTGCATTCATTGTTTCGATCTTTAATTGATTAGAGATTAGATGCGGTCTGAAAACTCAAAAAGGGTGCAATTATTCTTTGCTCCGCTGCGCTTTCGGCACTTTTAACCAGCTACTTTTCAGACTTAACCGGGCTTAACGGCCACCGCCCGGCTCCCTCGCCCCGGACCTGACAGGGCGGCAGAAATGGCAATGCAATCGGGCCGCCCGAAACCCTTTCGGCCCATTTCCTTGAGGAAATCGGCCGCCACAAAACTTTTTCGGCTCATTTCCTCTGGAAATCGGCCGCCACAAACTTTTTCGGCTCATTTCCTCAGGAAATCGCCTGCCACAAAACTTTTTCGGCCCATTTCCTCAGGAAATCGGCCGCCACAAACTTTTTCGGCTCATTTCCTCAGGAAATCGCTCGCCACAAACTTTTTCGGCTCATTTCCTCAGGAAATCGCTGGGATGGTCTTCCACTCATTTCCTCAGGAAATCGCTGGGATGGTCTTCCACTCATTTCCTCAGGAAATCGCTGGGATGGTCTTCCACTCATTTCCTCAGGAAATAGGCTACAGGGGTGCGGCTGATGGCCTCAGACAATAAGAGTTACACGAAAATTTCCGCTCCGCTTGCATCTGTTTTTTGCTCGCCAAAACCCCGCTCCCGGCACGTTTTCCGTGCGCCGCTAAAAGGTCGTGAGGACCGTGAGGAGAAGCGTGAACGGCCGCAGGCGATAGGTCTGCTCGACGGCCATAAGATCCGTGTAGGAGGTGTAGGCAAACGTGCGATAATCGAGCAGGTTTTGCGCCGTCAGTCGGAAGGTGAAGAGCCGTGAGAGGCGCCAAGCGACGCGAGCGTCCAGCAGGTAGATGTGCTTGCCGGAGCCGGTGAGGGTGTGGTAATAATGACTCCCGGAGGCGGTGAAGCTCAGCGCGGAGAGCGGCGTGAGGGTGGCCGAAAGTTGCTGGTGCAGGGTGCGGGTGGTCTGCCGGTCAGCGTGATCCGGGCGGTAGATATAGTCGGAAAGGTCGGCGGTGTAATCCAGATCGAGCCAGGAGCGGGGCGAGGCGTAAGCGTGCAGGGCCAGCTGACGCATGATGCTTGTGAGCCGTCGCAAGTGACCGCTCTGCATGAGTTGCGACTGGCTGGACGAGATGCTGCCGTTCAGGGTCACGCCACCGCGAATGGCGGGGATCATATAGCTGAGGCTGGCGGCCACGTAGTCCGAGAGGTTGAGGTGGGGGCGATGTACGAAGCCGGACGTGATGTAGATCTCGCCAAAGTCCTGCGTGGGCATCAGTCGGCTGTGTTGCCACATGCGGGTGCAAATGAGGTTGCCGAAAAGGCCGTGGAGGATGTTTTTGTAACGGATCGTGGCGCTCACGGTCGTCATCTCCGCACGGCTGTAGGCCGTCGTGCCAGTCTGTAGGTAGGGATATGACGCGACGAGGGGGGCGGAGAAAAACGCAGAGGGATCCTCGGGCTGGCTTTGCCATGAGCCGCTGAGCGAGGTCGTAACGTAGCGACCAAAGATGCGGACGACGGATGCCGTGGGCGAAAGATGCAGCCGACGGTCGATGTAGGAGCGGTCGGCAAGGCGGTCGATGTAGTCGCTGTGGCGGAAGTCGGCCGGGATGGAGAGCCCGAAATTCCAGGCCGTGAGGCCGATGTTGAGCGAAGGGGTGACGCGGAGTGAGGCCGTGCGATAGCAGAAGTCGTTGCGCGCCGAGTCGCCAGGGATGACCCCTCGAAGGTCGCTTTGGAAGGCGCTCTGATCGTAGGAGAACCCCTCCTCGAGCGAGAGGGTGGCTCGCCCGAAGCCGATCATTTGCGAGGTAGATGTCTGCGCGCGGAACGCTGAGGCACCGATCCGCTCGCCTATTTCGGCCTCAGCACGCCGGATGTCGAGACGTTGAGGCAGTCGGCTCCATTCGATGGCGGACTTGATGCCGACCACTCTTCGTCCGCGGCGAAAGAGGACGTAGAGATCGTTGCGGAGATAGGTGCCGTCCACCTGTCCGTCGGCCACATTCGAGTAAGTCCCGACTGCGTCCGTATGGCCGGAGGAGCGTCGGATGTCGGAAGTCAATACGTTGCTGAGGTACATCTGGCGGGTGTTCGCCTCGAGGCGGATGGAGGGCGAAGCACCGTGGAGGCGTCGCCGCCCGCTCTGGCGCGTTGTCAACTCGCGCGTCTGCCCGTCGTCAAGGTAGTAACGGCGTGTCTCAGCCGCGTCGCTCTCCGTCTCGGCCCCGAACAGCTCCATGCACGGTGTGAGGGTGAACGATCTCCCCATGTCCCATTGGTTGTTGAGGCTCAGTCGGTGCGAGCGGTTGAAGAGCGTCCTGCTACGCTCCAAGTACGGATTGTCGGCGCTCGGCAGAGCGATCACCTCACGCGCCGATCCGCCTCCCGACGTGCCTCCGCCTACCACATCGCGCCCCGTATTGTTGCCCTTATACGTGTTCATCGTCTTCACCTTTTGGGCGAAACGCATGGCGCTTGCGTCCACCTGCCACAGGCGCGGCACTCCGCCGCCGGCCTCGACCACTCCCACCCATCGGTTCTTGGCCGTCTCTTTCAGCGTGACATTGACGGCCGTTTGGTCGGAGAAGAGCAAGTCCTCAAACAGTTTGATCGGCTGATGGTGTTCGATCACCTCCACACGCCCCACGTCATCGTGTTTGATGCTGCGTATGGCTGTGGTATAGTTGCCTGTCATCATGTCCGACCCGTC
Organism: Tannerella serpentiformis; assembly: GCF_003033925.1. Lineage (NCBI taxonomy): Bacteria > Pseudomonadati > Bacteroidota > Bacteroidia > Bacteroidales > Tannerellaceae > Tannerella > Tannerella serpentiformis. The sequence goes on from NZ_CP028365.1 coordinate 2,030,676, forward strand.
GATGTAGAAATTGCTGATCTCGCGCCCGGCGTACTTGATGCGTCCGTCGGCGGAGATGTTGAAGCCTGGCATGCGCTTGATCACATCGGCCAGCGTGATGTCGTTCTCGCGGGCGAAGGATGAGGCGAGGTAACGCGTCGTGTCGCCGGCACCACTGATGGGTGTGGCGCGCACCTTCACCTCTTTCAGCATGACGGACGCCTCGGCCAAGACGAATGCGTATTCGCTACGATCCGGTGTCAAGAGCACCTTTTGAGCCGTATAGCCCATCATGCGAGCATGAATAAATCGCGAGCCCTGCGCCGCTTCGGCCACCTTCAACGCGAAGTGTCCCTCGGCATCGGCCACGGCGTAAGCCAACACATGATCGTCGGCCTCAGTCGTGACCGTGACCAGCGCCCCCGGCAGACTTCCCGTGGCGCATTTTACCGTACCCGTGATCTCACGCACTTGCCCCGCGACCCTGAACAGCGAAGCCGAGAGCAAGAACAGTATCGAAAGAAGCATCCTCATGGCGTCGCCTCCTACTTCTTATAGTCCCGCTCGAGCAGGTCATAGCGCGCCGTCTCACCGGATGCCCCGGCCATCGTTCCGCCCGGTGCGTTGGCTTGTATATAGCGCGCTAAGCCAATCTGCGCGCTTTTGGCCTGCGTACGGAGAAAGGTCATCCGATCGGTGCGCACATATTGCCGTTCGTCGTACGTGATGTATTCGATCGGCTCACGCACAAAGTCCAGTCTGGACAGGTCGAAGGTGTAATGTCCGCTTGCGTCGCGCGCACTCATGATCAACCCCGGCAGTCCGGCCAACTTCCACGGCCCGGCGCTGACTGGAATCTCGGGGGCGTACCACGCCTCATAGTTACGCCCGCGATAGCTGCAGACGGCCTTTCGGCAGGTGTATCCGAGGATCTGCCTCACGGAGTCCGTCAAGAGCGTCCATTGCTGCGGCTCGGCATCATCCTCGTAGACGTAATAATCAAGAAAGACGGCGTCCTGCACCGTGCGGCGGTTAGCCGGATACCCGGTATAAATGACCAGCGCGTCCACTCGGCTCAGCAGCGGCATCCCCGAATAGTCGCCACTTAAGGCACCCCGCTCTATTTCGGCCTCCATTTGGCTCATGTAGTTGGCCCAAGTCTTAGCGTCGGTGCGTATTCGTTCGTAGCGATCGGTCATCAGTTCGTAGTATTTGGAGGCCTTCCGCCCGATTTGAAGGACAAAGCGGCCTCCCGTCAGCGTGCCATTTTCTAGCTGCGTCGTATCCAAATAATAGAGGGTTTTGTATTCGCAGGTAAGGAGCGTTGTATCGATCACAACGGGCGACGTTTGCGCGTGCCCCTGCGCCGCGGCTGCCAGCCATCCGCAGAGGAGCAGGAGGATGGGAGAGATAGATCGGTTCGGTGTCATTAGATGGGGTGTTCGTGTGACTCTCGTGAAAGGGGGGAATAAAAAAGCGAGATCAACCGCTCCCGGGGGAGTAACGGCCGATCTCGCACATTGCATTCAGAATAGTTCCGTCGCCATGCCAGAGGCTGGGCGGCGGGGGGCATTATACCGGTTCGAAATCTTCCTTACCGACACCACAGAGGGGGCAAACCCAATCGTCGGGGATCTCTTCAAACGCCGTTCCCGGGTCGATTCCGCCGTCCGGATCGCCTACCTCGGGATCATAAATGTAGTCGCATACGGTACATCTGTACTTTCTCATTTCCTTCTTGATTTTTAATTAGACGGGGCAAAGATAGACCGGAAAACCTGTACTCCTTTCAGATCTTCCGGCCGAGAGCGATCTTCAAGTCCTCCCTCCTTCAAAAATGGGAAGGGGGGATGTACACCCTTTCCTTACTTGTACAGGTATCGCTTGATGCTCTGCTTGGGCGTCTTCTCGAAGGGCTCATCGCGGAGCTCGACGGCGGAGACGTTGCAGTACTTGGGGATGCGACTATTGAGCTGACGCAGGTTGTCGGTCATGGTGGCCTGAAGAGCAGCGGCGTCGAGGCCGTCCTTCTCGGCGCGGTCGCGGTCGGGAATGATGAGGGCGACGAGCCCCTCGGGGCGTTGCACGATGAGCGACTCGGTGACGTAGGGCAAGGTGCCGAGGATGCTTTCGATCTCCTCGGGGTAGATGTTCTGACCGTTGGAGCTAAGGATCATTGTCTTGCTGCGGCCGCGAATGAAGATGAATCCGTCACGGTCGATCACGCCCAAGTCGCCCGTCTTAAGCCATCCGTCGGGCGTCATGGCGGCGGCCGTAGCGTCCGGATTCTTGTAGTAACCGAGCATGACGTTCATGCTGCGCACCTGAATCTCGCCGGCGGTGTTCTCCGGATCGGGTGAGTCGATACGCACCTCCATGCGGTCGACCGCGCGGCCGACAGAGCCGGTGCGGTACGTCTTCCAGTATTCGTAAGAGATGAGCGGACCGCACTCGGTCATGCCGTAGCCTACGGTATAGCGGAAGCCGATGCGATGCAGGAACTGTTCGACCTCCTTATTGATAGCCGCGCCACCGATGACAATCTCGGAGAAGTCGCTACCGAAGGCTGCGCTGAGGGCCTTGCAGATGCGTCGATCGATGAGGCGACCGATGCCGGGCAGGCTGCGCAGGAGGCGTGTCGTGGGTTTGTTGATCTCAGGGAAGATGCGTGTGCGGACGATCTTTTCGATGATCAGGGGCACGGCGATGATGAGTCGCGGGCGGACGGCGGTAAAGGTGTCAATGACCACCTTGGGGTTGGGCACGCGCGGCAGGAAGTGGATGTGGCAACCCTTGTTGATGCCATTCATAATCTCGAAGGCCAGGCCATACATGTGGGCCATGGGGAGCATGCAGACGAAGTGATCGCCGGCCTTGATGAAGCTCAGATGGTCGGCCGCGAAGCGCGTGTTGCTCCAGAGGCTGCGGTAGGGCAGCATGACGCCTTTGGAGTATCCCGTGGTGCCGGAGGTGTAGTTAAGGATGGCCATCTCGTCAGGCTGTTCGATGTGCACATGCAGGCTGTCGGCCGTGAAGAGGGGAGAGTAACGTTCGGCGAAGTCCGTTTCGAGGCGTTCGCGGAGGCGGTCAATGCCCGGGTGGCGACTGAGGACCACGCTCCAGTCCTCCAAGAGGAGGGCGGCCGTGAGGTCGGGCATGGCGTCGGCCGAGAGCTTCTCCCAGCTGGCGGAGGCGGCCAGCAGGACTTTCGACTCGGAGTGGCAGACGATGTGATGCACATTCTCGGGATGGAAGTCGTGGAGGATGGGCGTAGCCACGGCACCATAGGTAAGGATGCCGAAGAAGGCGATGACCCAGCGCGAGGAGTTGCGTCCGATGAGGGCTACGCGATCGCCCTTACGTACGCCGGCATGTTCGAGCAGGAGGTGTAGGCGGGCCATTTCGGCGGCCATGTCTTTGTAGTAGTAGGTTACACCCTGATGGTCGGTGAGTGCGGGAAAATCCCAGTGGGCCTTGATGCTGTCTTCAATAAGCCCTAAGAAGCGATCCTGATTGTTCATAAGTCTTGCTGTTTTGTTCTTTATAGGCGACAAAAGTAGGCCGAATCAGAGAGGGCGGGCGGGGGAGGATTATAGGAGCGTATGCGCGTGCACCCTTGTATAGTCTGCTGAGAGGAGAAGTCAATAGGGGCCTATATTCCAATGATCCGTCTCATGCCTGCTTCTATCCGCGTGATGGCTTCATCCATTGAGAGGGCACGATCGAAGTCTTCCGGAAGTCGATCCTCACTCGGAGCGACGAAAGATTCATGGTGCCTACTGCGGACGAGGGCCACTTCCTGCTTTGTGCGATCTACGGACCTCGTCTTGTTGTCGCGTAATTCCGTTGAACTGATTGTATGCATTGTATCTGTCGTTTATAGGCGACAAAAGTAGTCCAACACCCCGTCGGCCCCCAAAACGGGCCGCCTTTTGCAGTCCAACACCCCGTCGGGGTCAAAAAGGCGCCGCCTTTTATAGTCCAACGCCCCGTCGGCCCCCAAAACAGACCGCCTTTCATAGGCCAACACCCCGTCGGCCCCCAAAACGGGCCGCCTTTTGCAGGCCAACACCCCGTCGGTGCCCAAAACAGGCCGCCTTTTGCAGGCCAACATCCCGTCGGCCCCCAAAACGCGCCGCCTTTTGCAGGCCTACACCCCGTCGGCCCCCAAAACGCGCCGCCTTTTGCAGGCCTACACCCTGTCGGTGCCCAAAACGGGCCGCCTTTTATAGGCCAACACCCCGTCGGCCCCCAAAACGGGCCACCTTTTGTAGGCCAACACCCCGTCGACCCCCCAAACGCGCCGCCTTTTGCAGGCCAACACCCCGTCGAGGTCAAAAAGGCGCCACGTTTTGCATTGTTCCGGGCTGCGCGGCGAAAAAGGCGGCCTGTTTTTCACCGTTCCGGGCTGCGCGGCGAAAAAGGCGGTCTGTTTTTCACCGTTCCGGACTGCGCGGCGAAAAAGGCGGCCTGTTTTTCATCGTTCCGGGGTGCGCGGTGAAAAAGGCGGTCTGTTTTTCACCGTTCCGGGCTGCGCGGTGAAAATGGCGGCCCGTTTTTCACAGTTCTTGGGTGCGCGGCGAAAAAGGTGGCCTGTTTTTCACAGTTCTTGGGTGCGCGGTCAAAAACGGGGCCGCCGTTCACACCGCCTAACTCTTGGGGCGATGCAAACGGCGGACGACTTGAGGTATATCCGATCGGCCGATGGGCTTACAGGGCCTCGGCCTCGAGGTCGGGGACGTGGCGCTTGGCATAGGTGTCGGTGATGAGCGAGAGGGCGCCGTCGCCGGTGATGTTGCAGGCCGTGCCGAAGCCGTCTTGCAGGGCGAAGATGGCGATGAGGAGCGCCGTGCCTGAGTCGCCGAAACCGAGCACGGAGGTGACGATGCCGAGCGAGGCGAGCACCGTGCCACCCGGTACGCCGGGCGCACCTACGGCGAAGATGCCCAGGAGGACGATGAAGAGCGTCAGCGTGGCGGGGTCTGGCAGGTGGCCGTAGAGCAGCTGCGAGACGACGCAGACGAGAAACGTCTCCGTAAAGACCGAACCGCAGAGGTGGATGTTGGCAAAGAGCGGAATGGAGAAGTCGGTCACCTTACGGCTGAGGATGGGGCTGCGGCGGATGCAGTCGAGCGAGACGCCGAGGGTGGCTGCGGACGACATGGTGCCCCAGGCCGTGAGGTAAGCCGGGCCGTAATAGCGGAGGACGTTCCAGCCGTTCTTCCGGGAGTAGGCCGAGGCGGTGCCGTAGAGCAGGGCGAGCCAGAGGTAATGGCAGACGATGACGATGGCCAGGACGGGCAGGAAGATGCCGAGGCGGGCCACGTCGCCCTCGTAAGATAGGGCCGCGAAGTTGGCCGCGATATAGACGGGCAGCACGGGCATGAGCACACGGCGAACGAGCAGGAGGACAATGTCGCGGAACTGCAGCAGTAGGCGTGTGACGTCCACTGCGCTGGTGCGAAGGGCGCCAAAGCCAAGGAAGACGGCCAGTAGCAGGGCCGACATGACGCTCATCACGGGTGGTATGTCGACACGGAAGATGAGTTCAGGCAGCTGGCGCAGACCTTCTTCAGCCGGCCGTATGTTCAGCAGCGGGATGGTCTGATAACCCACCAGCGCGGCAAACGTGGCGGCGCCAACGGACGAGACGTAGGCCAAGAGGAAGGCGAAGAAGATCAGTCGTGTGGCACCTTGGCGCAGGGCCGTGATAGAAGGAGCCACGAAACCGATGACGATCAGGGGGACGAGGAAGAAGATGATCTGCCCCGTGATTTGCTTGATGGAAAGGATGGTGCGGATGCCCTCCTCCCCGACGAGGCGCCCCGTGAAGAGGCCCACAACGACGGCGATGAGGAGTATGACGATGGAGTTGGATAGGATTTTTTTCATTGAATGATGGCTTCTGAGGGGTGAATGGTTAGACATGTTGAGGGGAAATTATTGGGCCGCGGACGCCTTGTGGGTCAGTCGCCAGGTGTGGATGTAGTCCACGAGGCGGCGCACCTTCTCGGGGTCGGAATCGTTGGGCAGGGAGTCGTCGGCGCCGAAGATGAAGTTGGCGGGCGCCTCACGCAGGATGGCGTCCACTTCGGCCTTGGCCTCCTCCAGCGTGCCTTTGTACAGGGCGCCCCAACGCTGCATGCCGCCGAGGACGGGGCGACGGAAACGCTCCGAGATCTGCCGAAGGGTGAGGGTGCTGTCCTTGAAGTTGTGCATCGGGGGATTGATGATGCTGCCGGGATAGTCGAGGTAATCGTCGAAGGTGGCGGGGGTGATATGGCCGCCCGATTCGCAGATGTGGAGGATGTTGAAAGGGGCCACCTCAGCGGCTACGTCGGCCAATTGGCGGTCGTAGGGCTTGAGAATGCGACGGAAGATGTCGCCTGCGAACTCCTCCAGATCGTCGCCTTGGCTGGAGATGTAGAAGCCATCGGCTCCGGCGCGTCGGGCCTCGCGGATGTAGTGCACAAGGCTCTGGGTGACGGCCTCCAGAGCCGGACGGATGGCCTCGGGATCGCGGCGGATCAGCTCGACCATAGCCGCGCGCCCCGCCTTATCGCTCGAGAGGGGGACACCGGCCGCCTGGATCAGCACGCGCAGCGGAGAGAAGACGGTGGGGATGATCAGCGCCTCGCTGCCCAGCTCGCGCTTCAGCTCGCGGATGACGAGCAGCTGTTCTTCCCACACCTCGGGGCTGAAGGGCCGGATGCGCTTCCAGTCGGCCGGCGTACGGACGGCATGCGAGGGGGGGAAGTATTCGTATTTGACGTTCACGAAGTCCACATGGGTGCGGCGGAACCAGTCCACGTGGGCCCGGACGGCGTCGAGGCCTTCGTGCTCCTTGAAGTGGATGTTGAAGAAGACGGGAACGTAGTCGTTCGGCCTGCTTTGATCGAGCGTCTGGAGCATCAGCTCGCGCTTGTTGTAGTCCGTGGGGGTCTGTGCCCCGGCGCGTAGGGCCAAGAGGGCGGTGGCGGCGGCCGCAAGGAGGGCCGCCCGGAGGAGGTGGGTAGTTGTCTTGCTCATTGTCTTGTCGAGTATAAGGGTGAGTAAAGAAGAGGGGGACTATTCCCAGCCTTTGGCCGTGTAGGGATCGCCGGAGGTCTGTCCGTCGTAGCCCCAGTTCTGCTTCAGGGCGGGATTGAGGGCGATCTGCTCGGAGGGGATGGGCAGGAAGTAATGCTTGGGCGAGATGTTCTGGTGCTTGAGGTCCGTGGCCGGCACCTTCTCTCGGATCGTCTTGACGAGGATATGCCAGCGCTTGAGGTCGAACCAGCGCGTACCCTCCATGATGAATTCCTTGAGCTGCTCCGTGCGTACGGCCTGTCGGAAGGCTTCTTGGCTGAGGCCCGCAAGCTCCGTTTTCGATCCGTCGGCGGGTGCGCGCTGGATCTGGGCGTAAGAGTCGTAGAAGGCACGCCGACGCACCTCGTTGATGGCCTTATAAGCCGTCTCGGTGGGGCCGTTCAGCTCGTTCTCGGCCTCGGCCTTGATGAGCAGTACCTCGGCATAGCGCAGGACGGAGGAGCTGGTGTTCTGCCCCGAGATGTAGGGGGCGGAATACTTGGCCATCTCTATCGTGTCGATGTATTTGCGGAAGCGGATGCGGTCGAAGTCGAACCAGTGGCCGGTGAAGGGGTCGTAGAGGCGCTTGGTGACGGAGGCCTCGCGGCGCTGATCGTTGGCGTCGAAAAGGTCGTAGAGCGAGTTGTCGAGCGCGGCGATGACGGGCTGCTTATCGTTCGTGAAGCCGGTGGAGAGCACACAGCGACCGATGACGTTGCGGTTGATGCCGAACTTATGCTCCACGGTGAAGATCAGTTCGGCGTTGCCCAGCTTCTTATCCACCGACCAGTTGTCGCAATAGCGATCCAGCAGCTTGTATTTCCCCTCCACCTTCGAGGCATACGCTACGGCCTGACCGAAGAGCTCCCGCTGGTGAGCCTGGGAATACTCCGTATCGCTCTGCGCCCAGACCAGGTGCACCTTAGCCAGCAAGGCCGTTGCGGCACCTGCTGACGCTACGCTCGGCAGCGACGAATAGCCTGCGGGGATGCCCTCGGCGGCCTTCAGGTCGGCCACGATCTGCTCATAGACTTTGTCTGTTGCTGTGCGGGGCTGGCCCTCCCCCTCGCCGTCGTGAAGCACGAGCGGCACGTCGCCGTAATAGCGCACCAAGTCGAAGTAATACAGCGCCCGGAGGAACTTGGCCTGCCCCACGATGGCGGCGCGGACACGATCCGAGATGGCCGTGTTGGCCTCGGCTTTATCGATGAGTACGTTGGCGCGATTGATGCCCGTGTAGTGCACCAACCAGGTGGAGACGACGAAGGTGTTGGTAGGCGTGATGGCGAAGTTGCCGATCTCGGCGATGTCCGGGCTGTTGGCGGTGCCGCGGCGGGCATATTCGCTTTGCAGATCGTTGAAGAAGATCATCTCGGTGTTGTAGATGCCGTACATCTCGCCGGCCAGATCGTTGTCCGAGAGGATCTGATAGACGCCGTAGAGGGCGGCTTGCAGGTCGGCCTCGGTCTGATAGAAGTCGTTCTTTTCAATCGAGCTGAGCGGCGTCTGATCCAGATCGGTGCAGGCGCTCAGCAGCGGAGCCGACAGCGCGGCTGCGAGCAGGTATAGGGTAGTCTTCTTATTCATCTTCATAGGGAGGGGTGAGAAATAGTTTGGAGTGGTAGTTATCGTCCGTTTGGGGGATGTCATTCTCGCGTTCAAGCGACTTTCTGGCTCACTTTGGCGCGAGAGCGGCCTCGTCAAGCGACTTTTTGACGCCGCTGCATGCCAGCGGGCCCGTCAAGCAACTTTTTGACGCCGCTGCGTGCCAGCGGGCCCGTCAAGCGACTTTTTGGCGCCGCTGCGTGCCAGCGGCTCCGTCAAGCGACTTTTTGGCGTCGCTGCGTGCCAGCGGCCCCGTCAAGCGACTTTTTGGCGCCGCTGCGTGCCAGCGGCCTCGTCAAGCGACTTTTTGGCGTCGCTGCGTGCCAGCGGCCCCGTCAAGCAACTTTTTGACGCCGCTGCGTGCCAGCGGAGCCGTCAAGCGACTTTTTGACGCCGCTGCGTGCCAGCGGAGCCGTCAAGCGACTTTTTGACGCCGCTGCGTGCCAGCGGCCCCGTCAAGCGACTTTTTGGCGCCGCTGCGTGCCAGCGGCCTCGTCAAGCGACTTTTTGGTGTCGCTGGGAGCCAGCAGGGCCCCCCGAGCGACTTTTTGAGTGAATGAATGGCGGCGGGGGGCTTATAAAGTCAGCTGTAGCCCCACCTGCACGGTCTTGGCTGTGGGATAAGTGCCCATGTCGACGCCTTGATAGAGTGCGCTGTGCTCATCCATGCCGTTGCGCGAAGCCTCGGGGTCATAACCCGAATAGCGGGTCAGGGTGACGAAGTTCTGGAGCGAGAGGAAGAGGCGGATCTGCGCATCTTTCGTTACCTGTCGGAGGGGGAGGGTGTAGCCCACCTGCACGTTCTTGAGGCGCAGGTAGCTGGCGTCCTCCACGTAGCGACTGTCAGAGACGATCGTCAGGTCGTCGCTGGCGCGCTGTATGCGGTCCGAAGGGTTCGTCTCCGTCCAGCGGTCGGCCACGATGGCCAGGGAGTTATAGTACGTCGATCCCTTTGTCAGACGCGTAGCCAAGCCGTTGAAGAGCTTGTTGCCGTAGCTGCCTGCCAAGGCGAGGAAAAGGTCCACACGTCCCCACGTGAGAGTGGTGTTGAAGCCGTAAGTAAAGAGTGGCTGCGAGTTGCCGAGCACGGTCTGATCGGCCGTGTTCACCACATTGTCGCCGTTTACATCCTCATAGATCGGGTTGCCCGGGCGCAGGGGGCTGATGGACTGGCGGGGCAGGGCGGAGACGTCCGTCTCTTTCTGCACGAGGCCCTTGAACTTGTATCCGTAGAGCGTGCCCAACGGCTCGCCCACCTTGACGATCACGGGCGAGATATAGCCCAGCGTGGCGCCGCTGAAGTTGGGGACGATGGACGAGGCCGACCCGAGGCTGGTCACCTCGTTGCGGTTGTGAGCGATGTTGAAGTCGGCAGTCCAGCGCACCTGCTTGTTGCTGATGAGTGTGCCACCGATAGCCAGCTCCACGCCGCGGTTAGTCACCGAGCCGACGTTGCGCAGCGAGGTCTCAAAGCCCGAGACTTGCTCCACGGGCACCATCAGCAGCAGGTCGGACGTGCGCTTGTAGTAGGCGTCCAGCACCACCGTGAGTCGGTTGCGAAAGAAGCCCGTGCTCAGGCCCACGTTATAGCTGGCCGTACGCTCCCACTTCAGGTCGGGGTTAGCCTTGCTCTGTATGTAATAGGCCAACACTTCGCGCCCGCCAGAGTAGCCCGGCGTAGGGGTCGGCGCTACGTTGGCCACGAACTGATAATCGCCAATCTCTTGATTGCCTACCACACCGGCCGAGAGGCGCACCTGCAAATGATCCACAGCGCGGCCGAGGCGGATGAACTTCTCCCGACCCACATTCCACGACAAGCCTGCGGAGGGGAAGAGCCCCCATTTGTTGTTCTCTGCGAAGCGGCTGGAGCCGTCGGCACGCAGGGTGAGGGAGAGGTTGTAGCGACCGTCGTAGGAGTAGTTGGCGCGACCGAGCCATGAGCGCAGTGTGCTGATATAGGCACGACTGGTGGCGGAGAAAAGGTCGGAGCCAGCCGCGAGGTTGTTGTACCCCGTCACATCGTTGGCGAAGTTGCGGACGGTGGTGGCATAACCACTGCGATCCGTACGCTGGGCGGTGTATCCGGCCAGGAGCGCCACGTGATGCAGACGGTTGAACTCGCGGTCGTAGTTGGCCGTGAACTCCGCCTGCCAAACGTTGGCCAGCGTAGATCCGACCGAGGCCACGCCCTTATACTCCAGCCCGGTGGTGGTGTAGGAGGGCGAATAGTTGCTCTCGCGGGTGTTGGAGAGGTCGGCTCCGGCTTGCACCTTCAGCTTGAGGTGCTTCACCGGCTCCCATTCGGCAAAGGCCGAGGCGATGAGGCGGGAGTTGGCGATACGGGTCTTGGCGTTGTATAGGTCCGAGATGGGGTTACCCACCACTTGCTCCCCGTTGCGGGTGTAGAGGTCTTGACTGATGGGGCTGGGGGCATAGTTGAAATGGCCCGCGGCGTCGTAGATCGGGTGCGTAGGGGCCGAGGTGATCACGGCCATCCAGGTGTTTGAGGCCCACTTAGCGGCCTGCCCCGCTGTGCCGCGATCCACGTTGCGCAACCCATTCAGCGCGCTATAAGCGCCCGAGGCATTGACACCGATCACGAAGTTGGGCCACATGGTGCGCTCATAGTTGATGCGCCCCGCATAGCGCTTCAGGCCCGTGTTGACGATGATGCCCTCTTGCCCCTTGTAACTGCCCGAGATGGCGTAGCGCGAGTGCTCGTCGCCACCGGCGGCGCTCAGCTGATGCTCCTGGGTGAAGGCCGTGCGAAGGGCCTCGTCCTGCCAGTCGTAGCTGTGCGTGGGTGAGGGTAGGGGCGCTTTGGGGTTGATCTCGTTGTAGAGGGCTGTGAACTGTTCGGCGTTGAGGAACTCCAGTCGGCGGGCGGCGGTGCTCCATCCGGCCGTACCGGCATATCTGAGGTTGTTGCGCCCCTTGGTGCCCTTCTTGGTGGTGATCATGATCACACCGTTGGCGCCGCGTGTGCCATAGATGGCTGTGGCGCTGACGTCCTTCAGCACCTCGATGCTCTCGATGTCCGAGGGATTGAGGAAGGACAGCGGATCGAGCGAGGCATCCGCACCCGAAGCACCCGTGCGAGTGGCCTCGGGATCGTTGTAGACGATGAAACCGTCGATCACATAGAGCGGCTCATTGCTGCCCGTGATGGAATTGCCTCCGCGGATGCGGATGTTGCTCGAGGCGCCCGGTTGACCCGACGTGGTGGTGACGTTCAGACCCGCCACGGCTCCGGCCAGGGCGTTCTCCACCGTGGTGGGCGACTGCTTGAGTAGGTCCTTGTTCACGGTCGAGATGGCGCTGGTCAGCTCGCGACGCTTCTGCGTGCTGTAGCCCACCACGACCACCTCCTGCAACACGTCCACCGCCTCATTGAGCGGGATGACGATCGGCTCCGAGGCGTCGTAGACGTCCACTTGCAGCTCTCTGTAGCCCACGAAGCTGACCTTGATAACGGCTGGAAGGTTGCGCACTGTGACGGAGAAATTCCCATCCAAATCCGTCAAGACTCCCGAATGCTCGTCCACAACGGCGACGGTGGCCCCAATGATCGGCTCGTCCGTCTGAGAGTCCAGCACGCGTCCCTCCAGCTTAGTTTGTGCCCCTGCCTGACCCACGATGAGTAGCAGCAGGGCGATGATGTAATGCGTAGTTTTCACCTTCATGCTTTGTCCTCCTCATCGTTTTATCGGTCGCTCAGCAGCCTCGAGAGGCGCTTCTGCTCCTTCTGCTCCGTTTTCTTGTCGATGGTCAGGAAGCCCGACGCATGGTTGTATTGCTGTCCCTCGCTGACTACCCACTGCAGGAAGTCCCTGACGGGCGCCTTGTCGCGATAGACAAAGCCGATCATTTGCAGCGGGATCAGGTCGATCTCTGCGTCCTCCAGCAACCGCAACGTCTCGTCCAGATTGCCACTGCGCAGGATCTGCTCCTGATCCTTCTTCAGGTTCAGCGGCAGGACAGAGAGCTCCGGCTTCAACTTGCGGCTTTGCAGGTCGAAGAGGTAAGCCGTCGTGTTGAACGTGATGCCCGTGCGATCCTTTCCGATGGCCGTCAACAGATGGATGTCGTCGCCGGCGATGCGTTTGCCACGGATCTGCGACGGGCGGTATCCGAAGTGCGAGGCAAAGGCCTGCGCACCCGATGTGCGACCCATCGTCGAATAGACCGTCAGGCCGTCACGCAGGGCGTCCTTCTTCTTGCCCTCTTCCACCTCTTGCACGACATCGTTTTGGAAGAATAGGCGCTTCAGTTCCTTCTTGTCGAATCGGCGGCGATTGATTTGCTCATAGAGCGGGTTGCCCGTCGTCGTGACCGGCAGCAGGGCGTAGCGCCCCACGTAGGCCACGTTTCCTTCGGCCTCTTTGTCGGCCTCGGTCGAGGCTTGCGTTAGCGTCAGGTCGGCCTCGCCCTTGCCATCATTCACCACGCGGATCTGCACCTCCGGGTGTTGCTCCGTATATTTCTTAATCCAAGTCTCTACCAGCCCGCTGCAAGCCTTGGCTGTGCTTACGGTGATCACTTCGCTCGGTGTATCCGATGCGCGCAGCGACGTGGAGGCTGCGATCAGCAGCGTCGCCACCAGCAGTTGCTTGAGTGTAAATCTTGCCTTCATTGTTTCTGTTACTCCTATTCTTTTGGGGGTTCTCAATCGTTGTTTCTATCTCGTTTTTTTGACGGTGCAAAGGTGTGGGCACCTCAACCCCTGCACAATCCCACGCGTGTGGTATTTTCCATCCCACAACCGTGGTATAAAGCCGATTCTTCCCCCATTTTACCCTTGGAGCACGCCTCATTTTCCTCTTTCCACACCCCGTCGGCCTCCCAAACGGGCCGCCTTTTGTAGGCCAACACCCCGTCGACCCTCAAAACGGGCCGCCTTTTGCAGGCCAACACCCCGTCGGCCTCCCAAACGGGCCGCCTTTTATAGTCCAACACCCCGTCGGTGCCCCAAAGGCGCCGCCTTTTGCAGTCCAACACCCCGTCGACCCCCCAAACAGGCCGCCTTTTATAGTCCAACACCCCGTCGGTGCCCAAAACGCGCCGCCTTTTGCAGGCCAACACCCCGTCGACCCCCAAAACGGGCCGCCTTTTGCAGTCCAACACCCCGTCGGCCCTCAAAACAGGCCGCCTTTTGCAGGCCAACACCCCGTCGGCCCCCCAAACAGGCCGCCTTTTATAGGCCAACACCCCGTCGAGGTCAAAAAGACGCCACGTTTTGCATTGTTCCGGACTGCGCGGTGAAAAAGGCGGTCTGTTTTTCACCGTTCCGGGCTGCGCGGCGAAAAAGGCGGCCTGTTTTTCACAGTTCTTGGGTGCGCGGTGAAAAAGGCGGTCTGTTTTTCACCGTTCCAGGCTGCGCGGCGAAAAAGGCGGCCTGTTTTTTACCCTTCCGGGCTGCGCGGCGAAAAAGGCGGTCTGTTTTTTACCCTTCCGGGCTGCGCGGCGAAAAAGGCGGTCTGTTTTTCACCGTTCCGGGCTGCGCGGTCAAAAAGGCGGTCTGTTTTTCACCGTTCCGGACTGCGCGGTGAAAAAGGCGGTCTGTTTTTCACAGTTCTTGGGTGCGCGGTGAAAAAGGCGGTCTGTTTTTCACAGTTCTTGGGTGCGCGGTGAAAAAGGCGGTCTGTTTTTCACCATTCTTAGCTGCGCGGTCAAAAACAGAGCCGCCGTTCACACCGCCTAACTCTTGGGGCGATGCAAACGGCGGTCTGCCTGAGGGTATGTCCGATGAGGAGGGCCTACAAGGCCTCAGTCTCGAGGCTGTAGCTGATGTGGCGCGTGGATCGATCCTCGCGGAGGATGCCTATTGATACCAGATCTGCGATGTCGGCCTCTGCCTCGGTGCGGGAACACTTGGCCAGCTTGGCCCATTTGGCGACGGTGAGCTTGCCTTCGAGACCGTCAAACAGTCGGCTGATGAGCAGGCGTTGTCGCTCGTTCATCGCCATAGTTCGATGCGCATGGAAGAAGTGATGCTTATGGAAGGCCGTGGAGATCCGCTCCAATACGGCCTCGATCGTTTCGCTTAGGCAGGTGAGGAACCACTGGAGCCAATCGGTAATCTCGCCGTCGCCGTGCTGGGTGCGTTCGAGCGCGTCGTAGTAGTCCCTTCGGTGCTGCATGATGCTGGACGACATGCTGTAGAAGCGCCGCGCATGGCCTTCAGCGCGCGACAGGAGCAGGTCGGTGATGGCGCGGGCGATGCGTCCGTTGCCGTCGTCGAAGGGGTGGATGGAGACGAACCAAAGGTGGGCGATGGCCGCCTTGAGCACGCCGTCTTCACGCTCATTGGAGGCATTGATCCAGGCCAGGAAACGCGCCATCTCGGTGGGCAATCGGTCCGGGGCGGGAGCCATGTAATGCACGCGCTCACGCCCCATTGGGCCGGACACGACCTGCATCTGGCCCGTGCGATAACGCGCCACTTCGATCCGATACGGCCCACTGTATCCGGTGGGGAAGAGGGCGGCGTGCCAACCGAAGAGGCGCTCGCGGGTAAGGGGGGCGTCGTAGTGTTGCGTGGCGTCGAGGAGCATTTCCACGACCCCGTCCACGTAGCGTGAAGAAGGGATGAGCCCGGCTGTATCGATGCCTAACCGTCGGGCGATGGAGGAGCGCACCTCGGTCAGGTCTAACCGTTCGCCCTCGATGGCGGAGGAGTGCACGAGCTCGTCGGAGAGGGAGGAGAGCGTCAGGTCGTCCTGCATATCGCGCCACATCGCCCCCGCCAAGGCCGAAAGCTGCGCCTGCCGGTCGTGTACGTGGCGCAAGGGCATCTCCGTGGCCTCCGTGTCGTAGCGGAAGCGCCACCACTCCTCTCGTTCGTGCAGATAGATCATAGCAGTCCCTCCAGTTCCTTGAAGTCGGTGATCACCGCGTCGGCCTGCTCGGTGCCGGTGTAGGGTTTCCAGCCGATGTTCTTCAGCCAGACGGTACGGCAACCGAGCGAGGCGGCGGGCAGGATGTCCTTGTCGTACGAGTCGCCGATGACGACCGCGCTCGAGGCGTCGCTGATGCCTAAGGCGTCGAGGCCGAGGCGGAAGATGGCGGGGTCGGGCTTGCGGACGCCCACCACGGCCGACTCGATGACGTGCGGGAAGTAGCGATCCAGCCGGAAGTCGTGCAGCACGGCGCCGATGTTGCCGTAGAAGTTCGACACGAGCGCCAGCGGATACCGCTCGGCCAAGGCTGCGATGAGGGGGCGTGCAGCCGTGACGCACCGCTCGGCCGAGGCATAGCA
This sequence comes from Tannerella serpentiformis, assembly GCF_003033925.1. NCBI lineage: Bacteria > Pseudomonadati > Bacteroidota > Bacteroidia > Bacteroidales > Tannerellaceae > Tannerella > Tannerella serpentiformis. The sequence goes on from NZ_CP028365.1 coordinate 2,046,589, forward strand.
ACGCCCTGCCAGACGACGCCTCACGTCGCGTGTGGCACGGAAATCGGGCAGCGCGGACTGCTCTTGCAGCCAGTCCACCTGCAGGTCGATCTTGATCCGCATCATGTCCGCGAACGTGTGCTCGGGCCGTACGAGTGGCAGCTGCGCCATGGTCCGCTCGGCGTGCACGTAGGCCGCGCGAAAGTCCTCCTTCGTGACCGGCACATCCTCCGCCTCATAGGCCTGCCAAATGACCTCCGACCAATGCAGCCCGTTGCTGTCGATCGTGCCCCCGTAGTCGAAGAGGAGCGCCGCGATGTGATTCATTTTCATCTCACAGCCTCCTTCAGTTGCACGGTGAACTGGGCGCAGAAGCGCTCGTGCGTCCGTACCATATAAATAAGCATCGCGTTGAGCACAGTCAGCTCGAATGCGAAGTAGAGCCAGGGCGCGTCGATGAGTAGCGAGACGAAGAGGGCGATGACGCGCGTGTTGAATGAGAGCATATTGGTGTACTTCATCAGCGGCAGGCTCCGGGTGCGGAAGGCCGTGCGGAACCACTCGGGTGCCTCGTCGGCATAGTCGTGGCGGATGACGTCCATCATCTCCTGAAAGCGCGGCGTGGAGCGCTCCTGGCCGCGGGTGTAGCGGAGGTAGAACATCTCGAAGAGCTTGTAGACGAAGTCGCCGCGCCACGTCATCCGGCGGTAGCTCTCTGCGACGGCCTGCGAGTGCGACAGCTCGCTGCCCGCACGCCCCTTGAGGAAGAGCAGGTGGATGTTGCGGTAATAGTCGGCCATGGCGGCCTGCTTGCTGTGGTAGCTGCCCGTGACGATGGCCAGTAGCCAGATCCACAGCCCCCACTCGGGCATGAGTCGCAGGCAGATGGCTACGTAGATGGTGAAGAACCAGACGTCGCCACAGAATCCGTCCAGCACGCGCCCGAGGGGCGACTTCTGGCCCGTCATGCGCGCCAACTGCCCGTCGGCGCTGTCGTAGGAGTTGGCCCAGACGAGCAGCAGCATGCCGACCACGTTCACCATGAGGCTGGTGTAATAGAAGCATACGCCGGCGGCAATGCCGATGAAGATGGCCATGATCGTGATCGCGTTGGGCGAGACGCCTAACCGGTGGAAGAGCAGCGCCCAGCGGTAGCCGATGGGGCGGTAAAACCAGATGTCGATGCACTCCTCCGTGTCGAGAGATTTGAGGGTCGACGCCATGCCCGGCGCCGTGGTTTGTTGGGTCATTGTTGAAAGTAGTTAGAGGGTAGTCAGGGGTAGTCAGAGGGTAGTTGGAAGTAATGAGGCACTACGCTTCACTACTTCTGACTACTTGCGCCGGAAGGCGCATAACTACCCGGCCGAAGGCCGATACTACCTATTATACAGGAGGCGATAAACGGTGCCGCCGCCTCGCGACAGGGGGCGAAGCTGGGCCAGTCGTTGAAGTCGATCAGGCGCACGAGGCCGTCGGTGTCGGAGACGATGCAGTCGCCGCCGTAGACGCGCAGGCCGAGCACAGTGGCAGCGCGATGGCAGGTCGTGCGGAGCGCGTCGGCGTCGTAGGCGATGCCCCGCGCGGGCCCGTTCACCTGCTCCAGCCCGAACTTGCCGTGGTGCGTGGCCGTCGGATAGAAGGCATAGAAGAAGTCGGTGCCCGCCACGCCGTAGAACTTCACGAGGTCGCCCGTTAGATGCTCGTTCACGACAGCCGTCCGTATGCCGCCGTCGGAGAGCCTGCGGAAGACCTCGCGCGTTGCCTCCCGACTGGCCGCGAAGGTCACGTCGCCCGCACCGACCACGTGGCCGTCGGCCCGCTTCATCCAGCAGGCGTCGATCGCAGCCGAGGCGAGCGCTGGCACGGGGTCGTCAGCCGTGGGGAGGATCAGGCTGCGCGGGTGTGGCAAGTCGGCCTCGGTCAGTAGGCGTGTCATCGGCTCACGGCCACAGCGGGCAATGGCGTAACCGGAGTTGATGACCGGCAGCCCGCCGTCCTCCATGCGCTGCAAACAGCGGATCGAGCGCGGGTCGCGGGCCATGCCAAACACCGCATCGGCGCTCACGGCCTCGGCCCAGAGGTCGACCTCGGTGTACTCCCGCACCGTGCAGCCACGCGCCCGCAGCGCCTCGGCCGTGAGACGGAAGATGGCCTCGTCATTGGCCTCGTGGTGGGGCGAGAATCGTGGGTCGCGCCGAATGCCGGCTACTATATAGGTATGCATGTAGAGGGTAGTTATGCGGCCTTGCGGCCGCGGTAGTCAAGGGGCTTCGCCCCGGTAGTTATGCGGCCTTGCGGCCGCGGTAGTCAAGGGGCTTCGCCCCGGTAGTTATGCGCCTTGCGGCCGCGGTAGTCAGGGGGCTTCGCCCCGGTAGTTATGCGCCTTGCGGCCGCGGTAGTTAGGGGGAGTCAGAAGTAGTTAGGGGGTAGTCAAAGGGTAGTCAGAAGTAGTTATGAGTAGTCAGGGGGTGGATAGGAAGGCTTCGGCCTTGGCGATGTCCGCGGCGTGGTCGATGTCGAGGATCTTATCGAAGGCGTAGGCCCGGAGGCGTAGCCCTTCGCTGACGAGCATCCGCTGATAGTTGCGCATGCGGGAGACGCCTTGCTCCATCGCCTGATCGAGCACGTCGAGCGCCGCCCGACGCAGGCAGTACATGCCGCCCGAGACGTATTGGCAGCCCGCCGCCTGACCCTCCTCACGGTCGAGGAAGCCGCGGATCATGCCCGCCGAGTCGGTCCGGACATAGAGCGGCGCCTCGTCGTCCACGTAGGCCGTGACGGCCATCATCCCGTCGAGTAGCGGGCTGCGCTCGAAGGCGTCGATATAGGCCGCGAACGGCTCCTCGCGAAACACCGTGTCGACCGTCGTCAGGCAACACGTGTCGCTCGTCAAGAAAGGCCTGAGCGCATGAAAGCTGTGCATCGAGCTGGGCGTCGACCGCACCACCAGGTTCAGCGGCACGGGTAGCGCGAGTTGCTCCATGTGGCGTTGCACGTCGGCCATCTCCTCATTGACAATCACGCTGATCGACGTGGCGCCATGCCTGAGAAAAAGGCCCATCAGGCGATCGATCATCGGCTCTCCGAGCAGCCTCACGAGGGGTTTGGGTGTCGTGACCCCTTCATCCACGAGCCGCGAGCCCTCGCCCGCAGCAATTATTGCATAGTCCATAATTGAAAACGTAGTTTAGTAGTGATGGGCCGTTGGGAAGTGAAATGCAGCACCCTCCGTACCCGCCGCAAAAGTAGACCCTTTCGCCGGGGGAGGCCCCGAAATACACAGCGACGGGCCGTCGCAGGCTTGCATGCCCCCGAAATACACAGCGATAATAAGCCGCATACATGTTTCTTAATGTCGCATACAGCGACGGTAAGCTGCATATATGTTTCTTATTACCGAAGACTTCGACGATAAATTACATGCCTGTTTCTTATTATCGCACACAGTGACGGTAAGCCGCATGTATGTTTCTTATTACCGAAGACTTCGACGATAAATTACATACCTGTTTCTTATTATCGCACACAGCGACGGGCCTCCGCACCTCCGTGAACACTTACCGCTGCCCGGTTGTTTATGGGAGAGTTTGTACCCATAACCCCCCACGTATAACAACCCCCAAACTGAAAGGAGAAACAGAAATGAGAAGAATGAAATGGATGCTGGCGGCAGCTGTGATGCTCGTCGCCGTGACGACGGCCCAGGCGCAGTGTCGCTTCGGCGTGAAGGGCGGTGTCAACATCGCCTCGGTGTCGTTCGATCGCCATGTGCTGGACGCGGAGAACATCACCGGCTTCCACGTCGGGCCCATGCTGGAGTGGAACATCCCCCTCCTCGGCCTTGGCATCGACGGAGCCGTGCTCTACAGCCAGCGCGGCTTCGGGGTGCGCGGCGAGAGTCTGCGGTCGGATTATATCGATGTGCCGGTGAACGCCAAGTTCAAGTTCGGCCTGCCCCTGATCTCACCCTTCCTGGCGGCCGGGCCCTACGCCTCGTTCCGCGTGTCGAGCGACAAGTCGTGGGACATCTCGGGCATTACCGATCAGGTGATCCGGCAGGTGGAGGCCCAGAGCTTTGCCGCGGGGCTGAACTTCACGGCCGGCGCTGAGGTGATGGAAGCCGTGCAGGTGGGGCTTACGTACAGCCTCGGCCTGACGGACAATTACAAGGCTTTCGATCGCAGAAACGTGAACTCTTACTCCGGTAAGCCGCACACCTGGATGGTGTCGGCCACCGTGTTCTTTTGAATGATTCAAACCATCCGCGGGGGAGGGCCTACCCATAGCCTTCCCCTGCTTTATGCTTACCCATTAATGACAGAGACAAAATGAAAAAGACAAGCATGATTTTGGCAGTGTTACTGCTGCTGACAACCGTGATGGGCGAGGCGCAATCCCGCCGCCCCAGACAATCGCAACGACGCACTACCTACAGCCGTGTGCAGCCCGTGCGCTTCGGCCTCAAGGCGGGGCTCAATCTGGCCAACGTGAGCGCGAAGTATGGCATCGATGCCGACCAGGTGGTGGGCGTACACTTTGGCCCGACGATGGAGATCCATCTGCCCGCCCCGGGGCTATACGTCGACGGTGCGCTGCTCTTCAGCCAGCGTGGCATCGGCGAGGGCTACGGGCACAATAGGGATTTCCGCAACGATTACATCGACCTGCCCATGTCGTTGAAGTTCCGCTTCCCCTTCCCCAGCACCTCCCCCTTTATCGCGATGGGCCCCTCGCTGTCGTTCCGCCTCACGGGCGATAAGAATCACTACGCAGGCACGATGGTCTATTCCGCGCGCAACGTGGCCACGAGTTGGAACTTCACGGGCGGCATCGACATCATGCGGACTGTGCAGCTCAGCCTGACGTACAACTTGGGCATCACGGACTACTACCGCGCCTATCCCTACGGCATCAACCACGCAGCGTCAGCCTACGGTGTGCGGTCGAACACGTGGATGTTCTCCGCAGCAGTGCTGTTCTGATCGTGCTTTACGCCGACGTCCTCCTGCCGCTGCCTATGGCGGATACGTACACCTACCTCGTGCCCGACGATATGGCCGATCTGGTGACAGTGGGCATGCGTGTGGTGGTGCCCTTCGGTGCGCGGCGTTACTATACGGGCATTGTGCGTGACGTGCACCACCGTCCGCCCGCTGCGGGCTATGCGCTCAAGCCCATCTTCGTGGCTCCGGACGAGACGCCCGTCGTCCGACCCGCGCAGCTGCGCTTCTGGGACTGGATGGCGTCGTATTACCTGTGTACGCCGGGCGAAGTCTACAATGCGGCCGTCCCTGCCGGGCTCAGACCCGACAGTGAGACGGTCGTTTCGCTGTCTGACGGATACGCCTCGGCGCCCGCCCTCTCGCCCAAGGCGCAGGCCGCACTCGATGCGTTGGCCACCTTTCCCAAGCCGCCCACCGTGGCCGAATTAGAGCGTCGGGCGGGGGTGCGAAACCTGCTCCCTACGCTCACGACGTTGGTGGCCGAGGGCGCTGTGCATGTGGACGCGGAAGTGAAGGCTGGCATCACGCCACGGCGTGAGACGTTCGTCCGCCTCGCTGCCGATTACCCCGATGAGGAGAGTCTGCGGCCGCTCTTTGACACGCTCCGACGCGCGGCCAGTCAGGAGCGACTGCTGCTCCATTTCCTCGACGCCGCCCAACCCTTCTCGCCCGACGGTCGGCAGGAGGTCTCTCGCAAGGAACTGCTGGCCACGAGCGGCGCATCGGCCGCCCTGCTTACGGCCCTCGTACGCCGTGGCGTGCTGACGCTTGTGGAGCGCACCGTGGAGCCGCAACCCCTCTTCCTTGATCGCGTCACACATCCCGTTCGCCCCCTCACATCGGCACAACAGTCGGCTTACGAAGCCATTCGCGCATCCTTCGATACGCACCCCGTTTGCCTGCTCCACGGCGCCCCCTCGTCCGGCAAGACGGAGATCTTCCTCCATCTCATCCTCGACACCCTCCGCGCCGGTCGGCAGGCGCTCTACCTGTTGCCTGAGATTGCCGTCACGACACAGATGACGGAGCGACTGGCGGACGTCCTCGGCCCCCGGTTGCTCGTCTACCATTCCGGCCTCACCGACCGCGAACGCGCGGAAGTGTGGCGCCGACTGCTCCGCACGGATAGCGAGCCTGCGGTCGTCGTCGGCGTACGGTCGTCGCTCTTTCTGCCTTTCGATCGGTTGGGGCTGATTGTGGTGGATGAGGAGCATGAGCCGTCGTATAAGCAAAACGACCCGGCGCCACGTTACCATGCGCGCAACGCAGCGCTGATGCTGGCTCGGATGCACGGGGCGCGGGCGCTGCTCGGGTCGGCCACGCCGTCGCTCGAGACGTACTACTTGGCGCGTACGGGGCGGTATGGCCTTGTCACCCTCACCGAGCGTTATGGCGCTGCGCCCGAGCCGGAGATTGTGCTTGTGGACACGAAGGAGATGCGGCGCAAACGGCGCATGAAGTACGACGCCCTCCTCTCTCCGCAGCTGCGTGAGGCCATCGACGGTGCGCTGGCCGAGGGCCGACAGACGATCCTCTTCCGCAATCGACGCGGCTACGCGCCCGTCATGGAGTGTCGCTCGTGTGGCTACGTCCCGCGTTGCGCCTATTGCGATGTCAGCCTGACTTACCATCGCACACAGCACCGCCTGGTGTGTCATTATTGCGGCCGTTCGCAGCCCCTGCCGACGCACTGCCCGGAGTGCGACAGTGAGGAGTGGCGGGGGCTGGGCTATGGTACGGAGCGCGTGGAGGACGAGATCAGCGCGCTCTACCCCAGCGTCCGCGTCGGGCGTTTGGACACCGACGCCGTCCGTACGCCGAGGGCCTATCGGCGCGTCCTCAGCGACTTTGAGCAGGGGCACACCCAGCTGCTCGTCGGCACACAGATGCTGACCAAAGGGCTTGACTTCGGTCGCGTGGGCGTGGTCGGTGTACTGAGCGCCGACAGCCTGATGAGCATCCCCGACTTCCGCGCCCACGAACGTGCCTTTCAGCTGATGATGCAGGTGAGCGGTCGGGCGGGCCGACGCGATCGCCGCGGCACGGTCGTCATCCAAACCACCCACCCTGACCAGCCCCTGCTGCAATGGGTGCGCACGTTCGACTATGTCAGCATGGCCACCGCGCTCCTGGCTGAACGCCGCCGCTTCATCTATCCCCCCTACTGCCGACTCATCACCATCATCCTTCGCCACCGCAACGAGGACACCCTTCGCCACGCCGCCGAGACGTATGCCGAGCGCCTCCGCCCGTCCTTCACCGACGGCCTCCTTGGTCCCTACGCCCCACCCGTAGCCCGTGTGCGATCGCTTTATATCCGGCAGATCCTGCTCAAGGTGCCCCTCACGCAGCCCGCCGATGACGTCCGCCGCCGCCTCCTCACCATCCACCGCGCCCTCCTGCCCGACTTCGCCGGCCTTCGCATCCATTACGAGGTGGACTAAAACCGGGTTTTACGGGAATTGCAAGGTCTGCAAAGCTCCAGAATCAGATTCTGAGCCATTGCAAGGGTCTGCAATCCTCCAGAATCAGATTCTAGGCCATTACAAGGGTCTGCAAAGCTCCAGAATCAGATTCTGAGCCATTGCAACGATCTGCAATCCTCTAAAATCAGATTCTGAGCCATTGCAACGGTCTGCAAAGCTCCAGAATCAGATTCTAGGCCATTGCAAGGGTCTGCAATCCTCCAGAATCAGATTCTGAGCCATTGCAACGGTGTGCAATCCTCTAAAATCAGATTCTGGAGGATTCGCGCGCCCTGCAATACGCTCGGAGCCGGTTGGGGGCGCCTAATCCGTCGCTGCAGAAGCCTATTTGAATGCACGTCTATCTTTGCGCCGCATTAATTCATTCACAGTAAGAAGAAACCGTATGAACAAATTGAAGTATTTGACGCTCCTCCTACTCCTTTCCGTCGTAGCGTGCGTGAGGGCACAAGCCGATCCGGCTGCGGGCGATGTAGGCGAAGTAATTGTTTTGAACAAGGCTGATTTCCTGACCAAGGTCTTCAACTACGAGAAGAATCCGTCGAAGTGGACCTACGAGGGCGACAAGCCGTGCATCATCGACTTCTACGCCGATTGGTGCGGCCCCTGCCGACGCGTGGCTCCGGTGCTCCAAGACCTAGCCAAGCGATATAAGGACGACATTGTGATCTACAAGATCAACGTCGACAAGGAGCGCGAGCTGGCCGGGACATTCGGCGTGAGCAGCATTCCGACCATCGTCTTCGTGCCCATGAAGGGCGAGCCACAGGTCAGCATGGGCGCCATGCCGGAGGAGAGCTTCGTGAAGATGATCGAAGAGGTCTTGCTCGAGAAGAAGAAGTAGGCGCCACCACACGCTCACTCTCTGCATCGGCGGGCTCATCCCGCTGATGCCATAAAACGGAAGTGTCCGACCCACCCGCGTAGGGGTAGTCGGACACTTCTTTTTTGTACGCCTGCCCCGATCGATAGCGAGGGGGGCAGACTGCGTGGTGGATTCCTTAGTTGGCTTCCGGTGCAGGTGCAGCTTCGGCTTCGGGAGCAGCAGCCTCAGCGGCCGGTGCTTCAGCGGCCTTTGCAGCCTCTGCCTCAGCTTCGGCAGCCGCAGCGGCGGCGGCAGCTTCGGCCTCAGCCTGCGCCTTAGCCGCAGCTATCTCAGCGCGCTTCTTAGCCAGCGCCTCGGCCTTGGCCTTGTTTACTTCGGTCTCTGCGTCGAGGCGGGCCTTGACCTTAGCCTTCGATTTCTCGCGCTCAGCGTCCTTCACCTGTTGCAGGGCCAGCTTCTTCTCCGAGAGCCATGCTTGAAACTTCTCTTCGGCTTTCGCCTCGTCAAAGGCGCCCTTCTTAACGCCCTCCAGGAGGTGCTTCTTGAGGCATACCCCCTCGCGAGAGAGGATCATGCGTGCCGTGTCAGTGGGCTGTGCACCTACCTGCAGCCAATACAAAGCTCTATCGAAATTCAAATCTATTGTGGCAGGATTAGTGTTGGGGTTGTACGAACCGATCCTCTCAATAAACTTTCCATCTCGTGGAGCCCTGCTGTCTGCGATTACGACCTGATAAAAGGCGTAGCCCTTACGGCCGAATCTTTGCAATCTGATCTTTGTTGCCATGTTTGAATAATAAAACTTCGTTGGTGTGTTAAAATGCGGGCGCAAAGATAGACGAATAACGAAGGGCGCAAAGGCCGCATCAACACTTAGCTTTCGATACATCAATCAGATAATCACGATAGGACATGAACATCAAACAAATCATTGTGGCCGCGCTGCTCTGCGCGCTGTGCGGCGTAAAGCTCGGGGCGCAGACGTATGAGGAACTCATCCAGCAGAGCTACGACTATGCGGATCGGGGCGACCTGCCCGCGGCGGAACAGGCGCTCAAGGCGGCGCTGCACCGCGAGCCGGCGAACCGCAACAATTTCGCGCTACTCTCTAATCTTGGCACCATTCAGCGGCGCCTGGGCCAACGGGATGAGGCGCTCACGTCGTACACCGCTGCGCTCGGTTTGCAGCCGGATAACAAGCTGATACTCTCTAATCGCGCGGAGCTCTTCATCGAGCGTGGCGAGACGGAGCGGGCGCTGGCGGACTATGAGACGCTGCTCCGCGTGGATCCGGCCGATGTCGAGGCGCGCTTCCGTCGTGGCGTGCTTTACGTGGAGTTGAAGGAGTACATGCTGGCCGATGCGGACTTTGAGCAGATCTTAGCTCGCGACCGTGACTCGAAGCTGGGGCGACTGGGCTTTGCGCTCTTAGACAAAGCGCGCGGCAACTATGCCGACAGCGAGGCGGTGCTGACCTTCCTCATCGGCCGTGACCCGGACGACCTCCGACTCTATGAGGAGCGTGCCGAACTCTATTTCCTGATGAAAAAGAACGCCCGCGCCATGGCCGATCTCCGTCGGGTATTTGCGGGCGAACGGGAGCCGTCGGCTTACCTATATATACTGCGCGGCAAGATCCGACTGGCGCAGTATGAGAAGGAGGCAGCGGCCACCGATTTCAAAAAAGCCCTCGACCTGGGCGCCGATCGGGCGGAGGTCGAGGGACTGATTAAGATGACGTATTAAGGGCGCTGGCCAAGTTTGGCCGGCAGTACGCAGAATTATTGGGCCACGTGGGCGGCGATCCAGTCTCCCACCTCCGACGTCCCATAAGCCTGGGCGCCTTTGGGGGCGATGTCTTCGGTGACGATGCCGGCCGCCATCGACGCGTCTACGGCGCGGCGGATGGCGGCGCCCTCGTCCGGCAGGTCGAAGGCGTATTCAAACATCATGGCGGCCGAGAGGATCATGGCCAGCGGGTTGGCGATGTTGCGGCCGGCGGCCTGGGGGTAGGAGCCGTGGATGGGCTCGAAGAGCGACGTGTGCAGCCCGACCGACGCCGAGGGCAGCAGCCCGAGCGATCCGCTGATGACGGAAGCCTCGTCGGTGAGGATGTCGCCAAACATGTTCTCCGTGACCACCACATCGAAGCTTTTAGGCCACTGGATGAGGCGCATGGCGGCGTTGTCGACGAACATATACTCCGTCTCTACGCCGGGGAATTCCTGCGCCACCTCCTGCGCTACCTCACGCCACAGCCGTGACGTGGCCAGCACGTTGGCCTTGTCCACCACTGTCAGATGGCGGCGGCGCTTCATGGCGTAACCGTAGGCCAGACGCACGATCCGCTCGATCTCTTCGCGGGAATAGACGCACGTGTCGTAGGCTACGCGCCCGTCCTCGCTGCGGCCCTGCGGACGGCCGAAATAGAGTCCGCCGGTGAGTTCGCGGACGCAGACAAAGTCCACGCCTTCCACCAGATCGGCCCGGAGCGGCGAGCGGTCGAGGAGCGAGGGAAACGTTGTCACGGGGCGGATATTGGCGTAAAGCCCCAGCTTTTTGCGCATAGCCAGCAGTCCGTGCTCAGGCCGGATGCGGGCCGTGGGGTCGTTATCATATTTGGGAGAGCCGATGGCGCCATAGAGGACGGCGTCGCTGCGCATGCAGAGCTCGTGGGTGGCCTCCGGATACGGATCGCCCACGGCGTCAATGGCGCAGGCGCCCGTGAGGGCCGTCTCTGTGTGCAGCGTGTGGCCAAATTTTTCGCTGATGGCGCGCACCACTTTGAGTGCTTGATCCATCACTTCCGGGCCTATTCCGTCGCCCGGCAAAACGGCAATGTTGAGCTTCATATCGAATAATTATTACGGTCAAAGGGTACGTATTTGGGCTCCATGGGAACGTACAGATTGTCGTCCCAGAGCGTGCTGGTGATCATCAGATCGGCACTGTATCGGTTGCAGGCGATGGGCACATTGTGCACGCGGCACTGGCGGAGGAGCATCTGAATATCTGCCTCGTGAGGCTGCGGGTTGAGGTCGTCGATAAGGAAGACGGCCAGGTTGATCTCCTTGCGCACCACCATGGCGGCGATCTCCGTGTCGCCCCCCATGGGGCCAGAGTGCATGCAGCGGATGTTGCTGTATTCGATGCCCCGCTCCTCGAAGGCCTCCTTGATGAGCGTGCCGGTCGTGCCGGTGCAGACCAGATTGTGGCCGGCCAAGAAGTCGGCATTAAAGACGGCCCAGTCGATCATGTCGACCTTGCGATTGTCGTGCGCAACGAGCGCGATAGTCAATTTCTTATGCATATAAGTGGGATTAAAAGGGTGTTTGAATGCCTTGTGTGAGGGAGATCCTCACGCTGCAAAAGTAGAGCGAGTTTCGGCCTCCGTCATAGGTTTGTAACCGTTGCAAGGCCTCAATACAAGTGTTGTTTTGGTGTTGTAATCGCTTTTGAGGTGCCAATACGCATGTGTTTTGGGTGTTGCCAACGCTTTTCAGAGCCAATACGCGTGTGTTTTGGGTGTTACAAACGCTTTTCAGGTGCCAATACACATGTGTTTTGGGTGTTGCAAACGCTTTTCAGAGCCAGTACGAGTATTGTATTGGGGGTTGTAACTGCTTTTTGATGGCTTTACGCATGTTGTTTTGGGGATTATATCCCCTCAACGATCTCGCCCATACGACGCAGCTCCTCGTAGAGCCGGCCGACGGGCAGGCCCATGACGTTGTAAAACGAGCCCTCGATGCCGCGCACACCCACAAAGCCAATCCACTCCTGTATGCCGTACGCGCCAGCCTTGTCGAAGGGGCGAAGGCGGTCGATGTAGAGGGTGATTTCGGCTTCGGATAGCGGCGCAAAGTCGACCGTGGAGGCGACGGAGAAATCCGCCTGGCGTTGGCCGTCGCCCGGGGTCAGCACCACGCCCGTGACCACCGTGTGGCGTCGTCCGGAGAGTCGGCGGAGCATGCCGAGGGCATCGTCGCGGTCGCGGGGTTTACCGAGGATGTCGCCCTCCAGGACGACCACAGTGTCGGCCGTGATAAGCAGCTCGTCGGCCGCGAGCGAAGGCAGATAGGCGCGTGCCTTGGCGTGGGCGATATACAGCGGGACGTCCTCAGGCCGGAGCGTCTCGGGGTACGATTCATCAATGTCGGGGATCACGCGCACGTCGAACTGCACGCCCAACCCACCGAGCAGTTCGCGTCGGCGTGGCGACTGAGAGGCCAGGATGATGCGGTGCCTTGTGGGTAGTACGATCGCCGGCCGTGCTGGTTCCGTATGCCGCCGGCGTGGTCTGGTGCCCGCAGCCTTTCGCGCCTCATATTGCGCGAATCGTTTCTCTAAATAATTATCAGCCATAATGTAGTTGTAAGTCGGACGCGAAGGAAACACCAGATCTGGCACTAAGGTTCATGGATGGAGGATGACTCCGTTCGACGTCCCTACACCCCTGTTTAGATTCCGTTTGTACTTTTACCGGCGTAACCAACAAACTTTTAGACCCATATGAATATGAACAAAGGATTAGCTGCATGCACCATGTTGGCCATGATGGCATGTAACACAACAGATCAGAAGAAAGAAGGCACCTCGGATCAGACCGTGATCGGAGCGCCGGAAGTGAAGATTGAGAACGGACAGATGACCCCCGAGGTGCTCTGGGCTTTCGGTCGCGTAGGCAACGTCAGCGTATCGCCCGACGGTAAGCAAATCGCCTACACGGTGACCTACTACAGTATCCCCGAAAACCGCGGCAACGCCGATCTCTACATCATGGACGCGGACGGCACGAACAAGAAGCAACTCACCCGCACCGCCGCCAGCGAGAGTGCTGTGGCTTGGAAGCCCGACGGCAAGGCTATCGCCTATCTGCGTGAGGGTAAACTTTGGAACATCGCCCCGGACGGTAGCGCCGAGAAACAGGTGTCCGACATCGAGCAGTCGATTGAAGGATTCCTCTACGCCCCAGCTGGTGATAAGATCTTGCTCGTGATCCCCACCAAGATCGAAAAGTGCATGAATGGCGACCTCTATGAAGATCTCGACAAGGCCAAGGCCTACGTCTACGACGATCTTATGTACCGCCATTGGGACACGTGGAAGGACGGTTCCTACAATCACCTCTACCTCGGCGACGTGAAGGGAGACAAGGTGAAGACCGTAGAAGACATCATGCCCGGCGAACCTTTCGACTCGCCTGTGAAACCCTTCGGTGGCACGGAGCAGATCGCTTGGAGCCCCGACGGATCCGTGATCGTCTACACCTGTAAGAAGCTCTCCGGACGCGACTATGCCTTCCAAACCAACTCCAACCTCTACTCCTATACCTTGGCCGACAAGCAGACGCGCCTCCTGACACCCGACATGCCGGGCTATGACCAGAACCCGCAATTCTCGCCCGATGGCAAGACGCTCCTCTGGTCCAGCATGCGCCGCGGCGGATATGAGGCAGACAAGGAGCGGATGATGATGATGGAGTGGCCGAACGGACAGATGGTGGACGTCTCCGACTCGCTCGACGCCAGTCCTTCGTCGCTGCAGTGGACGCCCGACGGCAAGACGATCTACCTCACCGCCCCGATCAAGGAGGCCTATCAGATCTTCGCCTTCGACGTAGCCTCTCGCTCTTTTCGTCAGCTGACCGATGGCAATCAGGACTATCAACACGTGGCGTTGGCTGGCAATAAACTGATCGCTACGCGCACCACGCTTGTCGATCCAGCCGAGATCTACAGTGTCGACCCAGCTACGGGTAAGGGTACAGACCTCTCGCAGGTGAACAAGGATTTGCTGAGCAAACTAAATCTGCCGACGTTCGAGAAGCGTTTCGTGACCACGACGGACAACAAGCAGATGGTGACCTGGGTGGTCTACCCGCCCAAGTTCGACGCCTCGAAGAAGTATCCCATCCTGCTCATGTGCACCGGCGGTCCGCAGGGTGTGCTCAGCCCGTCGTTTAGCTACCGCTGGAGCTATATGTTAATGGCTGCACAGGGTTACGTAGTCGTTGTGCCTGCTCGCCGCGGCACGTCTGGATCGGGTCAGGAGTGGGCCGACGCCATCTCGAAGCATCACGGTACGCAGGATGAGCAAGACCTGCTCGCCGCCGTCGACGAGATCTGCAAGGAGCCGTGGGCAGACAAGGATCACGTCGGTGCAATGGGCGCCAGCTACGGCGGCTTCTCCATCTTCCACCTGGCCGGCACACACAAGGGTCGCTTCAAAGCCTTCTTGGCGCACTGCGGCATCTTCAACTCGGAGTTCATGTATCCGACGACGGAGGAGATGTTCTTCGATGAATGGGAGAACGGCGGAGCACCGTGGGACAAGGACAACAAAGTGGCTCAGAACACCTACTCACACTCGCCTCACCTGATGGTGAAGAACTGGAACACGCCGATCATGATCGTCCACGGTGAGCAAGACTTCCGCGTACCGTATTCGCAGGGTATGGCGGCGTTCAACACGGCGCGCATGTTAGGCGTAGAGAGCCGTTTGCTCATCTTCCCGACGGAGAATCACTGGGTACTCAGTCCGCAGAATGCCATCCTCTGGCAGCGTGAGTTCTTCAAGTGGTTTGACAAGTACCTCAAGAACGGGGACAAACCGAAGGAAGCAGAGAAACCGAAGGCGTAAGGCTTGGTACATATGTAGGGGCGAAAAATCTTCGCCCCTACAAACACCTATCACATCTGATTACTGTGGGCGCTCACAAGAGAGCCCTTACCACCGCGCTATAGGCGCATAACCACCTGTTTTTATGAGATCGCACATCAATAAACTCATGACGGGGCTGCTTGCGGCAGTCCTGTCTTTTTCATGCACGGGCGCAGACAAGAGTGCTGCGTACGGAGTGGCTGACAGTAAGGAGATGGCTGCCGAAGCCGGCAGCAGCTCGTCCGACATCCGCGTGGGTGAAGAGGCTATCCCTGAACGCAAGCTGACTAAGAACGGCATGCTGCGCTTCGAGACGTCCGACGCCCAGAAGACGCGTGCAGCCATACAGAAGGCCGTCACCGAGGCTAAGGGCTACGTGGCCAGCGACAGCAAGGACGAGGAGGAGGGCCGACAGACCTCCACCGTTACGCTGCGTGTGCCCAGCGACCGGTTCGACGCCCTCGTGGATCGTATCACTGCCGAAGCCGGCAAGATCGACTACAAGAACATCGAGGTGAGCGACGTCACCCAGGAGTACATCGACCTCGACGCCCGCCTCAAGACGAAGAAAGACCTCGAAGCCCGCTATCAGGAATTGCTCAAACGCGCCAATAGCGTGGATGAGGTTCTCAAGGTCGAGGCGCAGATCAGCAGTCTGCGCGCCGAGATCGAATCGGCCGAGGGGCAGATGCGCTATCTCAAGAATCAGGTAGCGCTCAGCACGCTCACCGTCTCGTTCTACGAGAAGACCGTCGCCGCAGGCTTCGGATATAAGTTCCAACGCGCACTGCGTCAGGGATGGGACAACCTCCTGTGGGTCATCGTCGGCCTCGCGAACCTCTGGGCCATCCTGCTGTTCGTCGCCATTGTGTGGATCATCATCGCACGCATCAGGCGTAATCGAAAGAGAAAGAAGGCGGCTGCGTCGCAATCGTAGTTACGGCCTTCGGCCGGGTAGTTATGCGCCTTCGGCGCGGTAGTCAGAAGTAGTTATAACGTCAAGTTCGATGTAGGCCATCCTACGATTTCCTGAGGAAATGAGTGAGTAAGTGAGTGGCCGATTTCCTGAGGAAATGAGCCGAAACAGTTTTGTGGCGGCCGATTTCCTGAGGAAATGAGCTGAAATAGTTTTGTGGCGGCCGATTTCCTGAGGAAATGAGCCGAAAAGTTTTGTGGCGGCTGATTTCCTGAGGAAATGAGCTGAAAAAGTTTTGTGGCGGCCGATTTCCTGAGGAAATGAGCCGAAAAATTTTGTGGCGGCCGATTTCCTGAGGAAATGAGCTGAAAAAGTTTTGTGGCAGGCGATTTCCTGAGGATAGGTATAGATACTGTATGTCCTGCTACCCTCTGACTACTTTAGACTACCGGGCGGCGCCGAAGGGCGCATAACTACATGAATCAATCATCATAATCCATTACATCACATAAAATGAACACCAAACACATCTATCTCGGGTTGCTCGGAGCAGCCCTCGTATTCATGGCTGCATCGTGCAGCTCTAACCAAACAGAAGGAGAGAAAATTTTGAAGCAATCCGATTTTCCCGCGCCGCCAGTGGCTGAGGTTCACCCTGACACCTTCGTCAACTTCGGCAAGCAGCGCATCGACAACTACTACTGGATGAAGGATAAGACGAATCCTAAAGTCATCGAGTACATCAAGGCCGAGAACGCCTACACCGACACCGTCATGGCCTCTACCCGCGACCTACAACAGAAGATCTACGACGAGATCCTGGGTCGCATCAAGGAGGACGATGAGAGTTATCCCACCTACGACGACGGCTATTACTACTACAGCCGCACCGAGAAGGGCAAGCAATATCGCACCTACTGCCGCCGCAAGGGATCGATGGACGCCCCCGAGGAGGTGATCTTCGACGTCAATAAACTGGCGGCCGGTAAGCAAGCCTTCATCTTCCGCGGCTACATCATCAGTCCGGACAACAGCAAGGCGGCCTACTTCTACAACGAGACCGGATCGTATGCCGAGTTCACCATGAAGGTGCGCGACCTTGCCTCCGGACAGGACGTCGGCTTCGCCGTCGAGGGCGCCGCATCCGTGGCTTGGGCCAACGACAACCGCACGCTCTTCTACAGCGCCATCGACCACACCCTTCGCTCATCGAAGATCTTCCGCCGCGAGCTCGACGCTGCCGAAGGAACACTCGTCTACGAAGAGAAGGACGCCAAGTTCAGCACCTACGTCTCGGCCACAAAGACGAAGCAATTCATCTTCATCACCTGCGGCAGCTCCACCACCTCGGACGAGCGCTACATCTCGGCCGATCGGCCCACGGACCCCTTCAAAGTCTTCCTGCCCCGCACGAAGGACGTCGAGTACAGCGTCTATGCCCACGCCGACCGCTTCTTCATCCGCTATAAAGACAAGGAGCACCTCAACGGACTCATCTACGAGGCGCCCCTCACGGGCTACGAAGACCGCAAAACGTGGAAGGAATTCCTGCCCTACGACAAGGACGTCCGCATCGAAGCCCTCGACGTGCTCAAGGATTACGTAGCCTTGGAGCTTCGCAAGAACGGCCTCAACGAGATCCGTATTAAGCCCATCAACGGTGGCGAAACGAAGACCATCGCCTTCCCCGAACCCGTTTACACCGTCTCCCTCGGCGGCAATCCGGAGTACGACGCCACCACGATCCGCTACACCTACACCTCCCTCAACCGCCCCTCGACGCTCTACGAATATGCCATCACCGACGGCAAGACTACGAAGCTCAAGGAGCAAGAAGTGCCCTCCGGCTTCAACCCCGACGACTACGTCGTGGAGCGCCTCTGGGCCACCGCTCCGGACGGCGTCCGAGTGCCCATGGCCGTGGTATATAAGAAAGGCATCAAACGCGACGGATCGGCGCCCGCCTTGCTCTACTCCTACGGATCGTACGGCAGCAGCTCCGACGTCTACTTCAGCCCCGCCTATTACAGCCTCATCGACCGCGGCTTCGTCTTCGCCATCGCGCAGATCCGCGGCGGAAGCGACCTCGGCGAACAGTGGTACGAAGACGGCAAGCTGCTCAAGAAGAAAAACACCTTCACCGACTTCATCGCCTGCAGCGAGCTGCTCATCAACGAGCATTACACCTCCGCCTCGCGTCTGGCAGCGATGGGTGGCAGCGCCGGCGGCCTGCTCATGGGCGCCGTGGCCAACATGCGCCCCGACCTCTACCAGACGATCGTCGCCCAGGTGCCCTTCGTGGACGTCATCAACACCATGCTCGACGAGTCGCTGCCCCTCACCACCGGCGAATACGAAGAGTGGGGCAACCCCAACGAGGAGGAGTATTACAACTACATGCTCTCCTATTCGCCTTACGATAATATCCGGGCGCAGAACTACCCCAACATGCTCGTCACCGGGGGCCTGAACGACTCCCAAGTGCTCTTCCACGAGCCCCTCAAGTACGTCGCCAAGCTCCGCTCCATGAAGACGGACGACAACATCCTCATCCTCCACATGGACATGGATTCCGGCCACGGCGGCGCCACCGGGCGCTACGATAGCATCAAGGACACCGCCTTCGAGTTCGCCTTCATCCTCAATCGCGTCGGCATAGCCAAATAAGCGTCGGCCGGTGTGTCTGTCCACACACCATTTGCGATGAAAGCCCCCTTTCTGCTTCAAACGAGCAGGGAGGGGGCTTTCCTTTTTCTGGCGACACCTTATACACCAGCCTTTTATGCTTACTTCTCATCAAAATCGGATCACTTAAGAGCTTCAAAACCTCATGTGTCATCAAAATTCGATCACGCGAGAGGTGAAAAAGCTCGTGCGTCATCAAAATTCGATCACGTGAGAGTTAAAAAAGCTCGTGCGTCATCAAAATTCGATCACGTGAGAGGTAAAAAAGCTCGTGCGTCATCAAAATTCGATCACGCGTGAACAAAATTTGATCACAAGCTAGCTTATTGTTGCTCATCTAGAAAACTATTCAGAAATATCCCTCTGTAAAAGAAGAAGTTAGTCGGTCGTAGGCATTGGATAGGTAACGAAGTGGAAACGAGCGAAGCGCTTGGGGTTGCTGGAATCTGCACAAACAAAGGGCGCTTGTCATTTGAGAGTGCAATGTTACTATGACTATTTGAAAAACAGGCGTTTTTGATGCGATTCTCTCGATTTGGCTTTCGGTTTGGGAAAGGTCGGGATGGAGGGAGCGGATGAACGTCTAACATCATATTCCCCGCCCTCGCTTCTTCTTTTTCCCGGCTTGGTTTCTTAAGCGTCGCTGCCATGCGATCTCAGCGTAGTCTGTGCCGTGGGTCTGTAGGATTGTTACTTCGCCCACCTCTGAAAGAAGGCTTCCCGCGGTGTCTAAAGCAACGTCCACAACGGGGCTTGCGACTTGTGCGGTAGGTGTACTGTCTTTCGTAGGGATCATGGAGGATTGGATGATGGGCTTCTGCGCATTGCCGGTCTCGAACTGTTTCGGCAGGGTGCGAAAACCAAACTCACGACCGATCTCGGAGGCCTTGAAACTGTGGCCGTCGTAGGTAAACTTCAGCCCATAGACTTTGCCCTGCTTGTTCTTCATGCGCTCGATCGTGACGCCGCTTTGGTGGAGTTCGTAGAGGAACATGGAGTGACCCGACAGGCCTTTTCCTTTGTGCTTCTCGAGCAAGGCGTAGCAGATGTTCCGAACCTGCTGCTTTGTCCGCTCTCTTGCGGGATCGGCTTGGACTTTCCGATGCGGTCGCGCGGAGTGGACTTCGTTGGCGATGGTCAGCCCGTACTTGTGGCTGAGATCTTCGGCCACTCTGGCTGCCCGATTGCTCACAAAAGTGGTGTCGTAGACCTGCCCGCCAAGGCTGATCCGATTGGCGATGATATGGATGTGTAGATTGTCGGTGTCTTTGTGCGTGACGGCCACCTATTGATGATCGTCCAGCCCCATCTGCTTGGCAAAGAGCAGGGCGAGGCGGTTCAGGGTCTTGAACGTCATCTGCGGCTCGTCCTGCGGGGCGATGCCGATCTCGATGCGCAGGAACTTGTTTTTGCAACGGCTGTTGTAGTTGTTGATCAGCCTCATCTCCTCGTGAATTTCCTTTGGCGTTTCGCCGCACAGGTTGTGGAGGGCGAGAATTCGGCCGAGTTTGCCTTCGCGAAAAACATACTCCAGCGCGTTACTTCCATGCGCGATGGCCTTACACTTTGCGATCATGATCTTCGATATTTAAGCGCTTAAATACCTCCTCTGGAACCCGGTAGCGGGGGCTGAAGAACCGCTTAAAAGCGATCTTGGCATAGGTGGCGAGGGCTTTCGTAGCGTCCACCCAGGCGGGATCTTTGACCTTGATCAGGTTAGAGATGTGTGCGTAGAATAGTGCCGTCTGACGAAGGATGGCGAGCGCCTCCTTCTCGTTGTCGCCTATCGGAGGGACGGCGATGACGGATCCACCGAGCAACATCTCACGGCAGTAGTCGGAGTACTTCCGCCCCGCGTTCGCAGCTCTCGAGCGGATCCGCTCCTTCTCCTCGGCTGTGCATCGGACCTTGATAAAGGCGATTTTGTTCGTCTTCTTGTCTTCCTTTTTGGGGTGTCTTTCCATGTAGATAGGTCTTTTCTGTGGTGCTTATTCTATGGTTGGGGGCGATGAGAACGGATGTGATTACGGCCCTCTCCTCCGTTCGCTAAGGGCGGGGGAGCAAGCGCAGTTTGTGGGAACAAACTGACGTCTTGCATTACCGTCGTCACGCATTACCGTCGTCACGCTCCGTTACATACCCGCTGTATTTCTTTCAATCAGTGCATGCCATGCGTTCAGACAGTTATTGATTGCTTGACGTGCATATTGTTCGTGAACTCTTTGATGGATCCGTGTGCTTGGATTACAGCTTTCGCCACTCCTTGATCTCCTCGGCGTAGTCCTCCAAATGGGCGCGCACGATGCGTTCCACGAAGCTCGAGAGATTAGCGCCCCTGTCTCCCAATCGACGGACAACGAAGTCGGCGCGCTCCTGAGTTGCCCGACTCAAATAGACTGCCCGACGTTCGATCAGCTCTAAGAGATCTCCGTTGAGGTACGGAGATCAAAAACACTTGTCGGAGAGATCTCCGTAGGGGTACGGAGATCAAAAACACTTGTCGGGAAGATCTCCGTAGGGGTACGGAGATCAAAAACACTTGTCAGGGAGATCTCCGTAGGGGTACGGAGATCAAAAACACTTGTCAGGGAGATCTCCGTAGGGGTACGGAGATCAAAAACACTTGTCGGGGAGATCTCCGTAGGGGTACGAAGATCAAAAACTGATGTGCGGGGCCTTCCATCGGCTGACGGAGATTAAAAGTACCTGCACTTGGGCTTATCGCCAATTTGACACGGTTGCCTTGTGCTTCCGCCGCGGCCTTCGGCGTAGTCAATCCACAGGTTCTTCTCGGTATCCACCTTGAAGCTCGGGTGGCGTTCCTCCCGCAATGGTGAACGGTACATTGCATAGGCCGCCAGCCGTCGGACGGGCGTGATGCCTTTACTTTCCAAGTACGCCGTGATGGGGTACCGCTTGATGGTCGATAGGTTTTCTTCTTTCATGGTGATCAAACATTGAGATGGGTAATGAAATGGTGTGGTGTTTTATTGGAATGCAAGTGATTTAAGATCAAACACCTGTACTTTTTGGCTTCTTCTTACTACAAACTACAATCGCCATAATCGATTGTTTTCCAATAGCATCCATACAAATCGAAGTCACTACGCGGCTGACTACATGTTACTACTACATGATTGGAGGAGGGGACAGGGGAGGATCTTTCGGATTTTGTAGACGTATAGCGGGCTACCGCCGTTCCGCCGTCGGCTGACCTTGATGTATCCGACCCTTTTCAAGGCCTCTCCCATACGTTTGGCCTTAAGCGGTTGGCGCGTGTAGGTGCCGAGGTAAGTCAAGATTTCGGTCGTTGTCAGGTAGGAGCAATCGCTGTCGGTGGTCGGCAGCTCGAAACAGCGCAACAGGAGCTCCGTCTCCGCGGTCTGCACTTGGAACGCCTCACTTTCGCGATACAACTCCGCGATCTCCTCATCGTTGAACCAATACCGATAGCCCGATTGCAACAGCGATTTCGCCTCCGCATAGACGGCGTCCATCGAGACTGCTCTCGCCCGATCGATGTCGATGGAAAGCACCTCGAAGGGCAGGAAGCGCCTGCTGCCGGTGGGGGCGGTGAGGAAGTCGTTGCCGTTCACCGAGGCCACGAAGCTCGCCATGTGGGGGTGCTCCTCCACGTGCTTGTCGTAGGGCATGCGGTACTTGACCATCGGGCAGGTGATCAGGTTTTTCAGTTCGTTTTCGTCCCGCTTGTTGAGCGCCTTGAGCTGGTCGTCGATGTTGATGATGAGGTTCTGCCCGACGTAGGTCAGCGTGTCTTTTTCCTGCGGATAGATCTTGCCGGTATAGCTGTAGCCGTGCAGCTTACGCGGGCAAAGCAGGTCGAGAAACGTCGTCTTGAATCGTCCCTGTTCACCGGTTAAGACCAGGTAGGTGTGGTTGCGACACGCGTGGTCGTCCATCGCGTTGGCGACTACAGCCACAAGCCATTTTGTCAAGTACAGCAGCCATATCTCTGAGTTACGGACGACGACGCAGTCGGCCAACTCACGGATGGCGTGCGCCGCTGAATCATCCATTGCAGCGGTGGGCAAGGCCTTGAAATACGCCTGTATGGGATTGACACGGGGCGAAAAGCTGCTTTCGATGATCGAGTAGAGGTTGTCTGGGGAGGTCGTGATCCCGGCCTCGTTGTCAAGTTCGCGGCGCAGCGTGTTGATCTCATAGCTACCGACTTTTACGAATCGGGTGTCCTCCCGGCCGCAATATTCCGCCCGTCCCCAAACGGTGTTGTATCGGAACGTGTAATGCCGGGCGAGGTAGGCCTCGATCTCCCCGTTCTTTGATGAACGTCCGCCGTTGTCCGGTGTTTTGCTGGTGTTTATGTTGCTTCTATCTGCCTGTTTCTTCATAATGGGCTTGAATGAGTTCTTGAGGGTGAAGGTGTGATAGGCATCCCCAGCATCCAAGCATGCAGTGCTGTCCGGCATGATGTTGCGTCCAATTGCTGCCAAAGTCGTCAGAGGGTAGGCTTTACAAGGAAGTGATTCGCTCCTTCGATAAGACAAAATGGCAGTGAAAGGAAGGGGAAGGGGGATGATTCGCGGGCTGCTATCTGCTTTCCGTTGCGGCTGTTTTTCGAATAAGCGAAAGTCGCCCCTTGCTGCGCCGGTTGTATCCCTGCTGTTCCATTTGCATCCCTACTGTTCCATTTGCATCCCTACTGTTCCCGATTGCGTTGACAGCGTTTGGCGTGCGATTACGTTTGCCGCCGAAAACAGTAAAACCTAAATACCAACCAGAAAACTAATACGTGAAACCATGAAGTATTTGATTATTACAGAGGCCGATTGGCAGAACCTGCGTGACGAGGTACTGAGCCTTGCGGAATGTTACCTGAAGGCTTTCGGAGAACCATCTAAACACACGGATTGGTTGCATAACGGAAACGTTTGCCGACTGCTCGGCATCAGCAAACGCACTCTGCAACATTACCGTGACGCAAGTGTGTTGCCCTTCGCACAGATCGGGCACAAGTGCTATTACAAACGAGAGGACGTGGAGCGGCTGCTCTGCGTAAAGTCTGACAAAACGGCAAACACGACGAAGCGATGATGAAAGCAATTCAAGAATTGAGTATGGAAACGGGTGAGATGCAGGTGGTCCTCTCCGCCTTGCGACGCGTCAGGGAACGGATTCGGGAAGTGTCGGAGACGCACCGGCCACTATTCGGAGGCGAACATTTCCTCACGAGCAAGGAAATATGTGAACGACTATACATCAGCCCTCGCACATTACAGGATTACCGCGATCGGAGGATCATCCCTTACACGCAGTTCGCCGGCAAGATCCTCTACAAGGCCTCAGACTTAGCAAGGATCCTGGAGGAGAATTACAAGGGAGGCGGGAAACGGTAAGGTGAGGAAGCACGCATGCGAGAATTGGGATTAGCATTTACTTTCTATCCCCCAATCGTCCATTTTCTTAGGTTACAGCAGTTTTCGGTACACCCCATCTTTCGCTTCAAGTTCGGCGTGGGTACCACTCTCTATAAGCCGTCCCTTGTCCATCACGATAATCTGATGAGCGTTGCGGATGGTCTGCAGATGGTGGGCAATGACCAAAACCGTGCGGTTGCGGATAAGGGCAGACATGGCCTGCTGTATCTTGTACTCATTGACGGGATCAATGTTGCTCGTTATTTCGTCCAACAGGAGGATGGGAGCGTCTTTGAGGAACGCACGGGCGATGGAGAGGCGTTGCTTCTGTCCACCCGACAGCCCCAAGCCGTTCTCTCCGATTTTCGTTTCGTAACCATCAGGTAGGCCGACGATGAAGTCGTGTATCATCGCCCGACGTGCGGCTTCCTCGATTTCCGCTTGCGCGGCATTGCGATCACCCACCTTGATGTTGTTGGCGATGGTATCGGAAAAGAGGATGACGTTCTGCATCACCACACTGATTTTACTGAGCAGATAATCATAGTCCATCTCCCGAATATCCACCTCTCCAATGCGGATATTACCCGCCTGCGGTTCCCAAAAGCGGAGCAACAGATTGGTGAGGGTCGTTTTGCCGGAGCCTGATGAGCCGACAAGTGCCGTTACAGTCTGTTCGGGGACGCTGAACGTGAGATCCTTCATCTCAAAGCCTTCTTCCTCATAGCAGAAGCCGACACCCTCGAATGAGAGGTCGAAGCGTTCAACTGTTTTCGGTTGGCCGGGATTGGCGATGAAGGGTGCATCTAACAAGCGGGAGATGCGTCCGTAGCTGTCCTTTACCTTGATGTAGTTCAGCCAGTGGCTCTCCATGTTGATAAAGGGCTTGTAGAACTCCTTCGAGACGATGACGAACATCAGGTAAGCAAAAACGGAAAGTTCACTGCGCCAACTCCACCAAAGACCAAGCGTAGCCATCAGCGCAAAAGCCAGCTCAATGAGAAAGACATACCTGCCCACGCTTACAGCTGCCAGCCGTGAGGTCTTCTTACTGCTTTCTCCAAACTCATGAACGGAACGATCGAGTCTGTCACGAAACATGCCCTTTCCTCCGAATACTTTCAGCACGGGTATGCCCTTGACATATTCCACAAAGAGACTGACCATATCCGCCAGACCGTCTTGTGTCTCCTGCTGTGCTTTCATACCCGAACGAATGCCTCGATAAAGGGAAAAAAGAGCAACAGGAAGGAAGGCAACCATCGCCAATCCCATACGCCAGTCTACGCAGAACAGTCCGATGCCGAGTATCAGTGCCACAATGAAATCGGCGGACATTCGTGTCCAGAGATGCCCCACCACCATTTCCATATTGTCCACGTCTTTGTGGATGATGGTGCTTATCTCACCCAGCCGCTCATTGGTGTAGAAACCAAGCGAGAACTTCTTCAGCTTCAAAATGATTTTCTCGCGGATACGCTCCACGAGGTCGAAGCCGGCAAAGTGCTTACTCATATCGGCTATGGCATTGGAGATGGTTTTCAAAACCAGCAGACCGCCAAGCATCCACGCTGCGGAAACGAGCGAAACGCTTTCGCCCGATATATAACGATCGATAAGAAGCAGGACGGTAAGCATAATCGTCGTGCCACAGAGGGCATAAACCACAAAAAACAGTGCGGAGACAATCAGGTGCCGCACCCCGCGGGCGGTCAATTCATTTAATATGTTGCGTACCATTGTTATGTCTCCTCTTCTTTCAGTTGCCATCTGTTTACACGCTCCTGCGTTTCTGTCATGTTGCGATACAGCGGGCAGCTGTCCATCAATTCTCCGTGCGTTCCCGTCGCCAAGACCTGACCTTTGTCCATCACAACAATACGCTCCACATCCTGAATGATGTTGAGCCGATGAGCGATGGTGATGACGGTCTTGTTGCGTTGTAATTCGTCCAAAGCCTCTTGGATAAGTTTCTCATTCTCACCGTCCAATGCGGCAGTGGCTTCATCGAGAATGACAATCGGCGAGTCTTTGAGCAACATACGCGCAATGGAAATGCGCTGCTTCTCTCCGCCAGAGAATTTTACACCCACTTCACCTGCCGACGTATCGTAACCACTGGGCAGTCCCACGATAAAGTCGTGTATGCGTGCCTTTCGTGCCGCCGTTTCCACCTCCCGTTGTGTAGCGGAGGGCTTGCCGATACGGATATTGTCCCGAATGCTCGTATTGAAAAGGAACACCTCCTGCTGCACTATCGAGAAGAAATCGGCAATGTTGCGCTCGGAGAGTTCCGCAAGATTTTCTCCACCCAGTCGAACGGTTCCCGACTGCGGTTGCCAAAAACCCATCATTAGACTTGCCAATGTACTTTTGCCTGACCCCGATTCGCCCACAATAGCCGTATAACTGCCCTTAGGGAATTGCAGACTGACATCGGATAATGCACGGTCTTTCTTATTCGGGTAGGCAAACGTAACGTGCTCAAAGCTGACATCGCTCTGCATAGCGTCCGTATCCCGGTCTGCCGTATCCTTTACGGGCACTTCGGTAATCGACCGGACCCTCGCCAGCGACTGCCCATAGACAATTCGGAAATGCTGGAACGTGGCCAGTTTGGCAAAGGAGGACGAGAACAGTCCGCCCAATATCAGGGCGAGGATGAAGCGTGTCACGGTCAGCTCGCCCGACGCCATCAACCACAGACCGACGAGCGTCATCACCACGATACCACCCTCTAAAAACATCGTTATGAGCGTCATCGGCACGGTCACGCTGAACATGCTCCGCGCTACCCGGTGGATATAATCGCGCATGCCGCCGAGAACCCGCTCTGTCCGGGCCTCCTCGTGGCTGAATGCCTTAATGACCGGAATCGTGGCCACATACTCCAAAAGGTCTTCCGACATCTTCTGCGTACTTTCCATAAAGTGTTGGAAATTCTTGCTCCAAAGCGTTTTGACTGTCATCTGCAAGAGAAACGCCAACGGTAGTAGCGATACGAGTGCCAGCCCAAGTCGCCAGTCCAACACCATGACAATACCCCAGAGCAAAGCAGGGAAAAGCGTCGCAGAGAGAATTTCGGGCAGCCCATGTGCCAAATACATCTCGATTTGTTCCACGTCGTGGTTGATGATGTTCACTAAGTCACCCACCTTCCGCTCCTGAAAGAAACCGATCGGCAACCGCTGCAAGTGGCTCACAATGCGCATTCGCAATCGGGTGAGGGCGTTATAAGCCGAGAGATGAGCCCGCCAAATCGAAGTTCCATAAAACACGCCGCGAAACAAGGCAAACAATACCATCGCCACTCCGACCGACCAAAGCATTGCAGGAGTGAGTGTGTCGCCCATCAGCCTGTCCACCGCCCACACCACGAACAACAGGGGAAGCGTGCCGAATACAAGGTGCAGCACAACTACCGTATTGGAGAGTAGGTTGCGGCTCTCCCTTTCCTCATCGAGAGGTCTGATTTTCTGTTTATCCATATATCTATGTCATTATCGTCAATTGAAAATGGTTTGCGAATCTCTTGGGGCCCCTATCGTTGTGTCACTCACAAAGCCTGCTTAGTCGCATCTCTTAAGCATGCTACCCTTATAGGTTATGAGCGTACTACCTTATAGGTTATAGTCAGCCACCATGCAAGGTGGTGCACAAGTACCTTATACAGTAAGTGTACAGGGGCACCATGTGAAAAGAGGGAGCCATGCGTAGGCCGAAATTCGCTAGACCATTTCCGTTTGAAACTATGGCGGCGAAGGTGAGGAGATACACAGGGGTAAATTAACCCGAATGAGCATAATACTGCCCGAAAACGATACGCTTAGGACGGTTCAACTCGATAGGGGTATAGATGTGCTTGATAGGGGTATTTACTTCTTTGATGTACCGACACCTTTGCGCAGATTTTTCATGAACGAATAAGATGTTGATTTCAAAGGCGGCTTGCATATGCAGGATAATACTTACAATGAGTTCTCTATTGTCGCTTCCTCTTTTTGCTCAGAAGCAGATAACGGAGATTCGTGTCATAGATAGCGAAAAGGAAAGTGTTATTGAATCGGCAACACTTCAATGGAGAGCATTGGGCTCTTCCTTATATATGGATGGCACAACGACTGACCGCAAAGGCATCGCAAGGGTGAATGCAGATGTCGGGCGGAAACTTGTGCTAAGTGTGAGTTATGTCGGCTATCAAACAGCTACCGACACCATAACTTCTGATGGGAAGAGGTACACGATAAAACTTAATCCCGATGCAATGGCGTTGGAGAATGTCGTGGTCTTCGGAAAAACAAAAGCCCGGATTATCAGAGAATCGCCTGAGGCTGTTTCCGTGATAAACGCAAAGGAGCTGCAAGGTCGCTCCGTATCTTTAGAAACCATCTTGAACAAGACCATTGGATTGAAAGTCGGGCAGACTGGTGGCTTGGGAAGCAGTTCGAGAATTATCGTCCATGGTTTGGAGGGGAACCGCATTCAAATTCTTTGGGACGGTATACCGATGAATACTTCGGATGGTGCCTTTTCGCTTGATGAGATACCGATAGATATTATCGAACGAATAGAGGTTTACAAAAGCATTATTCCTGCACGATTTGGTTGCGACGGACTGGGTGGTGCCGTCAATATTGTGACGAAAGAATTTAGTACGGACTACTTAGATGCTTCATATGAACTTGGCTCTTATCAAACACACAAGGCTAGTGTCTTCTCTCGTAAGAACTTCCCCAAGAGTGGTATCCTGCTCGGTGCGGGAGGTTATTATACGTCTGCAAAGAATGATTACTCTTTTAGAGTTCCCGAAAGAGAGGACTTATTGGTAAAGCGAGACCACGACTGTTTTCGGTCGTATATGCTGAAAGGGAAAATCGCTTTCAGCAAACTTTGGTTCGATGAGATGAGTACCGAATTCGGGTACTATAATCGTTTCAATGAGATGCAAGGGGTATTGAAGAACATCCGGTATGCCGAAGACAAATCCGGGATGTTCATGCTCGAGAACAAACTGATAAAAAGTGGAATGCTGAACAACTGCCTTGACTTCGAGTCTCATTTCTCCCTCTCGCATACGACGAACAATTTTGTGGATACGGCACGAGTGAATCATGATTTTGAGGGGAACATATATCCGAGCCCGAACGGACAGGGAGAGACGGGAGATGTGCCTCATAACTCAAACGACAAAGGTTTGGAAATCAACGAGCGCATCAATTTCGATTACAGATTGTCCGCTAATCACAACCTGAACCTGAATACGCTTATTAACTACGCCCGCAGACAGCCAAATGACGACATAGCAAGCCGACATGCCGGTTTTGTCATTGGAGGATTTCCCAGCAAAAGGACCGGCGTTGTCTCAGGTTTGACTTGGGAAGCGAAACTCTTAGACAGGAAACTGACGAATATGCTCTCTGTAAAGTATTTCCATCTCCATTCTGAGATAGAGGATTTGACTTCATACGAGATGATTGAGGCTCCGAAGAAAAAGAGCAATACGACATCGCAAATCGGATGGATAGAAGCAGTGAAATATGAACCGTTCAGTGGCTTTCATCTGAAGGCTTCCTATCAACGAGCAATACGTCTCCCTAATTCGCAAGAGTTGTTCGGTGACGGCATCATAACTTTTCCTGCTGCTGGATTGAAACCAGAGAAAAGCCACAACTTCAATCTGGGATTCTTGATAGACAAAAACAACGTACTCGGACTTTCGCGATTACAGTTTGAGGTAAACGGCTTTTACATGCAGGTAAGCGACATGATAAAGCTGATGAAGCAGCATATGGCAGCCGGATATGTGAATGCTGAAAGGGTACATATTAAGGGCATAGAGACCGAGTTGAAATTGGATATATCGCCGACAGTCTATGCCTATGGGAATCTGACTTATCAGGATGTCCGCGATGTCTTGGAGCATTTGCCGGGCACCCAAGCCCCCAATCCGACAAAAGGGCTGCGACTGCCGAATATTCCCTACCTGTTCGCCAACTTCGGAGCAGAATATCACAGTGACCAATTACTCAAGAATTGGTATGTCAAGGCATTTTGGGACGGAAAGTTCACGGAAGAGTTTTTCTACTTCTGGGAACTTACCGAATTACAGAAACGGCGCATCTCTCGCAGTTTTGTCAATGACATAGGCTTGCTATTGACCTACAAGAACAGATATTCCATTGCTTTGGAATGCCACAATCTGATGAATAAAGAAGTGTGGGATCAGTATCGTCAACCGTTGGCAGGGCGGACATTCCACTTGAAATTCAGATACGTCTTTTCAAAAGGGATTTTATAACTCTAAACACGAATAAGAATGAGAACAACAACATTGAAGTACATAGCTTTTTCTGCTATGCTGGCCAGCTCCATAGGACTGACGTCTTGTGGTAAGCACGATGACCCCAAACCTACGCCTAATGAGGTGCAACAACATTTCGCGTTTGTACATTATGTGGACAAAAGCGCATATGTAGGCACTTTCAGTGATTTGACACCTCAAGCGACTGACAATAAGAAAGCATTTGAATTCGGTTTCGGGTGTTATCTCTTCGCAAAAGGAAACACGGTACTTGTACCCGAAGGGAAATTCGGAGACAAAGTGCACAAGTTCACAAGAGGGGCGCACGGTGAACTTATAAAAGCAGGTACGATGACCTTTGAACAGATGGCGCAGCCCGGAGAAATCAACTTCATCGACGAGCAGCACGCATACGTCCCATTGCACGGAAGGGGCAAGATTGCGTTAATCAATACTGCCACATTGCAAAAAGAGGATGAAATTGATCTCTCGCCTTATGCTGTTCAGGACAATAATCCCGATCCCGGCTGCAATGTCATTCGTGATGGAAAGATGTATGTAGCCCTCAACCAGCTCAATTCGCCCCACACTTCCGTACCAGGAACGGGTGCAGAGGTGGCTGTTATTGATCTTAAAACGAAAAAGATCGAGGTCATCAAGGACAACCGAACAAGTGTGGTCGGATTGTTCCGTCACTCCGATGCCTTTATAGACGAGCGGGGCGACATCTACTTTTACAGTGCAGGCAACAATTTCAATGTTGCCGATAAGGAAGGTTTCCTACGCATTCGCAAGGGGAGCGACAAATGGGATACCGATTATCTGTTCAACTTATCGAAAACGACCATCAAGGGAATAGGAAAGACAGGGCAGTATATGATAAAGTCTTACTATGCAGGTAATGGCATTGTATATAGCTGTCTGAAAGTAACGGATACAGAATTCGGAATACTGAAGAAAGACTTCCAGCCCGTAAGAATCGATATTTGGAACAAAACCATTGAAAAACTCGATTTGCCGATGACCGACAGCAATGGTTCTTTCGCAATAACAAAGTACAAGGACTTCATCGTCTTTGGAATGACATGTAATAACGGAACGGGTTACTATACCTACAATACCAGGACAGGCGAATGTTCGCAAACACCCATTGTTACAGCCGTGGGAGTTCCTTCAAGTTTGGTCGCATTTGAATAAATCTCATATCGTAAGAGTATTCCTTTTTGAGGGAATACTCTTGTTCTCTTTCAACAGAAGGTATAACTCAACAAGGATAAAAGCATAGGATGAACCTCTTTTCACCCTTGTTTGTTTGTATTTACGTGAGTTCGACGAAAGAATGAGATTCCTTATTCCTGAAGAATGTCTTGGATAGCGCGCTGTAACG
This sequence comes from Tannerella serpentiformis, assembly GCF_003033925.1. Taxonomy (NCBI): domain Bacteria; kingdom Pseudomonadati; phylum Bacteroidota; class Bacteroidia; order Bacteroidales; family Tannerellaceae; genus Tannerella; species Tannerella serpentiformis. Next base: position 2,078,231 of record NZ_CP028365.1, read on the forward strand.
GTCAAAGTGTTTTTGGAGACGCTTGCACCAGCGGTGCAAACCTCAAAAACTGCTTTTGGGCTCTTGCACCGATGGTGCAAGCCGTAAAAAGTACTTTTTAGTCGTTGCACCGCTGGTGCAAGCATTTCTAAAAACGTTTTGGCCCTCGCGTGGCTTCCGTAGAAGTTCTTTGCTTACATCGAACTCACGTGTATTTATATAGAGAGATACAATGGTATGACCATAGAGTTTTGTGCTATCAACAAGCCCGAAGATTGGATGGAGATGGTTGCCGAACAATTTGGCACATCGGTGACGAATAACGGTTTTACCGTTCCGGCTTCAGTGGGTCGCGGATTTTTCAAACAATATTATCCGTTGCCGTGGCTCACATTGACCTATATCAGTTTCATGTCATACGAACCGATGACAATGGTGCGTCGCTCGGTAGAAAACTCAAAATGGATTCCCGTGATGTTCTATGTTAACGAGTACAAACACGAGCAGATTATCGGCACAAGCACGAAAACGGTCGGGGTGGACACGCTCGACGGTATCTTTATGCCTTCGAGCAATATTCCTACGGAATGGACATTCGATCCTAAGCGGAAGTACGAAAATATCACATTGACTTTCAACAAGGATTGGATAGAGCGAATAGATGCGGCTCACGAAACCTACATCAGTAGGTTGTTCCAGTCAGACAAGTCTTTTTATCTGTTTGAGACCATTACGCCGGCCATGCAGCAGACACTATACGGTATCAAGTCAATAGTTGAAAACAATGCGCCTCTCTCCCTGCTCCATCTGCATGGAAAAGCAATAGAGCTACTGACAATGTTTCTCGAAAAACTCGAAAGGCGTTCTGAAGTAAAACCTTTTGCCAACTTGAATTTACACGATGTGGAGTCTGTATTCCGTATCCGACGTCTGATTTTGCGGAATTTGAACAACGCACCGAGTCTCTCTGAATTGGCACGTGAGGCCAATATGAGCAGTTCCAAATTACAGAAGTGTTTTAAGCAGGTCATCGGTAGCGCGATTGCCGAATATGCCCTATCTGAAAAGATGGAATGGGCAAAACGACTGTTGTCCACTCGCCTTTATTCTGTATCCGAGGTGGGGTATGAAATCGGATACACCAATCTTAGCCACTTCACGAAGGCCTTCCACAAGCATCACAAGATAAAGCCAAAGCAATACCTCGACTCTTTGTAAGTTGGATCAAAGTCGAGCAGACAATTTCTGGTTGTATAGCGACTACACCCCAATTCCTCTTCTTTCACTGTATTACCCCCGTTGTAGTCATGTAGTAAGATCTATTCGATGAAAGAGAAAAAGCATACCGCATCACGTTGGAACAGCCGTGCGGGGATCACGCTAACGCTGCTTGTTGCTTCCGAATCAACTCGTCCATGTCCTCCGAGATCTTTTTGTCCGTCACCTGCGCATAGATCTGCGTGCTGGATATGGACGCGTGCCCCATCATCTTGGCGATGCTCTCTATCGGGATACCAGCACTGAGTGACAAGGTTCCGAACGTGTGACGAGCCATGTGGAAAGACAGGCGTTGTCTGATACCACATGCCAGACCCACAGTGCTCAGTTTGTTGTTCATCGCGCTACGGCTGCAATCGTATGGAAAGACAAGGTCGTCGCCTTCTTCTTTCACTGTCTGGTCCTCTAGGCATCTGCTAAGGATCTCTTCCGCTATCGGATGTAACGGCACGACAGACTCCACTTTCGTCTTTTGCCGTTCCTTGCGGATATATCTCTTACCATCGGCGGCTGTTTGAATGTGCGAGAACTTTAGGCGCTCCATGTCCGCAATGGCCAGTCCGGTGAAGCAGGAGAAGAGAAACATCTGTCGAGCCAGCTCTGCTTCCCTGTCGTTCACCTTTAGCACCATGAGCTTGGCCACATCGCTCTTTTGCAAGAAGCGAATCTTCCTTTCCTCCTTTTCATAGGTGGCATCTTCAAAAGGATTGTAGCGAATGATCCTTTTGCTGACCGCCCGATACATCAATCGGCAGAGCCAACAAAGGTGCCGATTGACCGTCTTCGCTGTAAACCGTTTCTTCTTGAGATAGAAACGGAACTCCTCAAACAAGTCTCCTGTAACAGCGTCGATGAGTATGTCCTTTCGCCCTTTGTTTTCTATCCAATCGCGAAGCATCTTGTCCGAATAGGTGTGATTTCGATAGGTGCCTTCAGACCTTGACCTACCCACGCATGCCTTAACGGATTGCAGTTCGGCCTCGCTCATAGCCAAAAGGGTGGCAGGAGCAGCGGCAACACCCTGCAAGCGGTTCTTGAGGAGTTCAGCGCTGACCACGCCGTCTTTCGTGAGCATTTCCGAGTAGGTCTTTTCCACAAGCTCCCTGAACGCTGCGAGATGTTGATTGATTTTCTTTTCGCCGGTTGTACCCTGTCTGCTGTTCCATTCGGCCGGCAAACATTCCTCGCCGGTTGTCATAACCGCACTTCTGCCATCGATGGTGACGCGACAAAAGATGGCTGTCTTTCCATCTGTCTTCGTCTTCTGTCTGTTGATGTAGAACAGGATGTTGAATGTACTTCTCATGTCGGCTGTGGTTAAATGGTTAGGTGCAAGTCTTCGGTGAAGGCGATCAAGCGGTCGAACTCCTCAAACAGCTTTTGCGGTGTGACTTTCGCATATCGCTCGGTCATGCGCACCGTGCTATGCCCAAGCATCTTGCTGACGGTCTCGATGGGCACACCCTGCTCCAAGGTCACGAGTGTGGCGAAGGTGTGCCGGGCGGTGTGCGTGGTGATGGTCAAAGACAGTCCAGCCCTTAGCGAAATCGCTTTCAGGCAAGACAAATAGGTGGCGTAGTTCATATAAGGCAGCAACGTCTCTCTTGCATCGCTGTGTAGCTGCTTCAACAACCGAAGGGCTTCGGGCAACAGCTTTACGCGACAAAGGACGCCTGTCTTCTGCCTGTTGAACTTCAGCCAAAGGGCGCCCTCATCATCGCGAATAAGATGCTCACGGTTCAGCGCCATCAGATCGCAATAGGCGGCACCGGTGTAACAGGCGAAAAGGAACACATCGCGGGAGGTTTTCATATCCCCGTCCAAACCGTCAAAACGCAGTGCTTTCAACTTGTCTAACGCATCCTTATCGAGCGCTTTGGGCAGTCGGCTATCCCCCTTGTCTATATGCACATTGTCAAATAGCAAGGTGTCAGCAGCCCCTTCGCGGTACGTCAGCTTGCATACCTTTTTGATAAGGACGATCATGTTGTAGCAAGTGCTCTGTTTCAGACCCACCTCTCCGGTTACATACTGCTCGAATTGTTGGATGAAGTCCTCCGTGAGCTGCGAAAAGGCCAAATCAGAAACATTGTGTTTCGCCCGAATAAATCGATGCAATTGTGCTCTTGTCTGACGATACGAGACCAAGGAATTTTCCTTGATGTCGATACCGACGTGCTCCTCCATCTCCTTGATCAGGTCATCGAACCGTTCCAAAAGCATGGCGCGACTCTGCACGCAGCCTTGGAAATGCTCCTTGATGTCCGTCGCGTCGAACGGTGAGCCCTTGGCAAGCAAGGATTGATAGGAGGCCTGAACGGCGAGAAGGAGGTTGTCCAACTTGGCATTGACCTCAACGGCCTCGCGACTCTTTCCGTCCATCCGACTTTCGCGCGGGTTCCACAAATCGGGATTGCAGAATAGCTTGCAACTGAACTGTGCAATGGAACGTCCCAGCGTGATGCGTCCCATGATCGGCGCCTTGCCTGACCTGTCTAGAGTGCCCTTTTTGAGGTAGAGCAACACCTTCATTTTCATGTCATCCATACGCTTTGAAAACTGTGGGCAAAATTACCCGGTTCAAAGCGCCCGTTACCTGTGCAGATTCCTGTATATCAATGCAAAAGAGCCGTGTGCGAGAAAGGCTCAGTTACCTATCACTGCACCGTCGTTACCTACCACCAGACTGGGTAATGGTTTGGTAACTGAACTTTTGCTCGGATCCGCACTTTTCTGCCTTTTCCGCTCGACGCAACCGAAAGCATATCGACTTCTTTCCTCCTAATTATCAGTCTACTTGCTTCGACATCAGCTCTTCTGCTTTTAAGGGGAATAGTTGATCACACATCATCAAAATTCGATCACGCGAGAGGTAAAAAAGCTCGTGCGTCATCAAAATTCGATCACGCGTGAACAAAATTTGATCACAAGCCAGCTTCTTGTTGCTCGTGCGTCATCGAAATTTGATCACTCGCTAGCTTCTTGTTGCTCGCGCGTGAACAAAGTTTGATCACGAATGACCTGACGTATGTTTCGCTTGCGCCTCGCACTCTGAATGCTGCGCTTTGGCGCTAAAGCAATGACTCGTCGGCGCGGTCCTTTGCCCACGACGGGGTCGGAGTTGGTGATCTGTAACTGCCTTTTTGTCTACTTTTGCGCACAAATCAATCGAAAGTGTGCAGTGTCCGTGTCTATTTCTGTCTCCAAAACGCGTGAAGTATTGGTTGACGTAGCCCGTCAACTCTTTGCCCGCATGGGCTTCCAAAACACCACGATGAACGATATTGCCCAAGCCTCGCAAAAGGGCCGCCGCACACTTTACACCTACTTCAAAAGCAAAGACGACGTCTTCGACGCCGTCGTCGAGGCCGAGCTCGATAAGCTCGTCGACTCCCTCCTCGAGGTGGCCGCACGCCGACTGCCAGCCGATAGAAAGCTGATCACATACATCTATATGCGTCTCCACGCCGTCAAGGCCATTGTCTTTCGCAACGGCACACTCCGCGCTGCCTTCTTTCGCGACATCTGGCGCGTGGAGAAGGCCCGCAAGAAATTCGATCTCCGAGAGACGGAAATCCTGCGCGACATCCTCAACGACGGCGTCAACGAGGGCCTCTTCTCCATCACCGACATCGACATGACGGCCTACATCATCCATCACGCCCTCAAAGGCCTCGAAGTACCCTACATCCGCGGTCACATCAACGGGTGGGGCAAGAGTAAAGGCATCGAGCGGCAGAACGTTCTGAACATCATCTTCAATGGCATCAAAGTCAAGCACAATGTATATTAACACGACCGGGTACTACATCCCCAAACAACGGATACCCAACTCGTATTACACCGAAAAGACCGGCCTCACGGACGACTGGATCGTCCAGCGCACCGGCATCCACACACGCTCCCGCGCTGCGGCCGATGAAAACATCAACACGATGGGGCTCGAGGCCATCCACGACGCCCTGCCCCGTCTCCCCTACGACATCCGCGAGGTAGACCTCCTCATCGCCGCCACCTACTCCCCCTACGACACCGTCGGCACCGCCGCCCACGTCGCCCAGCACCACTACGCCATTCCCCACGCCAAAGCCTTCACGCTCTCCTCCGCTTGTTCATCGTTTATCAATGCGCTCGAGGTCGTCGAAGGCTATTTTGCGATGGGCAAGGCCCACCGTGCGCTCATCATCGGCGGCGATAAGAACACGGCCTACAGCAACGAGGACGATCCCAAGTCGGGCCACCTCTGGGGCGACGCCGCCGTCGCCTTTTTCCTCTCAAACGAACGCATAGCGGACACAGACGCCGAAGTCTTGGAAGTCTACACCGAAGCCCTCGGAACCATCGGCAAAGGCCCCGAAAGCATCCAGCTTCGGCCCCGCGACGGTGGCATACGCATGCCCGAAGGCAAGGACGTCTTCCTGCAAGCCTGCACCTACATGCCGCAGAACGCCCTCCGCCTGCTCACGCACCACGGCTACACGTTCGACGACCTCAGCTACTTCATCGGCCACCAAGCCAACATGCGTATCCTCAAGAACATCGCCACCAGCAACAGTATCTCCGAGGAGAAGATCCTCAGCAACATTGCTGAACTCGGCAACACCGGCTCGGCCAGCTCCGCCCTCGTCTACGCTCAAAACCGCGAACGCTTCCTGGCGGGCGATCTTGTCTGCCTCAGCGTCTTCGGTGGCGGATACTCCGCCGGCGCCACGCTGATCAAAATATGATCTTGTGCACCCGGGTATAATCCTATGTACCCGGTCAACTTCCCCGGCCCCGGTGGGGCCTTGATCTTCTTTTGCTTCTTTCCTTCCATCAAGGGAAGAAAAGAAGGATCCCACTACGATTAACCCCCAAAACGACGTATAACAATGAAATTATTAGAAGGAAAAGTCGCCCTCGTCACGGGCGCCGCACGCGGCATTGGTAAAGCCATCGCCCTGCGTTTCGCTTCGGAAGGAGCAGACATCGCATTCACCGACCTCGTCATCGACGACAACGGTCGCGCCACAGAAGAAGAGATCCGTGCCCTCGGCGTACGCGTAAAAGGCTACGCATCGAACGCCGCCGACTTCGACGAAGCCCATAAGACCGTCGAGGAAGTGGTGAAGGACTTCGGCGGTCTCGACATCCTCGTCAACAACGCCGGCATCACCAAAGACGGCCTGATGCTGCGCATGAGCGAGGCCCAGTGGGACGCCGTGATCGCCGTCAACCTCAAGTCAGCCTTCAACTTTGTCCACGCCTGTGTACCCGTGATGATGCGTCGTCGCGGCGGCAGCATCATCAATATGGCCTCTGTCGTAGGCGTCCACGGCAACGCCGGCCAAGCCAACTATGCCGCCTCGAAAGCCGGAATGATCGCCCTGGCCAAGTCCGTAGCCCAAGAGATGGGACCGAAGGGCATTCGCGCCAACGCCATCGCTCCGGGTTTTATCGAGACAGCCATGACGGAAGCCCTGCCCGACAGCGTACGTGAAGAATGGAAGAAGAAGATCCCGCTTCGTCGCGGCGGCACCCCGGACGACGTTGCTGACGTTGCCGTGTTCCTTGCTTCAAACCTTTCGTCCTACGTCTCCGGCCAAGTCATTCAGGTGGACGGCGGCATGAACATGTAAGTATCCGCAGCGCATCGATTGTACAGAGAGAGGGGGAAAGCCGTAGCGGCTCCGCTCCCTCTCTTGCGTTATTCATACACGTAGCAGTAGAAATATGTCCAAGCTCAACATTGACCAAAAGACGGTCATCGAACTGTTCTCCGACAAGCGGTCGGACTTTTTGATCCCCGACTATCAGCGCCCCTATGCCTGGAGCGAAAGCGAATGTCAGACCCTATGGGACGACCTCTTCGCCTTCGCCATTCCGGACAACAACATCGAGCACTTTAATGATGATTCCGACGAATACTACCTCGGCCCCATCGTAACCTTTGAAAACAGACAAGGAAAACAAGAGGTCATCGACGGACAGCAGCGCCTCACCACTTTGCTGCTCCTGTTGCGAGCCTTTTATGAAAGGTCTTTCAACCAAGAGGATCAGCAGACGAAGAAGATGCGGGAAATGATCGAGCAGTGCATATGGAAGACCAATGCGTTTAAGGAGGCGAACAAAAACGCACTCAAGATCGACTCCGAGGTGGCCACGGATGAAGACAAGGGCGAGTTCCTTGAGATCCTGAAAAGTGGTCAGGTAGACGATGGATTCAAAAGCCGCTATGCCGAGAACTACCGCTTCTTTGAGAAGAAGATCGATGCCTTTTTGAGCAACTATCCGAGCTATTTCCGCTACCTGCCTGTGCGTATTCTGAATAACTGCATCCTGCTGCCCATTGAGGCCGATAACCAGGACTCCGCGTTACAGATCTTCTCCACACTCAACGATCGCGGCAAACCACTCTCGGACGCCGATATTTTCAAAGCGCAGTGCTACAAACACTACGCGGCCATGGGGTTGAAGGACGTCTTTATCGAACGATGGAAACGGTTGGAGGAGTTCGCTTCATCTACCTTCAAGGAGTCTGTCGGCGGATCGCCGATGGATGAACTCTTCACGCGCTACATGTACTATCTGCGCGCCATACAGGGCAATACAAATACGTCGACGGAAGGCCTCCGCAAGTTCTACGAGCGGGACAATTACCGCATTCTCAAAGCAGAGCAGACGCTCGACGATCTCGAAGCGTTGGCCGACTTTTGGAGCGATGTGCGCACCCAAAACAAGGAGCGCTTCTCAGACAAGATCCTCCGCCGCCTCTTCGTGTTGGACCATGCCCCCAACGGGATGTGGACCTACCTCACCTCAGTCTATTTCCTGCATCACCGTCAGCCAGACGGCCTATTGGAGGAGGCACCGTTCTTCCAATTTCTCAAGCGGATCACCGCCTTCATTTGGGCGTACACGTTGACCAACCCGGGTGTGAACGCGCTCCGTACGCCAGCCTTTCAGGAGATGGTGCAGACTGTCCGGGGAGCGGAGGTGACGTTCGTCAATTTCCGCTTCGAGCGGGAGAACTTTGTCAGCGTGTACAATAACTATCGGTTCCATAATCAGCGGCAGATCACGAAATCAATGCTTGCGTGGTGGGCATTCCAGTTCGACGAGCAAGAACTGTTAGACCTCGGCTGTAGCTTCCACATCGAACATATCTACGCTCGCAATCGCGTGGAGGCGCAACCCTCATCGACCATACAGCAACGAATCGAACTGCTCGGAAACAAGTCGTTGCTGGAGCAACGCATCAACATCCGTGTTTCGGACTATCGCTTTGCCGACAAAGCCGCCCTCTACAAAGGTCGACAGACGAGAAAAGGCAAGGCAAACGGTACGCGGATCTATGAGCTGCTCGAGATGGCTGACCAACTGCTGGACTTCTCCGAGGACGACATTGTCCGCCGTAACGAACGTATCCTAAACGGCTTCGTCGATTACCTCGATCGGTGTGGCCTATTGAAGGGATGATCTGAGTTATTCGTGGTCGAGCACATCGCCAAACGACGAAGATCTCCTGCAACTTGCGGGAGCTTATTGTAGGCGTACGGAGATCTCCTGCAACTTGCGGGAGCTTATTGTAGGCGTACGAAGATCTCCTGCAATTTGCGGGAGCTTATTGTAGGCGTACGAAGATCTCCTGCAATTTGCGGGAGCTTATTGTAGGCGTACGAAGATCTCCTGCAACTTGCGGGAGCTTATTGTAGGCGTACGAAGGTCTCCTGCAACTTGCGGGAGCTTATTGTAGGTGTACGAAGATCTCCTGCAATTTGCGGGAGCTTATTGTAGGTGTACGAAGATCTCCTGCAATTTGCGGAAGCTTATTGTAGGTGTACGAAGATCTCCTGCAACTTGCGGGAGCTTATTGTAGGTGTACGGAGATCTCCTGCAACTTGTGGGAGCTTATCGCAGGTGTCTGAAGATCAACCCATATTGCCCCCAACCACCCAATGTATCTATCTAACGAAACGAATATGCAAGTCATTTACGAAGACAATCACCTGATCGCCGTCAGCAAGACGTGCCACGAGATCGTGCAGGGCGATAAGACGGGCGATTCCTCGCTGGCGGATGAGCTGCGGGAGTGGATCAGAGAGAAATACGCCAAGCCGGGCAACGTGTTCGTCGGCGTTGTGCATCGCCTCGATCGACCGGTCACGGGCGCCGTCGTCTTTGCCAAGACCAGCAAGGGACTGGCGCGTATGAATGCGCTTTTTCGCGACGGTGGCGTCCGTAAGACATACTGGGCCATCGTGCGCCAACGACCGACGGAGCCGGAGGGCGTGCTCGTCGACTGGCTTTGGCGCAACGAGCGACAGAACAAAAGCTACGTCTGCAAGTCCGACCGGCCAGGCGCACGTCGCGCCGAGCTTCATTATCGTCTGCTGGCCTCCTCAGACCGCTATCACCTGCTGGAGATCGACCTCCGTACGGGTCGCCATCATCAGATCCGTTGCCAGTTGGCACACATGGGTTGCTCGATCAAGGGCGACCTGAAGTATGGGGCCGAACGCTCCAATCCGGACGGCGGCATCAGTCTGCATGCGCGCCGCATCGCCTTCACGCACCCCGTCTCGGGGCTGTCCATCGAGATCGTTGCCCCCGTGCCCGCTGGCGACGCACTCTGGAAGGCACTGTCGGAAGGAATGATGTAGGGGGGAGATTCATAACTTTGTGCCATGAGGAGGAAGATTAGAACATACGGAGGATACTTCGAGGCATTTATGTCTGAACTGGATGAGAAGGTGCAAGAGAAAGTGCAATATGGATTGCTCCTTTTGAAAACTCAGGATCGGGTGTCGAAGAAGTTTGTGAAGTTTATTCGTGACGAACTGTATGAATTGAGAGTAAAGTGTGGAAGTGACAATTATCGCGTGTTCTTCATTTTTGATGAAGGTCAGATTGTGGTATTATTTAGTGGTTTTATGAAGAAGACGCAGGAAACGCCTAAACATGAAATAGAGAAGGCTTTAAGAATTAAGGAGGCTTATTATGGAGACAAACAATCATCAGATCGTAGACTATGATCTTGTACTTGACGAGAAATTCGGCAAGATCGGGACGCCGGAGCGGGCAAAGTCTGAAGAGAAGGCGCGGGCGTATTACGCCTCGCAGATCCTCTCTGAGGCCCGTCGAGAGTCGGGCATGACGCAAAACGAACTCGCCCGGCGAGTAGGCATGACGCGTGCACAGATCGCTAAGATTGAGAATGGCACTGTCGAGCCGGGCGTGGGGCTGTTTTACCGCATCGTCGGGGAACTGGGGTTGCGCGTCGATATCGTCCGGCCGTTGTAATATCGTATTGACTTTATTCACTTCTAAAATAGAAACCTCATGGAAAATCAATTTGTATTGCCGCGTCGTGTGCGCGCAAAGTATTCCACGTTTGTAAAAACGCTGACGGCGATAGTGCTCGTGGCAAACGTGGCGTGTATGTGTCTGTTATTGCCGGGAGAAAGTCTTTCGATATGGCTTGTTTGTGGCGTAATTACCGGTTTGATGTTTGTGTTTGCTGGTCTTGCGCCGGTATGGTTTGAGGAGCACGAGGATCGATATGTGTTGCGCTTGGTGGCAATGAGCATGACGTTCGATCGGGCTGTGTACGTCGCTACGCCGATCAGCAAGGAGGACTTAGAGGGTGCGATCCGCCTGTTCGCGTCGGGCGGCTTCTGTGGGTTCACGGGATGGTTCTGGAGTCGTCGGATGGGGCGCTTCCGTTGCTTTGCATCGGACTTGGAGGCGCCACTCTTACGTATCCATCGCCCGGGCGAGGAGCGCGGTGGTGTGGTTGTGAACGGTTGACGACACGTTGTTAGGCCGAAAGGCTTGTGATAGAAGTTCGGATGGAGCTTTCCTGGAATGGGGAGACTATCCGAACTTTTTTGTTGTGCGTGTTTACGCTCAAGGAGAAGGAGGTCACCCCAGGCTTACAGCAGAGGCGAGAAGAGGCGGAGGAAGGACTCGATGAGTCGGAGGTGGAAGGGGCGACGGGCCCAGTCGTAGGCGCGGACGGGGACGCAGGAGCGGAGGTCGTCCATGTACATCCGGCGGAGACTTTCCGCGAAGGGGCGATGGTACACGAAGGCGTTGATCTCAAAGTTGTGCTCGAAGCTGCGGAAGTCGAAGTTGGCGGACCCTATGCAGGCGATTTCGTCGTCCGACACGAGGAGCTTGGAGTGCAAGAAGCCCGCGCGATAGAAGTACACCTTGACACCGGCCCGAAGCATGTCGTCGAGATAGGAATGCGAGGCGAGATGGGCGCTCCGGGTGTCGGATCGCTCGGGGAGCATGAGGCGCACATCCACGCCGCCCAGCGCGGCGGTTTGTAGCGCTTGGGTGAGGCCCTCGGTGGGCAGGAAGTAGGGGGTCTGAATGTAGAGGTAGCGCTTGGCGTTGGTGATGCAGAAGATGAACGCCTGCAAGAGGATCCGCCAGCGCCCGGTGGGACCGCCGGAGAAGATCTGCATGAGATTATCGTCGTAAAATTTCTCGTCCGGATAGTAGTCTTTGCCCTTGATGAGCTGGCGAGTGACGACATACCAGTCGATGAGGAAGGACGATTGCAGGCCGTGGACTCCCTTCCCTTCGATGCGGAAGTGCGTGTCGCGCCAGACGCCCCATGACACGCCGCGGAGGTAGCGATCGGCGATGTTCATGCCGCCCATAAAGCCGATGCGGCCGTCGATGATGGCGACTTTCCGATGGTTACGGTAGTTGACTTTGCTGGTGAAGAGCGGGAAGACGACCCGCAGGAAGGGGTGGGCCTCAATGCCCGCGTTGCGCATGGTGTCGAAGAAACGGCGAGGCACGCTCCAGCTGCCGACGTCGTCATACAGCACCCGCACCTCCACGCCGGCCCGGGCACGCTCGATGAGCACTTGGCGCACGCAGCGCCCGATCTCGTCGTCGGCTATGATATAGTATTGTAGATGGATGTGGTGGCGCGCGCTGCGGAGTGCCTCGAGGAAGGCGGTGAATTTTTCCTGGCCGGAGGTGTATATGTCGATGTGGCTGCCGTAGAGGAGCGGCGTGCGACCGTTCCGATTGAGCATGCGCATTAGCGGACGATAAGCGGGCGGTACGTTCACCTTATCTTGACGCGGTCCGCCGGCGCTCAAGGGGCGCATAATGCGGCGATAGGTGCGTCGGGAGATGATTCGACGACGGCGATTGTCTTGCCCGAAGAAAAAATAGAAGACGAGACCAATGCCCGGCAGGGTGAGGAGGACAATGATCCAAGGAATGGTCTTCAGCGGGTTGCGGTTCTCCAACAAGATTACGAGGGCGAGACCCAACATGGAGAGGAAGTACAGGCTGAAGAAGGTGACACCAAGGGCCGTATGTATGGGGAAGTCAATCATGAATTGCGGGTGGTGCTTGTTCCGAGCGTAAAAGTACGCCGAAAGCCTTAATCGGGGCGCTTTAGTAGGATAAGGCTCTAATAAGACGTGAGTTCGATGAAGGCCATCCTACGATGGCCTGAGGAACGTGAGCCGAAAAAGTTTGTGGCAGGTGATTTCCTCCAGAAAATCGCACATCGAACTCACGCGTTTTTGAGGGTAAACGGAGGAGTGTAAGGGGGAAGTCAGAGGTAAATGTGCTTCACGTTTTTAGCGCGCACTGATTTCGAATGGCTCGGAGCGTGTGATTTTAGATGAGCCAATAGCGGCGGGCGGCAAAGGCGCGGTAGGCGAGGACGACCATCTCGGCCAGAATGAGCGCCCCGGCGTAGAGGTAGATGGAGTTGAGGTGGAGGGTGATCATCACCGAGTAGCAGATAAGTAGTGCGACGGTGGAGCAGATGACGCTGACGTTGAAGGGGCGTTGATGGCCGAAGGCCACCAGCACGGAGGTGCCGAGAAAGACCGAAAAGCCGGAGCAGGTCAGCTGGACGCAGAGCATACGTAGTAGCGCGGTAGCCTCGGTCAGCTCGCCGTGCGAGAGGATGCGGACAATGGGCTCGGCGAAGGTGAAGAGCGCAGCGGCGACACCGAACACGAGGAGCGTGACCACGCGGAGCAGGGAGCGCACCATCCCCCGGTCGCGTGTGCGGGAGATGTTGGGGTAGAGCGCCTGGTTGAGCATCTGTATGGGCACCATGCCGCCGTTGAGCACCTTCTGCGCCACGTCGAAGGCCGCCACCTCGGCGCCGGAGAGGTATACACCGCTCATGATTTTGGCCATGTAGGTGTTGACGGCCAGTGAGGCACGTGAGGCGAAGAAGGGGACACTGTCTCGGAAGGTTCGCACGAGTATCGTGGTCGGCGGAATGCGGAGACGGATGCGGTCATGCAGGAATACATATCCGCAGGAGACGACGGCGGAGACCACCAGACCGAGCGACTGCAGCAGTGCAATGAGAGGATAGTCCTCCTCGCGGTGAATGCAGAGAAAGAGCGCCGCGGTATAAAAGGCTATGGAGAGGAAGCGGACAATGGTGAGGACCTTCATGTTTTCACAGCCTTGGTAATACCACACGGGCAGGAAAATGTCAGCCAGGCAGGCGATGAAGGCATAAAAAATGAGCGTCGAGAGGCTGCCCAAGGCGGGGATGAGGTGAATGGCCAGCGCAAGGATGGCCCCTACGAGAAGGGCGAGGGTGGATTTGATGAAAATGACGGCCGAAAAAATCTGGTTGAGTCGCTCGCGGTTGTTGCGATAGATGGCCACGTCGCGCACGGCCGAAATGTCGAGGCCGAAATGGATGAAAAGGGCGAATAGGGCTACGATGGCTTGGGCAAAGACGACCGTCCCGTAACGCTCCTCGCCCACGACGCGAAAGAGGTAGGGCAGCGCGATGAACGGCATGGCCATGCGCATGACCTCGAAGAGGGTCAGGTAGGAGGCATTCTTGAGGACGAGTCCGTATTTACCAAACATGTCGTGCGGGGTGGTGACGGCGTCAGGATTCGGAGCCTTCGCGGCTGTTGCGTAGCTCCTTGCGCAGCAGGCGATACTGATCTCGGCAGACGATCCACCCAATCGAGAGTAATAAGGTGAGCACCACGAAGCCGACCAAGGCAAACACCTTGCGGGGGCCTATGGGCTTGGCTTTGACGAAGGCCGTGTCGACGATTTTTGCACGGTCCGTACGTTGCCCGAGGGCGAGACTGATCTCTTCACGCTTCTGCAAGAGGATGAGATAGACGCCTTGCAGGATTTCTTGCTGTCGCTTGTAGTCGACATAGACGCGCTCCTGAACGGGGACGGATCCCATGCGGTCAAGGAGCTCACGTTCCTGTTTTTCGAGGGTCCGACGGGTCTGCGTCATGCTTTGTTGCGCGTTATTGATGGTCTGAAACACGGTCTCGCGCAGTCTGTCCACTTGTGTGGTGAGCGACGCGACGAGGGGATTGCTCTCGTTCGAGTTTCGGAGGGCTTTCTCGCGCTCCAAGAGGGCTTGGTTGTAGAGAAAGATGGGGCTACTCTCGGTCTCGCTCGTAGTGAGCAGGGAGGGAACGAGCTTATATCGGTTGGCGGGGTTCTTGACGAAGGCGTCCATCATGGCAATGATGTTCGACTGGGTCTCGGCCTCGATGAGTCGACCCTTGATGTCACGCATGTACTCGGCGTAGTATTGGATGTCGTATTCTACGTCGGTGATCTTGTTCTCGGCCTTGTATTGTTCGATTTGCCTCTCGACTTTCTCCAGCTCGTCCGTCACGTGTATGATCCGCTCACTGAGGAAGGCCAGCGAGACGTCGCTTTGGGCCTTCTTATAGTCGTAGGCATCGTGGTTGTAATAGTCGATGAGTACGTTCAGCATGTCCTTGGCCCGCTGGCGCTCGTAGTCGGTACATGAAAGCTCGATGATGTTGGCCGATTTCGAGTAATCCTCGATCAGGAAGTCGTCCGCAGCCTTCTCAGCCACCCAACTGGGGGGATAGACGGTGATCTCGAGGCGCGTGATGTCGTTTTTAGCCGTCGGCTCGGCGTTGCGGGTGAAGGTGAAGGTGCATTTGTCGAGTTGCACGACGGCCGGAAGGCGGTCGAAGTGGAAGGTTTGCTTCTGTCCCTTGGTCTTGGCTGTGATCTCAGCTGCACCGCGGTCCGTGAGGTGTAGCTTGAACTCCACTTCGTCGTTGAGGGCGGCCAGCGTGGCGGAGTCGCAGGTCACGCGCACGGGTTCCTCACCGTACATCCGTAGCAGGGAGTAGGGCCTTCGATAGTCGGCATATAGACCGAGCTCGACAACCATCTTGCGCATGAGGCTGTTGGACTTCAGAGTGGAGATCTCGTCGTCGATGCTTACGCTCCCACCGCCCATGCTGCCGATGCCGAACGTTTTCATGAGTCCGGAGGCTTCACCGAGGCCGATGCTCCCGGTTCCCAGCATTCCGGCGTCTTCCTGTATCTGCACGCGGGCCATGATCTCGTAAGTTTTGGGGTACAACACGAGATAGAGTATGGCTGCCAAGAGGGAGATGGCCGCCGAGACGAGTATAGTGGTACGTTGTCGTAAGTAACCGACGATAATGGGGCGCAAGCCTACGGCCTCGCGGTCGTCGGCATCATTCGTGGCGGGGCGCCCGTCCTCCCGCGGTAGTTGGTTGTTTGCTTCCATCACTTTCTTCTGAGAGCCACTACGACGGTGGTGATCACCGATGCCGCCGTGAGGATGGTCGATATAATGGTGAGAGTATACTGTTGCGCGGAGCTATAGTTTGCGTTGCGTTTCTTGGCATTGTTGGGCTCGACGTAAACGACGTCGTTTTGCTTGAGATAAAAGTAGGGCGAGGCGAAAATCTCCGGGTTGGTCACGTCCAGCCTCCCATACTCCTTGCGTCCGTTGTTGTCGCGAACGATGAGAATGTTTTTGCGATTGGCGTTGATCGTTAAGTCACCGACCATCCCGAGAGCGTCGAGTATAGAGACGCGATCATTCCGGATGTTGACGCTGCCCGGACGGGACACTTCACCGAGGATGGTGATTTTGAAGTTGACGATCTGCACATGAACCATAGCGCCATCGACATACTCCCTGATCCGAGTCTGCAATGCGTCGATGAGTTCAGCCTTCGTCAGGCCCGCGGCGTGCACTTTTCCTAAAACGGGGAAGTTGATGTATCCCTCCTTGTCAACTAAATAAGTAGTGAGCTTTGAATCGGCTGCCACAGACGTCTCGCCTTGGGGGATGTAGGCAAACGGTGGAGGATTGAACGGCGCCACCACGGTGGTATTCCATGCCGTGACGTTGATGGTGAGCAGGTCGTCCGCTGCGATAGTGGTCGCATAGGTTTGATTCATCCGCTCTAGGTCGGCTGTAGTCAGCCGGTCGATCCCCTGAAAATAAGCCACGTCTTTGGGGACAGAACAGGCCCCCAAGAGAGTCAAAACGCATACGATCGGTAATAATTTACCCTTCATTCTTAATTATCATTTTTTTAACGGGTCGCAAAGATATGGATATATCAACTCGTCCGACGGGTCTCCATGCTTCACGAAATGCGCTGTTAGAACGCGCTCGGAGGTGGTTTATTATCCTAAGTGTTTGGTCGGATTTGCCCGCGTTTTGTCGGGGTGCAGATCTGTCTGGGTACTCCTTCTTACATGGGAGAGGGCGTGTGTGACCGGTGCGGTGTCCTTTTCACGTACGGATTAGCCCTGTATGGCTTGATATCGGTGTCGCACAGCGTGAGTTCGACAAAAGAATGAGATACCCTTATTGAGAATGTCATTGATAGCATGCTGTAACAGCCAACAGGTTCTCCGAAGCACTTGCGGGACTCCCGCAAACGTCAAAGCAAATGCCGAGAGATTTGCGGGACTCCCGCAAACGCCAAAGTAAATGCCGGGGGACTTGCGGGAGTACCCGCAAACGCCAAAGTAAATGCCGGGAGACCTGCGGGACTCCCGCAAACGCCAAAGCAAATGCCAGGAGACTTGCGGGACTCCCCGCAAACGTCAAAGCAAATGCCGGGAGACTTGCGGGACTCCCCGCAAACGCCCAAAAGTTCTTCGAGGCACTTGCAACAGTGTTGTAGGCATTTCCAAAAACGTTTTGGTCGGGCTTCCGTAGAAACTCTCTGCTGGCACTATTCTTACACCGAACTCACGTAGTACAGCGTTTTTTGCGTCCTACTTGCCTTGTAAAAACGACAACTCCCGGTGAGAACTGAGAGCCTCACCGGGAGCATATCAAATGACAACTTTAGAGCAGGGAAATTATCCGCAGTGGAAATACTTCTTCACCAGCGCCAGCATTTCCTCGGTCTTGCCTTCGAGATCGGCACGGAGCGTCTTGTCCTTGTAGCTACGCAGATTGGCCAAGATGCCGTCGATCATGCCCGGGCTGAACACGTCGTGTGCCTCGAACACTTTACGCTGCTTCTCGAGGCAGTCGGCTGATGCTTCGCAGCTGTCGGGCAGCTGGGCGAGCGATTTCAGCTTCTCCTCGTTCTCCTTCTTGTGGATGTTTACGCTGACGTACGTCTTTTCGGCGATCTCCAGCGCATTGGGGATCTCGAAGCCGTGGCGACATGCTACGGCCAGACCGGCCAACAGCAGGTACAACTCGGCCGATCCGTCCGGCGAGCGCATCTCCACGGTCTGCTTCTGTGCCGTGTCGAAGTGGCTCTCCTTCTCCAGCGGGTTGGCCAGAACGCACATGTCGGTCTTGGCAGACCATCCCAGCGGAACGCGTACGAGCACCGAGCGGTTGCGGTCGCCCCAGCATACGTTCGTCGGAGCCTCTTGGTGCGGCACGAGACGGAAGTACGACGTCGGGTTCGTGTTGCCGAAAGCTGTAATTGCCGGAGCCAGCTCCATCATACCGGCGATGGCCTTGCGAGCCGTCTCAGAGAGTTCGCCGTTGGTAAGCATCTGGTTCTTGCCGTCCTTGGTGAAGCGCATGTGTACGTGGAGACCCGATCCAGCCTTACCAGCAGTGATCTTCGGTGCGAAGGTCACGTTGTAGCCATACTGGTAGCCGAGGTTACGGATCACCCACTTAGCGATCATCAGCTGATCGGCAGCCTCTTCGGCATCAACGGGGAGGAACTCGATCTCGTTCTGCTCGTAGATATAGCCGTTGAGCGTGAAGTTACCCACCTCAGAGTGGCCGTATTTGATCTGTCCGCCGGTTTGTGCGATGTACGACATGCACTCGGTGCGGAAGTCGTTGAACTTAGCGTAGGGGCCAGACTCGTGGTAGCCCTTCTGATCCGTAGCCTCGAAGTCCTTATAGTCTTCCTGGGGAACGATAACGTAGTATTCCAGCTCACCCATGGCTTGGAACTTCATGCCCGTGACGTCTGTGAAAGCCTTGCAAGCCTTGTGGAGTGTGTACTCAGGTGCGCTCTCGAGCGGCTGTCCGTCCTTATTGAAGTAAGAGCAGAGCATGGAGAGGGTCGGGATTTCAGCGAATGGGTCGACGAAGGCGGTACGGAAACGCGGAATAGCGTAGAGGTCGCTACTGCCGGCGCCGATAAAGGAGAAGAGACTCGAACCGTCGACGCGCTCGCCGCAGGTCAGGATCGTATCCAGATACTCCTCGTTCGTGATGATGAAATTGAGTGTTTTCAGTCGACCATCTCCCGCAGGATACATGAAGTTGACCATCTTGATATCGTTCTGACGGATGAACGAGATGATGTCGGCCTTGGTAAATTCAGAAGCAGGCTTCTGCAAAAACGCAACCAAGCGGTTGGCGTTCATTGATAACTCTTGTGGGTTCATAAGCAAGTTCTTTACTCTGATTATTTTGTTCAAACGGCGGCAAAAGTAGAAGAAAAAGGATCCGTGCAAGGGGCTTTGATGGGATTGCGGAGGATTTCACTTTCAGGCATTTCGGAGTGTGACTTACGATTCGTAACCGCTTTCTTGATTTGCTCTTGAAAAACGGTCTTTTTACCCCGTTTAGAACGGTGAAAAGCCGTCGACTTTACTCTTCGGCTTACGAATCGTAATCGACCTAAATTGACACGGAAGGAATGGAGGTGAGGAGGCGGATATACAGCCCGTGACCAGTCTTGTCGACTGTCCTTTTATCCGGCTGAGGAGTGGGTGTACAAGAAAGCCTCTCAAACACGCCGCGAAACGTATTTAAGAGGCTTCCTCTTGTTGTCGGGGTAGCGGGATTCGAACCCACGACCCCCTGCTCCCAAAGCAGGTGCGCTAACCGGACTGCGCTACACCCCGTTCAATGGTTCTTTTTCGCCATTGCGGCGGCAAAAGTAAAAATGCAGACCTTACTACCAAACGTGAGCCCAACGAAAGGTGTATCTCCTGACGTCGGGCTCACGGTGCATGCCACCGCTCCTACTTGTCCTTTAGGATCAGTGTGCGGTAGGCGTCGTCCTGCCAAAGGAGGATCAGCGCACGGAGGTCGGCGTAGGCTTCGGGTGAGATGACGGGGTGCGTCAGCTCGATCTCGCGGTGTACAGTGACCTTGTTGCCGTCGCGCTGCAGGCTGAGGCAGATCTTGCCGGCGGCACCGCTCCATTCCTTGCGGAAGGGGAGTGTCTTTAGCTCGCGACCGCCGAGATCGATCGTGTAATCGCACGTCTCGGTGAGGGCGTAGGGCAACTCGTAGGGCTGCGTGCGGGTGCTGCCGAGCGTCAGGCGCCAGGCGTCGAGGCCTTGGTGGCGTGGGACGGGGAGGGCGTAGACGGTGTAGCCGGCTGAGGATTGCAGCGGTGTCTTGCCGGTGAAGTCGGGCTTGGCTGCGGGATCCTCGCTGTCGGTGACGGTGCCCTCGACGGTCGCTTCGTCTTTGCCGAGGGTGATCTGTGCGCTGCATGCGAGGCGGGCGGCGCGCTTGACGATCTGTACCATGTTGACGCCGTCGTCGCCCGTCAGCCAGAATTGATCGCGGGTAGCACGTAGGGCGGGATCGGGGGCGTCCATGCTAACGGGCGAGAGGAAGCGGCCGCCGGTGCGTACGCGGATGTCGGTCAGGGCGCCGACGGCGATGGGCATGGCGTGGATGGGGAAGGCGGCGAGGATCTGGGCGTCGAGGTTGGCGGCGAGCAACATGGAGGCCATCAGGGCGGCCTTCTCGGCGGGTGTGCCGTAGGCCGAGGAGAGTACGACGGAGGGCTCGCGGATGTCGGCCGAGAGGAGCACGGGCAGGTTGATCGTGGAGATGTTGTTCACCACGAAGCGCTGGATGGCATTGGCGCGATCGACGGGCGACGTGATGCCTTGCAGCAGCTTATCGACGAGCTGGGCACAGTCCGCGGGGCGCACCTTCATGGCCGAGAGCCACGCGATGCCGTTCTCTCCGCCGGCGTTGGAGGCGAAGAGCATCGGCACGGCCTCGGAGGCACGGTGCGATTCGAGGGGGATGGCCGGCAGGTTGCGGAACTGCCACGTGTAGGTGGTCATGTCGTTTTCGGTGTGCGTAGTCGGCTCTTTGGAGTCGACGCCGGAGATGCCGCAGGTCAGTTTCTCGTCGGCAGGCATGGTGATCGATACCTCACACTCCGTCACGGGCGCATGCTCTTCGAGTGTCTCGGCGACGTCGAGGAAGGGATAGTAACCCACGCCGGTGGTGAGGGTGTAATCCAGATAGATCGTGGCGCCGATCTCGAGTCCGGTGTGGGTGATGACCATCTCGGTGAGGTGGTTGTAGGCCGGGGCGTCGACGGCAAAGGCGGGCAGGACTTCGTTGAAGGCGTTGTCTGGCGCCTTGACGATGGTGCCGTCGGCCTGACGGGTATAGCACTCGTTGATTCGGAGCGTTTGGAACTCCTTGTTGTAGATGATGAACGTTTCGCCGTAGAGCTGATTGAAAGCCATGTGGGTGTTCAGCTTCACCTCCTTGCGGTAGTGATAGGTCATGCTGCCGTCGGAGTTCCAGGTGTACTGCTTGATGAGCTTATTAAAGACGGCCTCGGGCTGTGCCTGGAGGGCGAAGGCGGCCAGGAGGCCGAGCAGGATTGCGGTGTATTTCTTCATGTCGATATCCATTTATTTGTTCCAGTGAGATGCTTATTTCTTCTCCAGTACGAGCCATTCGTCGGCCAGGTCTTTATGGGCCTTGACGGCCTTGCGGAAGCCGGGCCAGTCGGCGGCGTCATAGACGCGCTTGCGGAGGGTGAGCTCGTGGCGGATGTTGAGCTTGTTGCCACGCTGAGAGAGCGATCCGATGAAGTCGGCTGCGTCGCTCTTCAGACGCTCGTCGACGGGCGACTGGCGCAGGGTGTAGCCCGCGGGCACGGTCATCGTTTCCTTCAGCTCGACGAGGCGTGAGCAGGCGTCCTTGAAGCCATAGCGGCGCGTCGGGCGATCGGTGTCGATGTTCATATAAGTACGGACGGAGGGGTAGAGGCGGGCGCAGATGGGGCGGATGAGCAGGACGCCGTCACCCGTGAGGGCATAGTCCGGGATCTCGAACTTCATGGTGATGCGGATCGGGCCGGCCTGATAGTCGCGCGGATCGCGGCCATAGTCGACGCTCAGCATGCGGGCGCCAGGCGAGACGCGCAGCAGCTCGCTCTCCATGGCGTTGCGCCAGTTGGCCATGAGGCCGCGGATGAGTGGCCACCGCAGACGGGCGTCGGACTGCCCTTCGGCCGTAACGGTAAACTCGCCGCGGAGCGTACCCTTGGCGTCGAGCGCAGTGTTAGCCGTGAGGCGGAAATAGTGATCCTCGGGCGGCGAGAGGGGCGTCTGGAGCAGTTCGGAGCCTTCGGGCAGGCCGGGCAGGTAGTGCTGCTGCTGTTCGGCGCTGGACCAGAGCTCGCGCTGGAAGGGCACCCACGTCGGGTCGAGCGGCATGTATTGGCCGTTGGAGAGCTTGACGACCGTCACGCAGTGGTTGAAGTGGTCGGCGGGGATGGACTCGATGCGTGAGCCGGCCATCGTCATCGCCGGATAGGCCTCGAAGCCGGCCATACGGAGCATGGAGATGAGCAGCGCGGCTTTGTCTTTGCAGACGCCGCAGCGGTCGGTGAAGTTCATCTTCGTGGCGTGGAGCGTGTAGCCCTCGCCTTTGCCCATGGAGATGCCGGAGTAGCGCATGTTGTCGGCCACCCAGTGGGTGAGCACGGCGATCTTCTCCATCTCGGTCCGCTTGCCGCGCAGCAGCTCGTCGACCTTCTTCTTCGTCTCCGGGTCGGCCCCGAAGCTGTTGTAGTCCTCGTTCACCTTGTGGAACCAGAGCGACTTCTCTTTCCACTCCGGGGTGGACGACATCATCAGCTTGGGCGCCACGTCGTAGAGGTCCACCATGTTCGGCTCCTTCGGGAAGGGCTTGACGTCGGCCACGGCGAACGTCATCAGGCGGCGCTTGCCCTGCAGGCGCATGGACGACTGGCACTGGCCTTGATAGAACTCATACTGCACCTCCTTGTCGGCGGGCATGTCGACGGTGTAGACCTTGCGCACGGTCGGGGTCGTGACCCAGAAGGGGACAATGTCGTAGAACTGTCCGCGCATCGGGGGCACGAAGCGCTCCTCGTCGTCCGCGCCGGCCGAGAGCAGGGCGTAGGTGAAGCCCTTCTTGTCGATCTCATAGTCGACGATGTCGCCCGAGTCGAGGGCGCCGATCTCGAGCATGATCTGCCGCGCGCCCCAATAGATCATGCGGGCGGGGGCGGCGTAGTCGACGGCCTTCGTGACGTCCACTTCGCGCTTCGTGCCGTCGGCCTTGTAGACGGTGGCGCGGGAGAAGCGGGCGAAGGCGGTGAGGGGGTCGTAGTCGTACTTGACGACGCGGTAACGGAGCGCCGCGGGCGTGGTCCGCACCTCCACCACCTGGCGGATGGTGAAGCTGCCGGAGCCGTTGTCGGCCACCACCACGCCGGTGCTGTCCAGGAGCACCAGGGCTTCTTCTTTGACGAGGTCGGCCGCGCCGTCAGCGTGTTGCTTGAGGGGCAGCCAACTCTGCGCTGCGATCGGCGCTGCGAGCGCCATCGTCAGCATTGTGCTGAGTAGTTTGTTGTTCTTCATATACGTTGAATATCTGAGTATGCGGCAAATGTAAGACGGCATCAGGGATGGGCGTCTTCGGACGGCCCCTGCGGGGGGCGTCTTCGGACGCCGGCGAAATTTGCCGGGGGCATCAGGGATGCCTGCCAAGTTTACCGGGTACCCGGGTAGGGGCGAATTGCATTCGCCCTCCAGACGGGCCCAGACAGGGCCGAATGATCATGCGGCGGGGGATGGGGGCGCACACTGCGACGACGCTGTGCAGGGGTTGCATGGTCGTTTCACTCACTGCGGCGAGACTGTGCAAGGGTTGCATGGCTGTTTCGCACACTGCGACGAGACTGTGCAAGTGTTGCATGGTCGTTTCACACACTGCGACGAGACTGTGCAAGTGTTGCATGGCCGTTTCACACACTGCGACGAGACTGTGCAAGTGTTGCATGGCCGTTTCACACACTGCGACGACGCTGTGCAGGTGTTGCACGATCATCTCACACACTGCGACGGACCACGCAAGGCCTGCACGGCCGTTTCACACACTGTGAAAGGGTCGCGCAAGGCTTACACGATCTTTTTTTACACCTTGCGCCCGCGTTTCCCAGCGCATTCTAACTATATCAACCCTCTAAAAACGTATTACTTATGGCATCAGAAGAGAAACAATTACCGAAAACCGTCAAGATCAATGGCAGCTATTGCCGGAATTACAACGCGATCCACCACGCACAGTTCCATCGCAACCAGCTCGATCTGGTCAAAGGCGTCGACAAAACGAAACTGAAGATCCCCGAAGTGGCCATGCAGAAGTGGGAAGGCGAGGTAAACGAAGAAGTTGACCTCAACGAGAAGGCAGCAAGGTCGGTGCACACCAAAGCGCTGCTGGAGAAAGACGAAGAACGCGATAAGCTGCTGACACACCTCTTCGGCATCATCCGTTTCAATCACTATTCGCCCGTGCAGGCTACAGCCCAAGCGGCCGAAAAGCTGGATTCCATCTTTGGAAAGTATATCGCCGAAAACATTCAGCGCGAAGGCTTCGAAGACGAAAGCGGACACATCGTGGGTCTCTTGAACGACGCCGCCCCCTACACCGCCGAAATAGCCACCCTGGGGCTCACCGACACCATCACGCAGCTCAAAACGGTCAACGACGCCTACGAGGCGCTACGCAAAGAGCGTCGCTCCGAGACCGTCACGACCAAGACCGAAGCACTCAAAGTGCTACGCCCCAAGACGGATGCCTCATACGAGTACATCTGTAGCTACATCGAGGCCGCCTACATCACAGCCACCAGCGACGATGTAAAAACCCTCATCGAGCGCCTTGTCTCAGATATGAATCAGGTGATCATCGACTTCAAAGGCTCCCACAAATCCAGCCTCGCCCAGAAAAAGGCCGCTAAGGATCCCAAGGAACCCAAGACTCCGAAAGATCCTAAGCAACCTAAGGAGCCCAAAACTCCGGAGAAGCCCAAGGAGCCGAAGCAGCCGGAGAAGCCCGGTGGTGGTTCGGGTGAGCAGCCGAAGAAGCCGGACGAGAAGCCGAAGGATCCGAAGAAGCCCGACGACGGCAACCCCGACATCACGTTGCCGGAGGAATGAATGATTATGCCGGGTACCTCACGCTTGGGGGCCCGGCATTTTTGCGCATACACGGCGGGAGGAGGCGCTATTCAAGCCAAACGTTTTCCCGCCATTACATTTGCCACCCTAAATTTTTCACTGATCAAACGAGACACAATGAAACACTCAAGAACAACCCTTCTACTGATGATGACCCTCACCGCAGCTCTGGCAGTGGCACAGAAGCCAACCCCCAACCTGAAGGATTACACCGACGGGAAGTATTCCCCCACCTCGAAAGGCTCCGACCTACGCTCCCTGCCCGACGGCGAACACTACACGGCCATGGACAAGCTCGGCACAGCCATCGTGCGCTACGAATACCGCACCGGACGCGTCGTGGACACCCTCTTCAACACCCGTACCGCCCGCGAATGCGACTTCAAAAACTTCGAAGGCTACGAGATCAGCCCCAACGGACACCACATCATCGTCTGGCGTGAGTCGGACGAGATCTATCGCCACTCGCAGCGCTTCAAAGCCTACGATTACGACGTTCGCCGTAAGCTCATCAAACCCCTCAACGAGTCGGGCCGGAAGATCATGCTCCCCACCTTCTCGCCCGACGGACGCATGTGCGCCTACGTGGTGGACAACAACATTTGGATCAAGAAATTCGACTACGACACCGAGGTGCAAGTCACCCGCGATGGCGCCACGAATCGCATCATCAACGGCTCCACCGACTGGGTCTACGAAGAGGAGTTCGCCATGACCCGCATGATGACCTGGTCGGCCGATAGCCGCTTCCTGGCCTTCGTCCGCTTCGACGAGTCGGAGGTGCCCGAATACTCCATGCAGATCTATGGCGAGAAGACCTACTACCCGTCCTACCATAAGTATAAGTACCCCAACACCGGCGACCGCAACTCGACTGTCTCCGTGCACGCCTACAACATCGAGACGAAGGACACGAAGACCATCCCCGTGCCCCTCGACGCCGACGGCTACATCCCCCGCATCGAGTTCACCACCGTCCCCGACCAGCTGGCCGTGATGACCTTCAACCGCCATCAGAGCCTCTTCAGTATGTACTTCGCCAACCCCGCCAGCGGCGTCTGCAAGCTGATCTTGAAAGACGAAAACACGCGCTACATCAACCCCGAATGGGTGCGCACCCTGCGTTTCAATAAGAACGGCTTCCTCTACGTCAGCGAGCGCGACGGCTACGCACACATCTACCAGTACGCCCCCACCGGCGTAGAGCAGCGTCAAGTGACGCGCGGCAACTGGGACGTCACACGCCTGATCGGCCTCGACGAAGCCACGAACACGGTCTACTTCGAAGCCGCCGACGAGAGTCCCCTCCGCCGCTCCGTCTGCCGCGTCGATGCCAAGGGCGTCAAGACAAACCTCTCCAAGCTCCCGGGTACGAACGCAGCCACCTTCAGTAAGAATTACGCCTACTACGTACTCCGTCACTCCTCCGTCACCACGCCCACCATCGCCACGCTGCACGAGACAAAGAGCGGCAAGGAGCTGCGCACCCTGCAAGACAACGCTGAGCTGCGCGAACGCCTCGCCAAGCTCTCCTACGGCCCGAAGGAGTTCTTCACCGTCCGCACAGCCGACGGCGTGGAGCTGAACGCCTGGATGGTGAAGCCGGCCGACTTCAACGCGAAGAAGAAATACCCCGTGCTGATGACGCAATACAGCGGCCCCAACTCGCAGTCCGTGCTCGACCGCTTCGAGTTCGGTTGGGAGGAATGTCTCGCCGCACACGGCGTGATCACCATCTGTGTGGACGGCCGTGGCACAGGCGCTCGGGGCGAAGAGTTCCGCAAGTGCACCTACCTGAAGATGGGCGACCTGGAGTCGAAAGATCAAGTGGCCGCCGCTAAGGCCCTGGCCAAGCAGTTCCCCTTCGTCGACGCCTCACGGATGGCCATCTGGGGCTGGAGCTTCGGCGGATACAACACGCTGATGAGCATGAGCGTCGGCGAAGGCACCTTCAAGGTCGGCATCGCCGTGGCTCCCCCGACCGATTGGCACTATTACAACACCATCTACACCGAGCGCTACATGCGTACGCCGAAAGAGAACGCCGAGGGCTACGCGCTCACCTCGCCCATCAAGCTGGCAGAAAAGCTCACCGGCAAGCTGCTCCTCATCCACGGCACAGCCGACGACAATGTGCACTTCATGCAGACGATGGATTACGCCGAGACACTCGTTCAGCTCGGCAAGCAGTTCGACATGCAGGTCTACAAGGATCGCAACCACTTCATCATGGGTGGCAATACCCGCCTTCACCTCTACACGCGGATGACGGACTTCATCCTCGAGAATCTCTGATGGCTACCGCGCACGTTCGCAAGCCCGACTGGCTGAAGATCCGCCTGAGTGGCAACGACGACTTCCGTCGGACGAAGGAGATCGTCGAGTCGCACGGCTTGCACACGATCTGCACCAGCGGCAAGTGTCCCAACCAAGGCGAATGCTGGAGCCGCGGCACAGCCACGTTCATGATCGGTGGCGACATCTGCACCCGCTCCTGCCGCTTCTGCAACACCCTGACGGGCCGTCCCCATCCGCTCGACCCCACGGAGCCAGATCACGTAGCGATGAGCATCCGCCTGATGGGCCTTCGGCACGCCGTCATCACCTCCGTCGACCGTGACGACCTGCCCGACCTTGGCGCCCGCCACTGGGCCGTCACCATCCGCCGCATCAAGGAGCTGAATCCGCATACGACGGTAGAGGTGCTCATCCCCGACTTCCAAGGTCACACGGAGCTTGTCGACGAGGTGATCGCGGCCGAGCCAGAGGTGATCTCGCACAACCTCGAGACCGTCCGCCGCCTGACGCCCAGCGTGCGCAGCGCCGCGAAGTACGACGTCAGCATGCGCGTGCTCCAGCACATCGCCTCGCGTAACGTCCGCGCCAAGACGGGCATCATGGTCGGCCTCGGCGAGACCGTCGCGGAGGTGGAGGAGCTGATGGACGATGCGCATGCCGTCGGTGTCGACGCGCTCACCATCGGGCAATACCTCCGGCCCTCGCGCAAGAATCTGCCCGTCACGGAGTACGTCACGCCCGAGCAGTTCGAGGCCTACCGCCTGACGGCGCTCGCTAAGGGCATCCGTTCGGTCGAGAGTGCGCCGCTCGTTCGTTCGTCGTACCACGCCGAGCGTGTCTTGGGCGTAGATATCTGCTGAGTGCGTTGCACGAATGATTATGAGAGGGGTGTCCTGCTTACGCGGGGCACCCCTTTTTATTCCGCCAAACCGTGGACGATCGAGCATAGATCATTGGCGTGTAAACAAATCCCCCAGCCTCGGTGTTATTCCGATAACGAACGGATTTTATAGCCCATAACCAGAGAGAGAGGAGAGGAAGACAATGGATCGCATCGCACGCATAAAGGACAGCTTGGATATACGTCACGGCCTGAACAATCAAGTCGTCGGTTTGACGCCGCTCTTGCTGCTGGTGGTGCTGAACTACACGTACACCTACCTCATCTCCTACCTCATCTCCTCCGCCGTGTGCCTCGTCGGGCTTATCGTCTTTTGGGGGCCGGTTCGTCGCCGACGCTACCAGTTCATGCTCCTGCCCACAGCCGTCGCACTGGCGCTTTACTCGCTCTTCTTCGTCCTTCAGTTGGGCAACATGCTGGCCGACTATTCGCCGCTCGTCACGGAGTGGTTGCTCGTGGTCGTACTCTCCAGCATCAGCACCATGCAACGCGTCATCGTTGGGCGTGTACGCCGCTCGCGTCGCCCCGCCCTGCGTCGGACGCGCCTCCGCACAGCCCTCAACGAGTTCTTTTTCGTGGCCCGTATTACCCAGAACGCCTACACGATTCACCTCTTCATCATCCTCTTTTATAAGATCCTCCCCGAGGCCGACCAAACGCTTCGTCTGGAGCAGCTGTTGCAGCGCGAGTTCTTGCTGGCCATCAGTCTGGGGCTGATGCTTTACGAGCAGATCCGCCTCTCGATGATGAAGTGCGGCCTGGCCGAGGAGGCGTGGTTGCCCGTGGTCGATGTGAAGGGACACGTTATCGGACGCGTGGCCTACTCCGTCAGCCTCAGCGCCGAGGCCCGCCACTATCGCCACCCCGTGGTGCGCATCGCCGTCATGCATCGCGGCATGCTCTACCTCTCCCGCCGCGATGCCGACCGTGTCGTCTCGCCCGAGGCGATCGATCATCCCTTCTGCGCCCCCATCCTCTTCGGCCACACCCCCGAGCAAACCGTCCGCGACTTAGTTGGCCGCAACCTCTTCGGCAAGTCCGATCTCAAGCCCCGCCTACTCGTCCGCTACGCCTTCGATAACGAGCGCGTCAGCCGCCTCGTCTCGCTCTACGTCATCCACCTCCGCTCCGAGTCGACCCTCGACGACTACACCCGCGACCGTGAAGGCAAGCTCTGGACCACGCAGCAGATCGAGGACAACCTCCACAGCGGACTCTTCAGCGAATACTTCGAGCAGGAGTACCCCTACCTCCGTCAGACGGCCCTCCAAGCCGAACAGTATCTTGCTGCCGCGGCCGTCAATCTCACCCCTCCCGCCGAGGACACTGAGCTGTCGCCTGCTCCCGAAGGTGCCGCTGTGCACGGGGTATAGGTGGCTCTGCCCCCCATCCATACGCAAGCAGGCCGTGCAACAAAGAATGGCCGGGTACATGATGAGGAGATCCCTCACACGTACCCGGCCATTTTCCGCTAAGAGGCTCCCTTAGCGCTTCACACTCCCGCTTCGGTCGCCCAACTCAATCACTTCCATGTCGCGCACCTCGGCACCGTCGATGACGAAGCGCAGCAGGGTGCGCACGGTGTGGAAGCCGCTGATACCCGCCGCACCGGGATTGAGGCAGAGGCACTCGAGGTGCTTGTCGTACATCACGCGCAGGATATGCGAGTGGCCGCAGACGAAGACGCGGGGCCGCGCGGCGTAAAGCTCGGCGCGGATCGCTGGGTCATAACGACCGGGGTAACCGCCGATGTGGGTCATCATCACCGAGACCTGCTCCACGTCGAAGCGCAATGTCCGCGGATACATCTGCCGCACGGGGTAGCCGTCGATGTTGCCGTACACGGCCCGGAGTGGGTGGACGGCCGTGAGCCGCATCGCCACGTCGGCCGACCCGATGTCGCCCGCATGCCATATCTCATCACACTCGGCGAAATACTCCGCATACTTCTCGTCCCACCAGCCGTGGGTGTCTGATATCAATCCGATCTTTTTCATGGAGAGAGGCTGTCCGACTTACGCGTGTACGATTAGGTGTAGATCTCGGCCGTGGCGTAATGGAAAGCCAACTCGTAGTCACCTAACAAGGCTGCGGGCGGCGGAGTGTCGAGTGATTCTTTTACCGTGGTGATGGCGTCGCGGATGCTCTGCTTCACTTCCGCCGCCGTGCGCCCCATGCCATAAATGCCGGGCACGTTTTCAGCATACGCTCCATATGTGCCGTCGTCGGCACGCTCAATGATGATACTTATTGTTCCCATGTCTTTTACTTTTTCATGGCTGCGAAGGTAGATCACCCTCGGTGAGCTCTTTGATTTGGCGGAGCACTTTGTCGTCCATCCATTCATGCTCTTTGTAAATCAAACGCGAGAGAAAGAGGCTCAGACCAAAGGCTGCCGCGAAAAAGATCCATGTCGGAATAACTCGCAGACTGCTTACTCCGACGGCGTCATACGTAGCCCATAAAAAGAGCATGACGGAAGGTGGTAATCCCCAGAGAAAGACCTGCCGCCTGATCTTCTTGAGCAGAATAAGGCCGCGCGATACGCTAATCAGATCTTTCGTGAAGAGCTGCTTTGCTTTGATGTAGAGGATGAACTCAACCACCAGATTGAGAGCCATGAGGCCAAGGGTGCAGCCAATTAATTGCAGGGATAAGGGCTTGTCCGCGCCTGAAACAAACGCGATATAGATGGCTAAGAGCAGATAGAGCGGTAGGGCAACAATCCCCCATTTACTCGTCCGCTTACCCCACGCCTGATGTTTCCCCATCGACTCTCGGATGTGCCGATCGTCAACGAGCGGCTCGTTGCTTAGCTTGCGGTTCAGGACGGCCCACTGTGCGCGCATTTCGTCCCATTCGTGCGCGGTGGTGGTTTCGTTATGTTTCGTTTCCATAGTTATTCCGGGTGATTATTGATCGTTAGACATGCGTTTGAGTTGTTCCTTGATGCGATAGAGTCGCACGGAGACGTTCTTGGTGCTGATACCGACCACTTGCCCGATCTCGTCGTAGCTCATGTTCTCGAGCCAGAGGAGCACGATGGCACGGTCGAAGGGTTGCAGGCGACTGATGCGGTCATGCAGTTGATTGACCTGGCGCGAGTCCTCGTCGCGATCTTCAAAGAGGTTGATGTCCATCGACAGCGGCAGGGCCGAGGGTCGCGACTTCTTCTTTCGGTCGTACGAGATACAGACATTGAGGCTCAGGCGATAGATCCATGTGCGCATCTGGCTGCGTTCCTCGAACGTCGCCAGCCCTTTCCACATGCGGATCAGCA